>JBPYFQ010000037.1:0-29722 GCA_051985625.1 Solirubrobacteraceae bacterium
CCGGAGGCGGCGCAGGCGGGTCTGCGGGAACGGCATAGCTTTCAGCGAGCATACCGGCGGCCTGTGACCCGCCCGTCGCTCCGGTGCACTGGCGCCCGCAGCGCCCAGGCGCGACACTCCCTTTCACACGGTGGCGTACGACCTCGATCGGCTCGGCTGGTGGCAGTTCCAGGAGCTGTGCACACGCTGATGATCTCTAGACCAGCGTCCAGGGCTCGATCCACTGCTCGGTGACCAGGCCGGCCTGGACGTAGGGATCGCCGGCGGTGAACCGCTCCACGTGCTCGCGGGCCACACCCTGGAATACGAGCGCGCCCGCACGGGGCGGATCGCCCAGGGCCCCGGCCATGACCACGTGGCCGGCCTCCTGCTCGGCCCGGATGCGCTCCAGGTGACCGTCCCGGTAGGGCCCGCGGCGGTCGGCCATGTCCTCGACGTAGGCGTACAGCAGCAGGTAGGTGGCGTTCTCGCTCATGCCGCGTAGGAAACCGTATCCGCGGGCGGTACGCTTGGCAGATATGAGCAACCTTGACCGGCGGCAGGGCTACACCCCGCGCCGCGTACGCGAGCAGCGCGCCTACCGCATGGTGGTGGTCGGCGGCGCCGCGGGAGCGATCGGCGTCGTCACACTGGTGTTGGCCGTCGTCGGGGCAGTCAGCGCGACGTGGCCGATCCTGGCCTTCATCGTCGCGGCGATCTGCGTATTCGGCTTCCTGCGGACCACCGGCCAGCGGTAGGTCGCGAACGGCCGGGCCCCTGGGGGCTTAAGCCGGTACAGGCGGCTTAGCTCCCCAACGTGGCCGCTACCGCGCGGCGAACCGGCGCATCGCCAGCGTCGCCAAGCCCCCGAAGACGACCGCCAGCACCGCCAGGTGGACGAGCGGGAGGCCGATCGCCGGGGCGGTTCCGCTGAACGCGCTGGAGATGGCCTGCAGCGCCGCCTTGAACGGGAATAGGAAGGCGACGACGTCAAGCACCGTTCGCAGCGTGCCGGACACCGCGCTGCTGGGCACAAGCGCGATGAACGCGACGGGCAGGGCGACCAGGAAGGCCATCAGCGAGGCCGCGCTGACCTCGCGGGCGACCGCGCCGATCGCCACCCCCAGCGCGCCGAAGGCCAGCCCGCCCAGCGCCAGCGCCGCCACCCACAGCTCGAACCGCGCCCAGTCCAGGTGGACGAACAGCGACACGAACGCCGCCATGACCAGCGTCACCGCGGTGGCGCAGCCGCCGGCCAGCGCGATCTTCTCCGACAGCAGGCCGGCCGGCGTGATCAGGCCGCGGACCAGGCGGGCGTAGGCGTTCTCGGACCGCTCGACGGCCAGCATCCCGGCGGCGAGCAGCATCGTGACGAACATCAGCGAGACGATCACCGCGATCGCCGCCGCGTAGGCGGCCGTCGGCGTCGTCTTGCCGGCCAACTGGGTCACGCTGACGGTCAGCGGGCTGCCGATCGTCCCCAGGACCGGCGAGGCGAAGCCCAGGCCCTGGATGGCCAGATCGGCGAACGCGACGACCTGGCGCAGGGCCACCCGCAAGGGCGAGCCCGGCGGAAGCGAGGCGAGCGTGCCCTGCACGATCGTGCGGGCGTTGCGCAGGCCGAGCAGCTGGACGTGCTGGCCGAGGATCTGCACCGTCCCACCGTTGAGCACCTGCTGCAGGTCCGAGACGGCGACGCGGAGCACCTGCTTGGAGACCGCCTGCTCGACCTGGTTCAGGCGCGACGAGAGCGCCTGATCGACGAACTGGCGCTCGATCGGGTCCTTGGTGTTCAGGTAGATCTGCACGCTCGGCCGGCCCACGCCCTGGGTCACGAGGGTCTCGATCTGGTGCGGGAGATCCGCCGGGATGATCACAGCGGCCAACGCCCGCCCGTCCCGGACCGCCGCGACCGCCTGCGCCTGCGAGTGCACGCGGATCGGCTGGATCGAATGCAGCAGCTCGGAGGCGTAGCCGGCGACGTTGACCTGCTGGGTCCCGATGTTGATCTTGCCCTGCCCCGGGGGCACCTGGTCATAGAAGGCGACCTTCGGCTTGCCGGGCGGGCTGGACAGGGCAAAGCCGATCATGAGCGCGATCGCGATCGGATAGACGACCAGCAACCCGACCAGCAGCGGCGAGCGCCGCAGGATCTGCAGGTCCTTGATCAACAGCCAGCGCACGTGGGCCGGCTCAGTGTCCGTGCAGGTGGAGGAAGTGGACGAGCGCCGCTTCTAAATCCCGGGGATCGCCTCCCACGGCCTGCTCCAGCTCGGCCGGCGTCCCGGTGAACAGCAGCTCCCCGTCGGCCAGGAGCAGGACCCGGTTGGCGTAGCGCTCCACCTCCGCGACGTTGTGGGTGGAGAACACGACGGTGGTCCCACGGTCGATCAGCTCGGAGATGAACTGCCACAGCCGCTCGCGTTGGCGCGGGTCCAGCGCCGCCGAGGGCTCATCGAGCAACAGCACCGCGGGCGCGGACAGCAGGCCGATGGCGATGTTGACCCGCTGCTGGTTGCCGCCGGACAGGCGCCCCACCTCCTCGTCGGCCCGGTCCTCGAGGCCGGCCTGCGCCAGCATCCGCGCTACGGCGGCGTCCGGATCGCCCAGCTTCTCCAGGCGAGCGAACAGCCGCAGGTTCTCGGCCACCGACAGCTTGGTGTAGAGGGCGGGCTGCTGCGGAACCCAGCCGATCTCGCCGCCCCGGCGGTCAAGCTCGCCCTCGTCGGCGGCCAGAACCCCGGCCAGAATCGACAGCAGCGTCGTCTTGCCGGCGCCGTTGGGGCCGATGACGCCGACGAGCTCGCCGGCGCTCAGCTCGAAGCTGACCGCGGACAGCGCGGTCCGCGCCCCGAAGCGCTTGGTGAGCGAGCGCGCGCTCAGCGCGGTGGCCTGCGACTCCGGGGCGGCGGCCGTCGACATCGGGCGCAGGCTAATGGGTCACCGCCGGGCGCCGACCTCGGACTCCAGCGACGCCCCGCACGTCCGGCAGTACGCATCGTCGTCGCCGGCCGGCCTGCCGCAGTCCGGACATCGGGTTGTCGGCGGCGGGACGGCGGCCGGCCCCATCAGGCCGAGCCCCACTCCGCACGTCCCCCACGGTTCCAGCACGAGGTGCGCGCGCAGGTAGACGACGGTCTGGCGGATGACGGCGGCGACCGGCAGAGCGACCAGCGCGCCCACGATCCCGTAGATCTTGAAACCGATCAGCAGCGACAGGATGATCAAGATCGGGTTGATCCGCAGCGAGATGCCGAACACCTGCGGCGCCACCACGTGACCCTCCAGCTGCTGGAGAGCCACAAACAGGAGGATCAGCCAGACCGCGCTGATCGGATTCTGGAACAGTCCGACCAGGATCGCCGGGATGGGGCCGATGATCGGGCCGATGTAGGGAATGAACTCCATGAGGCCGTAGAAGGCGCCGAAGAAGGCCCCGTACGTCTTTCCGGCCGGGAAGATCCCCACCAGGCCGAGGATGGTGAGGGAGATCGCGGCGCTGGCGCCCATGATGAGGCTGAACAGCAGCTGCCCGCGGACATAGCCCGAGACGGCGTGCTGCACCAGCAGGGGGTAGTCGTCGCTGGGGGTGCCGTCGCCCGGAGGCATGATCCGGCGGGCCAGCTCGCCGATCTGCTTGCCGTAGAGCAGCAGATAGATCGACAACACCAGGATGAGCACCAGGTCGAAGCTGACCGTCACGATCGTGGACAGGAGGTCCCGGGAGAAGCTGACGATCGTGCTGGAGCGCTTGCTGACGTACTTCTGGATGGTGTCGAGCGCGGTCTGGCCCTGGCGCTCAATGTGAACGTTGATGCCGTGGCTGTCGAGCCAGGATTGGAAGTTGGCCAGCTGTCGGTTGGCGTCGCGGGCGATCGACGGAATGTTGTGCTCGAACGTGGTGACCTGGCTGGCGACCGGTTTGGCCAGCAGAAAGCCGACGGCGGCCACGAACACGAAGAAGCCCAGGTAGACGATGGCGATCGCCAGCCCGCGCGGCATCCGGCGCTCCAGCATGCGCACCAGCGGGGCCAGCATGAGGGCCACGATGGCGGCGACGATGAGGACGAGCAGGATCGTCCCGGCCGCTCGCGCCAGGGCGTAGAGACCCAGTATCCCGAGCGGCAGCATGACCATCTGAACCCAGCGGGGAACGACGACCGGGGGCACCGGGCGAGGCGCCGGGTCGCGGCCGCCGGCGCTGGCCTTACGGTCGGCGGCGCTTGGGTCGCGGCCGCCGGCGCTCGGGTCATGCTCGCCGGCGCTCGGGTCGTGCTCGGCGGACTCCACGGCCTCGGGGTCGGGCTCCCCCTCCGGCGGTCGCCGGGCTTGGTCGCGCGTGCGGAGCCAAGGACGCATCGACCTGAAAGTATGAGGCCGACGAGGTATGGAACGAGCAGTGAAGATCCTCTTCGCCGGCGACATCGTCGGCGGTCTGGGGAAGCGCACGCTTCTTGGGCTGCTTCCTGAGCTACGCGAGCGCTTCGATCCGGAGTTCGTTGTGGTCAACGGCGAGAACGCCGCCGGCGGTCTCGGCATCACCCCGCGGATCGCCGACCAGCTGTTCGCGGCCGGCGTCGACGTCATCACGCTGGGCAACCACACCTACCGCCAGCGCGAGATCTACCAGTACCTCGACGCCCGGCAGGAGATCCTGCGACCCGCCAACTTCCTGCGCAGTCAGCCGGGACACGGGTGGTGCGCGGTGAGCCGGCGAGGGGTTCGCCTCGGCGTGATCTCGATGTCGGGAAACCTGTTCATGGACCCCGGGCGCAGCGCGTTCGCCTCGGCCGACGCGGCGTTGCACGCGCTGCGCAACGAGGCCGACCACATCCTTCTAGACATGCACGCCGAGGCCACGAGCGAGAAGGTGGGGATGGGCTGGTACCTCGACGGCCGCGTCACCGCCGTGGTGGGAACCCACACCCACATCCCCACCGCGGACGCGCGGATCCTGCCCGGCGGCACCGCCTACATCACCGACGTGGGCATGACCGGGCCGCGGGGCGGCGTCATCGGCGTCAAGCGCGAGCAGGCGGTGGAGGCGATGGCGTCCAAGATGCCGGTCCGGTTCGAGACCTCCAGCGAGGATCCGTGGCTCAACGCGGTCCTCATCACCGCGTCCGAGCAGCCGCGCACGGCGACCGCCATCGAGCAGTTGCTGATCCCCTGGACGGACAGCCGCTAGCGCGCGCTACGACGAGGCGATGCGGATCCGCGGGGGCGGGGCCGCGGTCGGCTCCACTGCGGGGAACGGCCGCTCGGGCTCTTCCCGGCGGTCGGGATGGGCAGCCACCAGAGCGAGGATGACCAGGGGGAAGAACCACACGATGTACGGATACAGCCAGTAGTTGAGCGTGATCTGGAGCGCGCACAGCACGGCGGCTCCCAGCGCCGCGACCTCCATCAGCCCGCGGCGCGCCGGGATCAGAGCCACGCCCACGGCGAGCGCGATCACGGCCCCCTGCAGCAGGTTCTGAACCGTGGTCAGGCCTCCCCACAGACCCCACACCGAGAACGGCGTCACCCGGTTGGACTGGTACTCGACCGAGTCGCGCCACAGCCAGGTCAGGTCGTGGTGCGGCAGCACCGGCAGCATCACGAAGACGGCGCTGGCACAGAAGGCCACGATGAAGGCGGCGATCGCGCGCGGGCGCGGGGGCCGGTCGCCCACCCCACGCAGCAGCAGCGGAGCGAGCGCGAACGGAGCGAACTTCGTCATTCCCGCCACCAGGGCCATGACGCCGCGGGCCGGCGGCGAGCCGATCACCAGCAAGGCCGCGACGACCGTGGCGGCCACCAGCGTGTCGTTGGTGTTGGAGTTCATCGCGTAGAGCGTGAACGGATAGGCCGCCCACAGGTAGGCGAGGATCACGCCCATTCGGTGGCCCCGGATCCGCCGGCCGAGCAGGTACAGGCCGGCGAACGCGACCAGGTCGAAGAAGATCGCCGCCGCGTGCGCGGCCGGGAGCGAGTCCCAGCGCCCGCTCCAGCCAAAGATGAGGCGGAACGGGACGTAGAGGTAGTAGCTGACCGGCCCGTACGTGTCGCCGTAGCGATTGTCGGGAGGCCAGTGGCCGTATAGCGCCACGCCGTGGAGGAGCTTGTTGGCGCCGATCACCCCGGCGTAGCCGACGTCGATGACGTTGGAGTTCAGGACGTTGAGGCCGATCCGGAACGCCATCAGGAACACGGTGCCGATCGCCAGCCACGACGTGGGGGGCGCAGACACCGGCCGCCGGGGCAGCCCGCGGCCGCCCGCCAGCAGGAGCATGCGCACGATCGCGTAGATCAGGAACGGATAGACGAGCGGGACCGACAGGCCGATGTCGGCGTGATTGAAGAACGCCAGCGAGACCGAGAAGCCCAGCAGCATGAGCAGGTCGACGACAAACAGCGAGGGCCGGCGACGACGGCCGGGCCAGGCGAACGGCGCCACGAACAGGACACAGAGCGGGATCCAGATGTACCAGGCGTTGACCTGGCGGCCGAACGCCCCTGGGTAGCCGCGCGCCATCGTCCACGCCACCTGAAAGCCCGTCCACACCTGGGTGACCCGTCCGGTGGCATCGGAGACGTAGACCTGCATGATCTCCTTCTGCGGCTTGGTCTGAGAGAACCAGCTGACCTGCCACTCGCCCGCCGCCTTGGTGTACTCGTAGGGCTCGGCCCGGGGGTGCCCGCGGAGCGCGGACTTCACCCGCGGATCGGCCAGCGCGATGCGCTGCACCTGGCCGGCGTTCAGGCGGTAGCCCGCCGGCGGCCGGGTCATGGAGGTGACCAGGACGGGCGTCCCGGGGGCGGCTGCAGTCGTCGTGGTCGCCGCCGAGGCCGGTGGGGCCAGGACGACGAGCATCAGGCACAGGGACGCCAGGGACACGGCGATCGCCCTGGCTGTGAATCGTCCCGTGAGCCGGTCGGAGTGCAACAGTCCTCCGAACGGGAGATTAGCCGCTAGCCCCGGAAGCTCCAGAGCTTCTGTCCGATGAAGTTCAGCGGCGTCCCGGCGGCAATCGAAACCGCCTGCGCGATGAGCTTGTCGGTGCCGGCGCCGTCCACCAGCGAGATCAGCACGACGTAGCTGAAGCCGAAGGTGACCAGCGACACGGCGAAGAACTTCAGGCCCTGCTCGACCGGGTGCGCCTCCCGGCGGTGGCTGAACGTCCAGTGCCGGTTCCACCAGAAGTTGTTGAGGACCGAGACCACGTAGGCGACGACGGCGGCGACCTTGTAGTCGATGCCGAGAACGTGGATCAGAAGGGCGTAGACGACGAGGTTGACGACATACCCGCTGACGCCGACCCCGGCGAACCGGATCAGCTGAAGCCAGTTCCGGGTGCTGCGGACGCCAAGCCGAACCCGGTGGTGAAACGGGAGTTCGACAACGGTGGTGGCGTCTTCAGGCATCGGACAAATGTAGCCACGGGCCCGGGACGGACGGGCCACACGGCCAATGGCTAACGCCGTGCTAATCGGCGTTACGCGGGGATCCTAACCCGAAATGACCACGGATCATCGGCGCGATGTCACGCAGCGACCACTGCTCCCGTGCCGCTCTGGAATCCGGTCCCGTCCCGCACCAGAGCAGCGCGCCGAGCGAGTCGGTCCGGTGCAACGAGCCGTGCGAGCCGCCGCCGACGTGGTCGGAGCCGCCCCAGTCGACGAACTCGTAGCCGGGCGCGGCGGACAGCAGGATGTCGCCGGCCGTCGGGCAGCGCAAGGCCGACCACACCCGCCCCAGACCGTCCGGATACTCGGTGCTCAGGATGCGCCCATCCTGGATCTCGGCCCGGAGCACGCCCAGCTCGCCCTCGACGCTCCACCGGTTCCCGCGCGCGTCGGTCAGGTCGCCGCCGGCGGCAAATCGCAGCTCGCCCCGCCGGCTGGAGATGACCGCCTCGTTGTCGTGGCGCCACATCACGAGGTCGACGCCCTCCAACTGGCCGGCCACCGAGCGCGCGCGTGAGCACGTGTCGGCTGGGTCGTCAGTGTCAAGCGCGTAGATCATCGCCGAGCGCTGGGCGGGACAGAGCGCCAGCTCGGCCGCCGCCGAACGCGACGGGCTCGGCCGCGCGATCGTGAAGTCGGCGAACGCAGTGTCCAGGCGAATCCGCTCCTCGACCGGCGCCTGGGAATGATCGGAGCAGACGATGACCGCGTAGTGGTCGAGAAACTCGTCCGGCCCGCCGGCGGCATGCATCAGCCGCTCCACCTGACGGTCGGCGGCCGCCAGCGACGTCACCTGGGCATGCGGGCCGTTGCGATGCGAGTAGCCGTCGTTGTCGGGCAGCGAATAGAGCATGAAATCGAACAGGTCGTGCTCGGCGAGATACGAGCCGACGCACCCGGTGTGCTGGTCGCGAGCGCCGGGCAGGCCCAACTGGCCGCGGCAGCCGGTGCGCCGGGACGCGTACAGGTCGGCGTAGAACAGCTCCTTGGGGCCGAGGATGGTGCGACGAAACAGCGTCGAGGTCACGATCCGGGCCAGCGCCGACTCGTTGGCCACCTCGTGCTCGTGACGCCCGCGGTAGATGAGGTACGTCGTCCCGGCGGTGCGCACGTCGTCGTCGTCGAGCGACTCGAACACGGTCTCGACCTCGTGGGAGAGGTGATCGGCGTTCATCCGGTAGACGGTGTCGGTCAGCGAGCGCAGGACGCCGAACTGGCGGGAGGCCGAGAAGCTCGATCCGTACTCGACGTAGCGCCGTTCGTCGCGGTGGTACCAGTTCATGCTGGGGATCAGGTGCTCGTCCGGCCCCACGCCGGTGGTGATCGTGGCGGCGCAGACCGGCGTCACCGACGGGAATGCGGCCGCGCAGTCGTCGACGTAGACGCCGGCCTCGCGCACGCGGGCCAGGGCCGGGGCCCGGCCGGCGGCAATCACGCGTTCCAGCATGGCCGGCTTCATCGCGTCGACGACCACCAGCACCAGCTTCTTGCGCTCTGTGGCGCTCATCGAGTCAGCGGAGGATGCGCAGACCCGCGTACTTCTGCTCGCCGTGTCCGCGACCGGCAATGAGCAGCCACAGCAGCAGCCCCAGCACGA
Organism: Solirubrobacteraceae bacterium; assembly: GCA_051985625.1. GTDB lineage: Bacteria > Actinomycetota > Thermoleophilia > Solirubrobacterales > Solirubrobacteraceae > Palsa-465. The sequence goes on from JBPYFQ010000037.1 coordinate 9,026, forward strand.
TGATGCCGACCGGCGGCAGCACGACCGACAGCGCCGCCGCGATGGCGGCGCCTCCCTCCGTGACGAACGGCAACGCCCCGGCCGCCTCGTCGTCGAGCCGCGCGCGTACCCGGGCCAGGAGCGGCTGGGTGGCCAGCACGCCGATTCCGGCGCACACTACGCCGCCGACCAGGCCGGCCCAGGCGGCGTAGTGGCCGCGGTCCAGGGAGCCGGCAAACCAGAGCGCGCCGAGACCCAGGCTGCAGGCGGCCAGCGCGTAGGCGACTGACCGGTTGCCCAGCGCCTCGCGAAACGCCCGGCGCTCGGTGAGCCCCACCAGGGCCACGCCGATGACCATGACCAGCAGGAACAGGGCGCCCTGCAGGAAAGAGTACGAGGAGTGCGCGAAGTCGATCTGGACATCCGCGGCCGCGAGCACGCCGACGACGAGCGACGGCAGAAACGGGCGGATCCCCACCGCCGCGGCGATGCCGATCCCCTGGAAGATGTCGAAGACGAGGTGCATGGTGCTGTACCGTGGGCTAGCGTGACGATAGACGAGGAGGGCAGGGTGTCGCCCCCCGCCAATCGGCGCCCGCGGTCCACGGCGCACGACATCGAGCGCTACGCGTCCCTGTTCGCCGCACGGACGAAGGTGATGCGTTCCTCGGCCATGCGTGACCTGATGGCCCTGACCGAGCGCGACGACGTGATCTCCCTCGCCGGAGGACTCCCGGACACCTCGACTTTCCCGTCGGACTCCTACGCGTCCCTGATGAACACGATCGCCGCCGAGTCGTGCGCCCGCGCGCTCCAGTACGGACCCACCGAAGGCTTCCAGAGGGTCAAGGCATGCGTGGCCACGGTGATGGCCGCCGAGGGCATGGAGATCGACACCGACGAGTTGCTGATCACCACCGGCGGCCAGCAGGTCATCGACCTGGTCTGCAAGACACTGCTCGACCCCGGGGATGTCGTCGTCACCGAGGCGCCCACCTACCCGGGGGCGGTCCCCACGTTCTGCGCGTATCAGGCCGACATCGTCCAGGTGACGATGGATCGCGACGGGATGCGGACGGACGAGCTGGAGACGACCCTCGAGGAGTTGGAGCGGACGGGCCGCCGGCCGAAGTTCATCTACACGGTGCCCAACTTCCACAACCCCGGCGGGGTGACGATGTCGCTGGAGCGCCGACGCGCCCTCGTCCGGATCGCCGCCGAGCGGGAGTTGCTCGTGCTGGAGGACAACCCGTACGGACTGCTGCGCTACGAGGGCGAGCCGCTGCCGACCCTGTACTCCTTGGACCGCGAGTTCGTCATCTATGCCGGCACGTTCTCCAAGATCCTCTCGCCGGGGGTGCGGCTCGGCTGGACGGCCGCCCCGTCCCCGATCCTGCACAAGATGCAGATCGGCAAACAGGGCTCCGACCTGTGCTCGTCCTCCATCTCCCAGTACTTCGTGAGCGCATACTTCGATGCGGGCGGGTGGGACGACTACGTCCGGTCGCTGCTGGAGATCTACCGCCGGCGCCGAGACGTGATGCTTGACGCGATGGCCGAGCACCTCCCGCGGGAGGCGACCTGGACCCATCCCCAGGGCGGGCTGTTCATCTGGGCGACGCTGCCGGACTACATCGACACGACCGATCTGCTGGCGCGGGCGCTCCGCGAGCAGGTGGCGTTCGTCCCCGGCCGGGCCGCGTTCGTGGACGGGCGGGGCGGGTCGTCGATGCGCCTCAACTTCTCCGGGGTCGACGAGACCGCCATCCGGGAGGGAATCCGGCGGATCGGCGAGGTCGTCCGCGAGCAGGTGGCGATGTACGGCACGCTGACCGGCGCCCGGGCCTCCGAGCCAGAGGCCGGCCAGGCGGACGGGGCGGGCCCGTCCGAACCCGCCCCAACCGGCGAGGACCTGGCCAAGGTGCTCAAGCTGCCCGCCCAGCGCAAGCGAGCGTCATGACGAGAGTGGCAGTGCTGAAGGGCGGCCGCTCCCTGGAGCGCCAGGTCTCGCTGCGCTCCGGGGCGCGCGTGGAGGACGCGCTGGAGCGGCTGGGGCACGAGGTGATCCCGGTCGACGTGGGCCCGAACCTGGTCAACCAGCTGACCGCCGCCCGCCCCGACGTGGCATTCATCGCCCTCCACGGCCGCGACGGCGAGGACGGGACGGTGCAGGAGCTGCTCGACGTGGTCGGCATTCCCCACACCGGCTCCGGCGTCTCGGCCTGCATCCGGGCCGCCGACAAGGTCCTGGCCAAGCACGCGATGCGCGACAACGGGATCCCCACCCCGGACTTCTATGCCTTCAACGAGACCGCCCTCGGCGGGCTGGGAGCCGCCCAGGCGCTGCCGATGATCGAGGAGCGGCTCGCCTTCCCCATCGTGGTCAAGCCGGCGCGCCAGGGCTCGGCATTGGGGATCAAGTTTGCCCGCACCGCCGCCGACGTCCCGACCGCACTGGTGGCCGCGTTCTCCTATGACCGCAAGGTCCTGCTGGAGCGCTACGTGGCCGGCCGCGAGCTGGCCGTCTCGATCCTGGATGGCGACGGATCGCCGGTCGTGCTGCCGATCGTGGAGGCGGTGCCGGTGCGCGAGGACGCCGAGGACTTCTACGACTTCGAGGCCCGCTACGAGATCGGCCGCACCCGGTTCGTCTGCCCGGCCGAGCTAGACGAGGCGACGGCCGCGGAGGCGGCGGACATCGCCCTGCGTACCTACCGGCTGCTGGGCTGCAGCGGGTTCGCGCGCGTGGATCTGATCATGGCCGACGCTGATCCGGCCCGCCCGGAGCTGTTCGTACTGGAGCTCAACCCCATCCCGGGGCTGACCGAGACGAGCCTGCTGCCCCAGGCGGCCGAGGCGGCCGGAATCTCGTTCGACGAGCTCGTGGAACGGATCCTGACGGCCGTGGGCCGCTCCCCGGCCCCGGTCGGCTGACCCGCACCGGCCCCGGCTGCGCCCGGCCGGACCGTCTACTCGTCGGAGGCGAAATCCTCCGGCGTCACGCGGTCCAGGAAGTCCTTGAACTTCTCCACGACCTCTTCGGTGTCCTCGACCTCGTGCTCGAACTCGATCGCCGACTCGGTGATGACGTCATCGGCCGCGAAGATGGGCGCGCCGGACCGGACGGCCAGCGCCAGCGCGTCCGAGGGCCGGGAGTCGATCTCCAGGTCGCGCCCGTTGGCGCGCAGGCTGATCGACGCATAGAAGGTGTTCTCACGCAACTCGGTCACCGCCACCCGGGTGCACTCCACATCGAGCTCGCCGAGCATGTCGGAGAGCAGATCGTGGGTCATCGGCCGCGGTGTCGAGGCTCCCTGCAGCTTCATCAGGATCGCCGCCGCTTCCGGGTGGCCGATCCAGATCGGCAGGAACTTATTGCTCTCAACGGTCTTGAGCAACACGATCGGCTGCTTGCCGACCATGTCGAAGCTCACGCCGTAGATCACCATTTCCTGCAACGGGTCGCTCCTCGTCGGGGTGGGGCAAGTATAGGCCTCCCTATATGTACCCCTCTCGCAACCGCCGGACCCTCGGATTCGCAGATCACCGGGCCCCCGACCCGCGGGAGCGAGCCAAAACCGCCGTCCCTACGGGCTCGGTCCCGCCCCGGCATGCGTACTAGGGTCGAGGCCATGGGCCTGGCGCTGATCACCGGCGGCTCCCGCGGCATCGGCGCCGCCACGGCGGTCCGCCTGGCCGAGGACGGCCATGACATCGCAGTCGGCTACCGCTCCGACGCCGCCGCGGCCGAGCGGGTGGTGTCCGACGTGCGCGGCCTGGGCCGCCGGGCCGAGGCCTTCGCAGCCGACATGGCCGACGCGGGCGCCGCCGAGGGGCTGGTGGACTCGGTTGAGCAGGCATTGGGAGCGATCGACGTGCTCGTCCTCAACGCCGGGATCAACTCGCCCCAGGAGACCGATGTGCGCCGGGTCGAGGTCGCCGACTGGGACCGGTTCATGGCCATCCATCTGCGGGCCCCATTCGTGATCGCCCGGCGGGCCATCGGCGGCATGCTGGAGCGCGGCTTCGGGAGGATCGTCCTCGTCTCGTCCGTGGCGGCCTACACCGGGGGCATCATCGGGCCTCACTACGCGGCCTCCAAGGCCGGACTGCACGGGCTAGCCCACTCGCTGGCCCAACTGGGCGCCCCGCACGGGGTCACGGCCAACGTCATCGCCCCGGCGCTGATCGAGACCGACATGCTCCCCGGAGACCCCAAGGGCCAGTCGGAGCTGGCGGCCCGGATTCCGGTGGGGCGCCTCGGCCGGCCCGACGAGGTGGCCGATCTGATCTCCGCCATCGTCCGCAACGGCTTCGTCACCAGCCAGTCGATCCTGATCGACGGCGGGATGCGCCCGTCCTGAGCGCTCTCCATCGCGGCGACGCGTCCTGAGGCTCCCGCCACCGCGGCGCCGCGCCTTGGAACGACACCTCTGCCGGGCCCGGAAGCTGTGGGATCTTTGGCCCACCCCCGGGAACAATCTCCCCCACATCGGCCGGACCGAAGTCGTGCCCGCCACACGGCCGGAAACCGGCGCTCCGGTAGCGTTCGCCTGCCGGGCGCGGGCACAGCCGTGGGCCCACGCCGGCACCGGCTGAGCAAACCCGCGTTCAAAGGACGACAGTGAGCACCTCAGAGACCTCAGGGCTGGTCACGGACCTGGCCGGGCTGCCGGCGCTGGCCGGCCGCCACGCCGGCTACACCGACTGGCAGGTGATGGACCAGGAGCGCGTCGACCAGTTTGCCGACGCCACTGACGACCACCAGTGGATCCATGTCGATCCGGAGCGGGCCAAGGCGTCTCCGTTCGGCGGGACGATCGCGCATGGTTATCTGACGCTGGCGCTGGTGGCGCCGATCAGCCAGTCGCTGATCCGGGTGACCGACGCCACCACCGGGATCAACTACGGGCTCGACCGGGTGCGGTTCCCGGCGCCGCTGCCCGTGGGAGCCGAGTGGCGCGGCGGCCTGGAGATCGCCGAGGTGACCGAGATACCTGGCGGCGCGCAGATGAAGCTTCACGTCACCGTCGAGGTGAAGGGCGCCGAGAAGCCCTGCCTGGTGGCCGACGCCCTGGTCCGGGTTTACGGCGGATAGGAGCCCCCAACGATGACCCCGGCGACGATCGACCTGGAGAAGGTCAGCGCCATCGACGTCCATGTCCACGCCGAGCGCAACCACTCCGAGGAGCAGGACCCGGTCACCTTGGAGGTGCTGGAGGCGGCCGCCAACTACTTCGGCGGCAGCCCGCCTCAGCCCTCGGCGCAGGAGGTGGCCGACTATTACCGCCAGCGGAACATGGTGGCCGTCGTGTTCAACGTCGACGACGAGGCCGGCATGGGCCGCCGGCGGCTGGGCAGCCGGGAGGTCCTGGAGGCCGCGCAGGCCAACCCGGACGTGATCATCCCGTTCGGATCGGTCGACCCCCACAAGGGCAAGCTGGCCGTCCGGGAGGCGACGGAGTTGATCGAGGCCGGCGTGCGGGGCTTTAAGTTCCACCCCAACACCCAGGCCTTCTGGCCCAACGACTCGGCCTTCTTTCCGCTCTACGACGTCATCGCCCAGGCCGGCCTGATCGCGCTGTTCCATTCCGGCACCACCGGCATCGGCGCCGGCATGCCCGGGGGCGGCGGGGTCCGCCTGAAGTACTCCAACCCGATGGCCGTCGACGATGTGGCCGCCGAGTTCCCCGGGCTGGACATCATCCTCGCCCACCCCTCCTTCCCGTGGCAGGAGGAAGCGCTGGCGATCAGCGTCCACAAGCCCAACGTGTACATCGACCTGTCCGGCTGGTCGCCCAAGTACTTCCCGGAGATCCTGGTGCAGTACATCAACACCCGCCTGCGCGACAAGATGCTGTTCGGCTCGGACTTCCCGCTGATCACGCCGGACCGGTGGCTGGCCGACTTCGAGAAGCTCCCCATCCGAGACGAGGTCCGCCCGCTGGTGCTCAAGGACAACGCCGTCCGCCTGCTGAAGCTGGCCGGTTGAGGCTCACCGCCGCTTAAAGTGAGAGCGCCCCGGTACCGGCGGGATATGAGGCCGGACTCGGGGCGCGCTCGAGGGAGGAGAGGTACTGCGCAAATGAATATACGACGGCCATCGTAAGAAGTCCAAGACGCGTAGTCTCCGTAATTTATAATTTGCGCTTATGGAACTTCGACAGCTGCGCTACCTCGTCGCCCTGGCCGAGGAGCTGAGCTTCACCCGGGCGGCGGCCAACGAGCACGTCGCCCAGCCGGCGCTGTCCCAGCAGATCCGGCGCCTCGAGGAGGAGGTCGGCCTGGCCCTGGTGGAGCGGACCACGCGGCACGTCGCCCTCACCGACGCCGGGCAGCTGCTGGTGGTGCGCGCCCGGCGGGTCCTGTCGGAGCTCGAGGCGGCGGAGAGCGAGCTCGAGGCGGTGCGCGGGATGAACACCGGGCACGTGACGATCGGCGCCATGCACACCATGGGCCCGGTCGATCTGTCGCTGCCGCTCGCCCTGTTCCACGACCGTCATCCGGACGTGGGACTGACCGTGCGGGAGTACTCGAGCGAGGAGATGGCAGAGATGCTGCGCATCGACGAGCTCGACCTGGCGTTCCTGTCGGTCACCGAGCGGGTCGAGGCCGAGGGCCTGGGCCTCCACCAGCTCGTCTCCGAAGAGCTCGTCGTGCTCCTGCCGCCGGACCACCGGCTGAGCGGCCGGCGTCAGGTCCGCATGGCCGAGCTGTCCGACGAGCAGTTCGTCAGCTTCCGCGAGGGCGCGCGCCTGCGTGAGCTGCTGTTCGGCGCTGGGCGCCAGGCCGGCTTCGAGCCGCGGGTGACGCTCGAGTCCAACGAGAGCCGCCGGGTTCGCCGGCTCGTCTCGCGCGGCCTGGGGGTCGCCATCCTGCCCCGATCCGACGCCGAGGGCCCCGGCGCTGACATCGCGGTCGTGTCGCTGACCGAGCCGGCGCTCAGCCGTGACATCACGCTCGCCTGGCGGGAGGGGCGCCGCCATGCTCCCGCCGCGGCCGCCTTCCTCGACCTCGCGCGCGAGACATTTGAGGCCGCCGCCCTGCCGGAAGGCTCCCTCCACTTTTAGGTTGACTGCACCCGCCCAGGGGTAAGGCAAGCCCGCCTCCGCGTTCCACGACATCAACCTGGGCGGAAATGGCTTATACTTTGCCGGTCCAGGGTACGACCTGGTCACCGGGCTGGGCACGCCCGATATCGCCGCACTGGTCAACGGCGCCTGAGCGGCTCGGCGCGGATTCTTTGCAGTCTCTTCCGTTCGGGCGCTTTCCTGCGTAGTTGCGGCCTGAGCGGGAAACACCGAAGTGCGGGCGAAATCCTTTGTCCGCAGCGCGTGTTAGCTGCCGGTGAGCATAGTTCGACGATCATCGAACAACTGCTAGAATGAGTGGCGGACAAACCTTATGCGAGATACGGAGACCGTTCTGAACAGTTTTGATACCGACGTTCGCGAGACCCCGGCGGCGGGGCATGGCGAGCGTCACGACAATAATCAGCGCGCGCGCACGCGGGGTGAGCACGGCGCGACGACGGCTGCGCCGTCGCGCCGGCGTCAGCCTCGGCGTCGCACGCGGGCCGGCGAGCACCGCTCGGCAGCTGCCGAGGCGCGCGCCGGTACGCCCACGGGCGCGATGACGGAGAACTCGCTGGACCTCTTCCTGCGGTCGGCCCGGGCGCATCCGCTGTTGACCGCCGACGAGGAGATCGAGCTGGCCAAGCGCATCGAGCGCGGCGACCTGGAGGCCAAGGAGCGGATGATCAACTCCAACCTGCGTCTGGTCGTCTCCCAGGCCCGCCGCTACCAGGGCCATGGCCTTCCGATGGAGGACCTGGTCCAGGAGGGCATGCTCGGCCTGATCCGGGCCGTCGAGAAGTTCGACTGGCGGCGCGGGTTCAAGTTCTCGACGTACGGGACGCTGTGGATTCGCCAGGCCCTGCAGCGCGGTCTGCAGAACCACGGCCGCACGATCCGGCTCCCGGTCCACGTCGCCCAGCGCCAGACCAAGGTCCGCAAGGTGGAGAGCGAGCTGTCCACCAAGCTCGGCCGTGAGCCCACCGACGAGGAGATCGCCGCCGAGGCGAAGCTGGACCTCGAGGAGGTGGCCGAGCTGCGCGAGCTGACCCGCGGCCTGACCAGCCTGGACCAGCCCGTGGGCGAGGACGGCGAGACCGCCTTTGGCGATCTGCTGGCCTCCGAGGGCCCCGGCCCGACCGAGGAGGTCGAGCAGGCCGAGCGCCAGGAGATGATCAGCGGCGCCGTGTCTCGGCTCCCCGAGGCCGAGCGCAACGTGATCCGCCTGCGCTTCGGACTGGCCGGCACCGAGCCGCTCAACCTCCGCCAGACGGGCATCGAGCTCGGCATCCCGCTCAGCAAGGCGCGTGAGCTGGAGCAGCAGGGCCTGAGCCGCCTGGCCATGAGCTCCGATCTCGAGGAGCTCCGCCGGGCTGCCTGAGCCTGACGCTTCAACCGTTTCGACTACGACGCCGGTCGCGAATCCCGCGGCCGGCGTTTTTATTCCTCAAGTGGGTCGGCCGGCCGGGTCGGGTCGATGTGATCCAGCGTCTCGATGACCTCGGTCCCGGTGGCATCCGGATCCGGGCGCAGACGGGCCGAATAGATGGAGTGAGCCCCCAACCGCCGGGCGATGACCGTCGCCTCGATGACCGCCAGCAGCGTCGGGGCCATCAGCGAGTCGAAGTTGCGGGTGAGCTCCAGGACCAGAACGAGGCCGGAGAGCGGAGCCTGCATGGAGGCCGCCAGGAAGGCGCCCCCGCCGATGATGGCGTAGCTGCCGATGGGCGCCCCCGGCCACAGGTGGGACCACAGATCTCCCAGGATCCCGGCCAGCAGTGCGCCGATGGTCAGCGTCGGGGTGAACAGGCCGCCCGGGGAGCCCGCGCCCAGACAGCCCGCGGTGGCCAGCGGCTTGAGCACCAGAAGCACGCAGGCGAGCCCCAGGGTCACCTCGCCGACGGCGTCGAGCTGGACGACGCCCTTACCGTTCCCGAGCAGTTGCGGATAGGGGATGGCCAATAGTCCCAGGGCGAGAAACACGACGAACGGCGCGACGTAACGGCCCCAGCGCTGCGGGCGCATCGCCGCCGCCCGGGCGATCAGCTTGACCCAGCCGATCGCGGCCAAACCGACGATCGGCCCGATGACGAACGCCCAGGCCAGCTGCTCGGGATGGACCGCATACGACGGCAGGTGATAGGTCGGCGACGTGCCCAGGGTGATCCAGGCCACGCTGGTGGCGATCACCGACGTGGCCAGGGCGGGCAGCACGAGGGGCAGCGACAGGCTGCCCAGCAGCACCTCCAGCGCGAACAGCGCGCCGCCGAGCGGCACGTTGTAGACCGCGGCGAAGCCCGCCCCGGCCCCGGACGCGACCAGGAGGCGGCGCTGCCAGACCGGCAGCCGCGCCCACTCGGACAGCCAGCTCGCGCCGGCCGCGCCGGCCAGCTGCGGCGCGGCCTCGCGGCCGAGCGAGACGCCGAGGCCGACGGTAACGATCGAGAGGACGGCTCGGCCGAGGCCCGGCAGGATGGCGACCCGGCCGCCGCGCAGCCAGACCGCCTCGGCCACCTCGGTGCCGCCGGAGACCGGCAGCCGGTGCAGGACGATCGAGCCCAGGACGACGAGCACGGCGGCGACCTGGAGCGCGGCGACTCGGCGCCACGCCGCCGCGGCCTCGACGCCGTCCAGGAACGGGCCGCTCTGGTACCCGTAGGCGATGTGCTCGACGAGGTGCAGCAACCCCATGAGCGCCGAGGCGGCCACGCCGGTGACCACGCCCAGGATGACGACGATGCCCCAGAACTTCAGGGTGTAGCCGGCGACGACGCCCCGGCCGGTGACGTTGGCCTGGGGCGAGAACCAGTTGCGCGTCCGCCCGTGGCGGGCGGGGACCCGGTGGGGCGTGCGGGTGTCGGGGATTGCCGGCCGCTCCTACCCGGCCGCCCCGGGGATGACCGGGTCGGCATCCCGGCGCGGGCGCTCGACGGGATGGCCGAGTCGCTCCCAGGCGGGGACGCCGCCGTCGACGACGTGGATGACCCGCCGCGCGCCATCGCGCGCCAGCAGGCTGGCCGCCACCCCGGCGCGCTGTCCCGAGCCGCACACGACAGCGATCCGCCTCGCGGGGTCGAGCCCGTCCGGGACCCCGCGGAGGTCATGCCAGGGACAGAAGGCCGCCCCCGGGATGTGTCCCTCCTCCCATTCGGACACTTCGCGCACGTCGAGCACCTGGATCGCCGGGTCGGCCGACAGGCGAGCCGCCAGATCGCCGATCGCCGTGCGCTCGATCCGCCCGGCAGGACGCCCTTCCTGGCGCCAGCTCGTCATCCCGCCGTGCAGGAAACCGGCAAACCGGGTCAGCCCCACCGCCTCGCCCAGGGTGGCGGCCCGCCGGCCATCGTCGTCATCCCGTCCGACGAATGCCACGGGCTGCTGACGGTCGGCCAGCCAGGCCAGCTTCGTGCCGAACCCCGCGCGCAGCGCCGGGATGGAGATGGATCCGGGAATGTGGGCGTCGTCGAACTGCCGGTCGGAGCGGACGTCGACGATCAGCGCGCCCTCCCGGCGCTGCTGGTCGATCTGGCGCGGCGTGAGCGGATGGAGGTGGGCCCCGTCGACGACGAGCGGGCCGCGGTTCAGAGCGACGATCGCGGTGAAGTTGGGCGGCTGCGGGCCCAGGGCGGCAATCGCCCGGGAGACGAACTCCCCCTCGTCCTCAACCGCCAGCATCGGATTGTGGTCGCGCTCGAAGCCGACGGTCGAGGAGATCTTCATGTCCATTCCCGGGCCGCCGCACATCGATCCCCCCAGGTGGCCGGGCCAGACCTCCACGTCGGCGGGCAGGTTGAGCAGCCCACGGTGCAGCGAGCGGAAGATGCCCCGGGCGCCGTCGACCTTGTCGACCGCCAGGTCCGGTCGGGCGACGTCACCCACGAACAGCGAGTCGCCGGTCAGCACCGCCCACGGGTCCGGCCCGCGCTGGGTGTCGATCAGAAGGTAGGCGGTGTGCTCCGGACGGTGCCCCGGCGTGTGGACGGCGCGGACGATGACCGCCCCCAGGCGCACCTCCTCGCCGTCGGCCATGGGCCGGTGCGCATAGGCGACGTCGGCTTCCCCGTTGATGTGGATCTGCGCGCCGGTGGCGGCGGCCAGCCGGCCGTGCCCGGAGACATGGTCGGCATGGTTGTGCGTCTCGAACACATGCTCGATCGCCACGTCCATATAGCGCGCCAGGTCCAGGTATTCGTCGATCTCGAACCGGGGATCGACGACGGCGGCCACGCCCGCCTCCTCGTCGCCGATCAGGTAGGAGGCACAACCAAGGTCGTCATGGGTGATCTGACGGAAGATCATCGATCCGGCTGCCTCCTGGCTGGTGACGAAGGGTGTTTCTGCAGGCAAGCGTCGCACGTTTGGCAAGGCACCGGTACTCGCCGGGTGGTTGCAGAGCACGCCGCCTCGCCGGGGCGGATCTCCGGGGGCATTCGCTAGGCTTGCCGCCGTGGCTCCGCTCCGGTATCGCCGCGTCATCGTCAAACTCAGCGGCCGCGCCTTTGCGGGAGCGGCCGCGTTTGGGCTGGACTCCAAGGCGCTGGGCTATGTCGCCGATCAGCTGATCGCGGCGCGCGCCCTGGGCGTGGAGGAGGCGGTCGTCGTGGGCGGCGGGAACTTCTTCCGCGGCAACGTGGCCGACGAGTGGGACATCGAGCGCGCCGAGGCCGACAACATGGGGATGCTCGGCACCGTGATGAACGGGATCCTGCTGCGCGGCGTGCTCAAGCACCGGGGCCTCGAGGACGTCCGGGTCATGACCGCGTTCCCCATCCCGTCCATGGCCGAGCCGTTCATCCGCCTGCGCGCGCTCTCCCACCTGGAGCGCGACCGGCTCGTCCTGCTGGCCGGCGGGATCGGGCAGCCGTACGTCACCACGGACTACCCGGCGGTTCAGCGGGCGATCGAGTTGCGCGCCGACGCCATCCTGCTAGCCAAACACGGGACCGACGGGATCTACGACCGGGATCCGCGCAAGTATCCGGATGCCCAGCGCTACGACAGCCTGGGCTACAAGGACGTCCTGGAGCGCGATCTACGAGTGATGGACCAGGCGGCGATCGTGCTCGCGAGGGACTACGCGCTGCCCCTCCACGTGTTTGATTTCGACGAGCGCGACGCGATCGCGGCCATCTGTGTGGGCGAGAACCGCGGCACGTACATCTCGCCGTCGACGACGCTGGTCCAGTCGGCCGCCACGCCCGTCGGCTGAGTTCGCCGGCTGAGTTCCCCGGTCACCTGTTGCCGCCGGGCGCCGTGACGGCGCCGCGCACTGCGTCGAGCAGTTCGCCGAGTGAGCCGGCGATCGCGCCGCCGCTCTCGGCGATGAACGCCTCCAGTTGCAGGTTGACGCGGACGCCCGGCTCGCCGGCGTCCCGCAGGTCGGTGCGCCAGCCGAAGCAGGCCAGGCCCAGCGCGGCCGCATAGCCCACCTCGGCGGCGGTGCCGGAGTCGACCTCCTGGCCGTCCAGGTGCGCGACGAGCAGGCGGCACGACCGGATCGCCTCGGCGTTGCGCCGGCCGATCTCCAGGGCGAACTCGCGCTGGCGCCCGTGGGCGCGAGCCTGCTCCACCTCCGCCGGGGTTGTCAGCCCCCACGGGTCGACCGGCTCGACGATGCGGGCCAGCGCCGGCAGATAGACCTCCCGGTGGTAGCGGCGTCCCGCCTCGGTGAAGCCGAGCGGGCCGGCGATGTAACAGCGCTGACGCACGTGGGGAGCTTATGTGCCGACCGGGGGGCCGGCGCATCAAGTCATCCGCGCGGCGGGCCGATGAGCCACCTCATGTCCGTGAAGCGCGTCAGGACTCTGTCGCTCATCGCCGTGCTCAGCTCGATGCTGATGCTCGCCATCACCGGACGGGCCGCGGCCGCCACCGGCACGGTCTCGCTTGATCAGGCGGCCTACACGGCGCACGAGTATCAGGGCAGGCTGGCGATCACGATCGTGCGCACCGGCGACCTCGGCGTGGCCGAGCACGTCGGCTACGGGGTCAAGCAGCAGGACGCCCAGGACGGGATCGACTTCCACGCGGTCCACAACACGTACATCACGATGAACCCGGGACAGGCGACCTACACGTTCACGGTGCCGATCATCGACCGCGGTATGAACGCGACCCCGGTCCACGCGCTGGCCTACCTGTACGGATCGTGGCCGGACGCGATCGGCACCACCGACTCGGTCGTCACGATCCTCCACGACGATCCGCTGGAGATTCGCAACCCCGCCGACCCGCTCGGGGTCGTCGCTTCGGTGCCGAGCACCAACCCGCTCGTCGGCGCCAAGCTGTACGTCGACCCGCAGTCGCCGGCGGCCCGCGCCCTCGCCCATGCCCCCCGGGCGGCTCGGGGCCTGCTGAGCGACATCGCCGACGAGCCCGGTGCGCACCGTTTCTGGATGTGGAACCTGGGGTCCAACGTGGCCGGAAAGGTCTCCCACTGGCTGGAGTCGACCCAGCTCCAACAGCCGGGCACGACCGTGATGATGTCCAGCTACAACCTGGTCCACGGGGCGTGCGGGAGCACCGCCACCCCGGCGGTCGCGGCGCGCTACCACGACTTCATGCACCAGATGGCGGCCGGCATCGGCAACTACCACGTCATCTACTTCCTGGAGTTCGACTCGCTGATCACCTCGCCCTGCCTGACCCACCGCCAACTGGCGATCCGCGAGGGCGAGCTGAGCGACGCCATCGCTCAGCTGGAGGCCGACCCACATGTCGTGGTCTACCTCGACGGAGGCGCCGCCGACGCCATCCCGGCCCGTCGCCAGGCGGAGCTGCTGCGCGGCTCCGGCGTTGGCCACGCCCAGGGCTTCTTCCTCAACTCGACGCACTTCGACTGGACGAGCCGAGAGGTCAACTACGGACAGCGGATCTCCCGCATGCTCGGCGGCGCGCACTTCGTCGTCAACACCGGCGAGAACGGGCGGGGCCCGCTGGCCCCCCGCGACCGGGTCCACCACGGCAACGAGGTCCTGTGCAACCCACCCGGCCGCGGGCTCGGCCCGCTCAGCCTCGATCAGGGCGTGGCCCAGCCGACCGCCTACACCGGCCTGGACGGCCTGCTCTGGTTCTCCAACCCGGGTGGCAGCGGCGGCCGGTGCGTCAAGGGCGCGCCCGCCACCGGGACGTTCTGGCCCAAGTACGCCGAGATGCTGGCCCGCAACTGGGTGGACACCGTGAGCGGGCCGCGGTTGCGGCTGCTCCGGGGCCGCTGAGGCTGAGCCGGCTTCTCGGGCCGATCAGCCTCCGATCGTGAGCAGCACGGCGCTGGCCGGCCGCAGCCGCACGACGAAGCGCCCCTGGACCGTCCTCAGCGTGCGCTGATGCAGTGATCCGGCCAGGGTGGCGGTGGTCGTCTTCGATCCAAACGACTGCCCGGCGATGGTGATCCCGCGCCGGGCGCCGGCGCGGGGCGCGCGGAGGACCTCGGCGGTGGCGACGGTGGCACCCGCGGTGCTCGTGGGGCCGGGCGGCGGTTGCACCGCGGTGGTGACCGAGTGGTGCAGCGAGTCGTTGATCAGGACCACTCGCGCCCGTCCGTCCGGCGCCCGGGTGGCCCAGACGCGCAGGCCGGGCGGGACCGCCCGAGTGGCCACTGCCGGCCCGGCCCGAGTGGCCACTGCCGGCCCGGGCCGCTTGGGCGGCGCCGCGGTCGTGGTCGTGGCCAGCAGCCGCGCGCCGGGCGGAGCCGCCCGGGCGAACAGGAGCAGCCCGTAGTACATGGGCCGAACCCGCGCCGTCCAGCGCCCGCCAGAGTGGCTGAACGCGAACGGCTCGTAGACGGCGTTGCGGAACGTGTGGATGTTGACCCCGTCGACCCCCACGCGCGCCATGTGGAACAGGGTGTCCAGCGCCCACAGGGCCGAGGCGAACGTGTCGCTGACCCGCCGGGCCCCGCCACAGGAGACGCTGTTGAGCTCGTCGGCGCGCAGCGGGCGCCCGTGGGCGTGGGCCACGTCGACAACCTGCTGCAGACTGTCGGCAGGACCGCTGGAGGCGACCGGCGCCAGCAGGTTGGGGATCGTCGGGTAATCCGGGGAGTTGCGCGGCGTGAAGCACCGGTGCAGCGGATACCGGTGATACGTGACCAGGCGCGCCCGCGGGTTGGCCTGCAGGTAGCGGCCGAGCCCGGTCAGCCACTGACCGGCGCCGGAGGCGGGTCCCACCAGGGGCACGCCGGTCGGGAGGGCGGCGCTCACACGGTGGTAGTCGCGCAGGTAGGCGGCGAAGTTGTAGGCGGCCGGCCGGCCGGGGACACCAACGCCGGCGGCGTTCTCATACCAGCCGAGCGTCCCGTACGCCTCCGGCTCGTTGCCGAGCTCGAACCCGGCGATGTGGTTCCGGCCCAGCCCGTTCAGAAGCGCTCCGGCCTCTTTACGCGCGATGGCGGCGCTGTCGGACTCGAAGTTGATGCCCAGGATCAGGCGAGCGCCAAGGACCTGGGCGGCTGCCCGGGTCGCCTGGACCCAGTGCGATCCGAGCGTGTACCGAATCCCGGGCGGCTTGCTCACCCCCGGCGTCCGCCACCAGGTCCAGTCGGTGGTGTCGCCACCGAAGCGGATCACCGGCGACTGGCCAGAGCTCAGCTGGCGCAGCAGGGACATGAACAGCGGGTTGGGCGCGGCCGGGTCGCTGCCGAAGTAGTACTGCGCCGACCGGTACTCGATCGACAGGCCGATGAACCCGGGCGGCACCGGCCGGCTCACCGGGGTGGAGGCCACGTCGACCCGAACCGCGCCGGCAGGAAGCGTGGGATCCGGATCGGCGGGGACGTTCGCGACCGGGACGATGGCGGCGGCCGCGGCGGCCAGGAGCGCCGCGGCAATGGCGGCCAGGAGGGCGGCCATCGCCGGGTAGCGTCTGGGTCTGCGGCGCCGTCGCCTGACAGGGCCCGCACGGTGGGACGCGCGGGGCGCGGGGCGGGGCGGCATCCCAGACGACTATGCCAGGAGCCGCCCGGTTCTCGCCGCAGACCCCGCCGCGCCGGTTCGGCCGGACCCGCGGCGGCAGGCCCGGGGCCGCCCCGGTTCCGCCTTACTCACAGGCGTCCCGCGCACCCGGCGCGGGGCTGCGCCGGGTGCCGGGGTGGCGCCGGTTGCCGGCGTCGCGCCGGGTGCCGGCGCTGCGCCGGGTGCTGGGGAGAGTCCGGCGCGGGGCTAGTAATCCCGCCGGTATGGGCGGACGGCGCTGTCCCGGACGACTCGGCGCGGCCCGCCGGTGACCGGGATCCCGGTCTGCATCTCAAACAGCCGCCGCTCCACGTAGTCCAGTTCCTTCCAGGTCAGGCGGGCGCGGTGGGCCAGGTTGCGAAGTCGTGCCGTGTTCATCGAGAGCCTCCTGTGTGGTCTGAGCCGAGCATCTGCAGACCAGTCTCGGCTAAGACCCCTTACTGCACATCGGCAATTCGGAGCGACCTGGGCGGCCCGGTGCCTTAGGCGCGGCGCTGGGATATTTCCGTCGTATACGGCCGGTTTCATCCCAGCTGAAGCTGGGCTTCGTCGTGGGCCTGGGGCTGTGGCTCCGGCCGGGCTGGGCCTAGGCGGGGGCTTGGGCCCGGGCCCGGGCGGCCTCCGCCGGAGCCAGGCCGGCGTCCGTACCGGCCAGCACTTCGCCGTGCTTGATGCCGAGCGTCTTGAGGAACCGCTGCTGTCCGAGCGTCAGGGCGATGAAGTGGCCGAGCTCCACGAGTTCCGGCTCGGTGAAGTGGCGGTGGAGACGGTCCCACAGGTCGTCGGCGGCCAGCGACGGGTCCCAGGCGATCGCCATAGCCCACTCCAGGGCAGCCCGCTCGCGCTCGTCGAAGCGATCGGAGCTCTCGAAGTTGAGGATCTCGTCGACCTGGGCCTCGGTCGTCCCCTGCTGGGCGGCGAGGACCGAGCGCTGCCCGCCGCAGTACTCGCACTGGACGGACTTGGAGATGTACAGGCGGCACAGCTCTTTGATGGCGTGGTCGCAGACTCCCTGGCGGAAGAACACCTCCCAGGCGTGGTTGAACGCCTTCATGACTTCAGGGTGGTGGAGACGGATCGCCTGACTCTCCGGACGCGGGGTGCCGAACTCCCGGGCGCGCTCCATGATGGCCTGGAGCTCGGGGTCGGTGACTGTGGCCGGATCGACGTAGCTGATGTGGGGCATCGGGGTCTCCTTGTGGTCAGCGGGGCGCGGCGGCCGGGCCGTGTGGTCAGCGGGGCGCGGCTGCCGGGCCGGGCGGTCAGTGGCCGGCTGCCACGCCGAGGCGGGCGGCGACGCTGTCGGCGATGGCGTCGGCCTGGGGCAGGAAGGCGTCCTCCAGCGTGGGGCTGTACGGGATGGGGGTCTCGGCGGTGGCCAGGATCCAGGCATCGTCGAGGTCGTGCAGGCCCTCCTCGGCGACGGCGCCGAGCAGGCCGGTCGCCCACCCGCCGGTGCGCGGCCCCTCCTCCACGGCGAGGATCCGGTTCGTTCGCGCCACCGACTCCAGCACGGTCGGCAGATCAAGTGGGCGCAGCGTGCGCAGGTCGACGACCTCGGCCGAGATGCCCTGACCGGCGAGACGCTCGGCCGCCTCGAGCGCGTCCGGCACTCCCTTGCCGACGGAGACGATCGTCAGGTCGCTGCCCTCCCGGGCGATGCGGGCCCGGCCGAGCGGGATGACCTCCTGACCCGGCTCTGGCGCTGGGCCCTTGACCGAGTAGAGCCGCTTGTGCTCGAGGAAGATCACCGGGTTGTCGTCCCGGATCGCGCCCTTGAGCAGGCCCTTGGCCTCGGCGGGCGAGGACGGGAACGCGATCTTCAGCCCGGGCACGCCCTGGAACCAGGTCCCGTGCGTCTGGGAGTGGATGGCGCCGAAGCGCCCGCCCGCGCCCACCGCGGAGCGCACGACGAGGGGCACCGTCCCCTGTTCGTTGGAGATGTACCAGAACTTCGCCGCCTGATTGACCAGGCTGTCCATGGGAAGTCCCATGAAGTCGCCGAACATGACCTCGAAGACGGGGCGCAATCCGGTCACGGCCGCTCCATAGGCGGCGCCGGCGAGCGCCAGCTCGGAGATCGGCGTGTCGAACACCCGGTCGGGGCCGAAGCGCTTGTACAGGTCCGGGGTGGCCATGAACACGCCGCCGGCCACGGCGACGTCCTCGCCGAAGAAGACGACCGACGGATCGCGCTCCAGCTCCTCGGCGAGCGCGTCGCGGATGGCGGTGCGGAACTCGAGCGTGCTCATGCCCGGAACTCCGTCGCCGCATCGGCCACCGGATCCGGGTAGGGGGCGGCGAGGGCGTTCTCGACCGCCTGGTCAAGCTCGGCGGTGATCGCCGCCTCCACCGCGGCCACCTGCTCCTCCGTGAGGCCCTCGTCGAGCAGGCGGGGCCGAGCGATCTTCAGCGGATCGCGCTCCAGCCAGTCCTCCACCTCCTCCTTGGTGCGGTAGGGCGCCGGGTCGCTCTTGGAATGCCCGTAGTGGCGATAGGTTCGGCACTCCAGCAGGGTGGGCCCCTCTCCTCCGCGCGCCCGGGCGACGGCCTCGGCGGCGGCGTCATGGACCGCCCACAGGTCGTTGCCGTCGACGACCGCCGACGGCACGCCGTAGGCGGCGGCCCGGCCGGCGATGTCGCCGCCGGCGGTGGCCTCGCCCATCGGCGTGAACTCGGCATACAGGTTGTTCTCACACACGAACACGACCGGCAGCGAGCGGACCGCCGCCATGTTCATGCACTCGTGGAAGTAGGCCTGGTTGGTGGCGCCGTCACCGAAGAAGCAGACAGACACGCGACCCTGGCGCTGGGCCGACAGCCCGGCGCCGAGCGCAGCGGCGATCGACCCGCCGACGATCCCGTAGCAACCGACCAGCCCGTGCTCGACGTCGATGACGTTCATCGATCCGGACCGACCGCCGCACACCCCGGTGGCGCGTCCCAGCATCTCGGCGATGAGGGGCTCGGGCTCGGTGCCCTTGGCCAGGGCGTGGCCGTGGCCGCGATAGGTGCCCGCCGCCCAGTCGCCGTCGCTGAGCGCCATGCAGACGCCGACGGCGACCGCCTCCTGGCCCGCGTACAGATGGGTCGTCCCGTGGACCTCCCCGCGGAGGAACAGGCGGTGCATGGCGGCCTCGAACTGGCGGATGAGCAGCATTCGCCCGTACGCCTCCAGGTACGCGCCGGTGGCGTCCTGCTGCTCCGGCGAGTGGAGTCTGGCCATCCCGTCTCCTTCCAGCAACTCGTGTTCTGCCGACGACCGCGTGGATCGGTTACGATGCTACAGCAAACGTTTGCAATGCGTAGCCGAGGGAGCCTCGAGTGGCCGTTGAAATCGTCATGCCCCGCCTGTCGGACTCGATGGAGGAGGGCACCGTCCTGCAGTGGTTCATCGCCGAGGGCGACACCGTCGCCGAAGGGGAGCCGCTGGTGGAGGTGGAGACCGACAAGGCGAGCGTCACCTACGAATCCGAGGTCGCCGGGACCGTGCTGTCGATCGGCGTGGCGGCCGGTGAGAGCGCCGCGGTCGGCTCGGTGATTGCGGTGGTCGGCGAGCCGGGCGAGGCGGTGGCAGCTGCCGCGGCGACGGGTGCGGCAGCGGCTTCGACGACGACCGGTGCGGCGGCCCCTGCGGCGGCTTCGGCGACGACCGGTGGCTCGGCCTCCGCCCCGCCCCCTCCCCCGTCGCAACCGGCGCCCTCGCCATCGGCCACTGCACCCCCGGCCCCGGCACCCCCAGCCACCGGCCGCGTCAAGGCCTCGCCGCTCGCCCGCCGCATCGCGGGCGAGCTGGGCGTCGACCTCTCGACGCTCGTCGGCACCGGACCCCAGGGACGCGTAGTGCGGGCCGACGTGGAGCGGTCCGCCGCCGCGCCGGCCGCCGGCAACGGGGCGACCGAGGCGACGACGGGCATCGGGGCTGCGGAGCCAGCGCCGGCCCCCACGGGCGCCAAGGGCGAGACGACGACCCACCCGCTGACGCGCGTGCAGCAGACGATCGCCCGGCGGATGGCCGAGTCGCGGGCCACGGTGCCCGACTTCGAGCTGCGGGCCGAGGTCGACATGACCGAGCTGGTGGCATTGCGGGACCAGCTGCGCGGCGCGACCGACGCGCTCCCCTCCTACAACGACTTCATCGTCAAGGCGGTGGCGCTGGCGCTGCGCGAGTTCCCGCGGGTCAACGGCTCGTACCGTGACGGCGAGTTGGAGGAGCACGGGCGGATCAACGTCGGAATCGCCGTGGCGGCCGACGATGCGCTACTCGTCCCCACCGTGGTCGACGCCGACCGCAAGTCGGTTGGCCAGATTGCCGCGGACGCCCGCGCGCTCGCCGCCAAGGTGCGCGACGGCTCGATCACCCCGGCCGAGCTCGCCGGGAGCACGTTCTCAGTGTCCAACCTCGGCATGTACGGGATCGACAGCTTCTCGGCGGTGATCAACGCGCCGCAGGCGGCGATCCTCGCCGTCGGCTCGCTCCGCCCCCGTCCGGTGGCCACCGCGGACGGCGCGGTCGTCGCCCGCAACACTGTGAACCTGAGCCTGGCCTGCGACCACCGCATCCTCTACGGCGCGGATGGCGCTCGCTTCCTGGCGCGCCTGCGCGAGCTCCTGGAGCACCCGGTCAGCCTGCTGCTCTGACGCCAGTGACGCTGATGACGAACCTGGGCGTATAGACCAGCTTTGCCATCCAC
>JBPYFQ010000038.1:0-12377 GCA_051985625.1 Solirubrobacteraceae bacterium
GTCTGGTCCATGAACTGGCTGAGCTGGGAGCTCCCGAAGAACTCCTTGAGCGCCGCCACGACCGGCCGGATGTTGACGATCGTCTGAGGCGTGATCGTGTCGGCGTCCTCGGTGGTGAGGCGCTCGCGCACGACGCGCTCCATCCGGTACAGGCCGATGCGGAAGGCCTCCTGGATCAGCTCGCCGACGGTGCGCAGACGGCGGTTGCCGAAGTGCTCGTATTCGTCCAGGTGATCCTGGATCGGCTCCCGGGGCATCGCGGCCGCCTCGGCGGCGTAGTCGAGCTTGGCCGCCTCGCCCGGCTCCTCCGGCATGCCGAGCAGCTTCGGCAGCGAGACGAGCTCCTTGACCAGCGCGATGATGTCGTCGTGCGTCAGCGTGCGCGTGTCCAGGTCGATGTCCAGGCCCAGGCGCGAGTTGAGCTTGTAGCGGCCGACCCTGGTCAGGTCGTAGCGCTTGGGGTCGAAGAACAGCTGGTTGAGCAGTGACCGCGCGGCGTCGATCGACGGCGGCTCGCCCGGGCGCTGCTTCTTGAACAGCTCGATCAGCGCGCCCTCCTCGGTCCGCGTCACCTCGGGGTCGGCCTCGACGGTGTTGCGGATGTACAACGAGTTGTCGAACAGGTTGAGGATCTCCTCGTCCGACGCGTAGCCCATCGCGCGCAGCAGCACGGTGACCGGCAGCTTGCGCTTGCGGTCGATGCGGACGTAGACGCGGCCCTTCTTGTCGATCTCCAGCTCCAGCCAGGAGCCGCGGGCCGGCATGAGGTTGGCGATGAAGACCTGCTTCTCGCGATCCTTGGGCTCCATCACGTAGGCGCCCGGCGAACGGACCAGCTGCGTGACGACCACGCGCTCGGTGCCGTTGATGATGAACGTGCCCCGGTCGGTCATCCACGGGAAATCGCCCATGAAGACCGACTGCTCGCGGATCTCGCCCGTCTCCCGGTTGATGAACGCGACCGTGACCGTGAGCGGGCGAGCGTAGGTCAGATCCTTCTCACGGCACTGGTCCAGGCTGGCGACGGGCTCGTCAAAACTGAACTCGCCGAACTGGACGGCGAGGTTCCCGGTGTAGTCCTCGATCGGCGAGATGTCGTCGATCGTTTCGCGCAGGCCGCCGTGCTCCGGGTCGGTCAGCCACTGGAAGGACTTGCGCTGAATATCGATGAGGTTGGGGACTTCAAGGACCTTGTTCAGACGCGCGAAGCTACGGCGCGTCCGGGGGGCGTGAGCGGTTGCCAAGACGGCGACTCCTCGGGCGGTCGAGAGGGAGGCGAACTGGCGCCGTCTGAGCCTGCTCAGCTCAGAGCGAGCGCGACCACCAAAGATAGCACACGGCAGCGTTGCCCTGTGGAGGACCTTCAGCTCTCACGGACCCCGCCCTCGGCGGCCGCGTATGTGGCGCGGCGCCGCATGGTTTGGGCGGCTACGACTATTGGCTGACCGGGGCAGTGTAGGGGGTAATCGCCCGCCCGGCAAGGACGCCGCAATCCGGGGTCTCGGCGGCGCCGCTCAGGCGGCGGCGCGGGGCGGGCCCTGTCGGCGGCCCAGCCGCGCCAGCGGGATCCGCTGGGTCGGCTCGGGGCGGCGCGGCGACAGCACCTCCACGTAGCGCAGGACGGCCCGGCCGAACCGCAGGACGTCGCCGTCGCTCAGGTGCGAGACGGTGACCCGGCGGCCGTTGACGAACGTGCCGTTGGCGCTGCGGTCGTCGAGCACGCGCGCGCCCTCGCCGCGCAGCGCGAGGATTGCGTGGCGGCGGGAGACATGGGGGTCCTCCAGGCGGACGTCGGCGATCAGGCCCCGGCCGATGTGGGTGATGGGCCGCAACAGCGCCAGCAGGAGCGTCTCCGCGTCGCCGCCGCGGTCGCGGTCGCCGCTACGGTCGCGGTCTCGGTCGCCGCTACGGTCGCCGCTACGGTCGCGGTCTCGGTCGACGGCGAGGTACCGCCCGGCGGGGGCGCCGGCCAGGGGGATCAGGCGCTCGCGGGTGCGGTGGTCGAGCAGGTCGAACGCGTCGACGACGAACGGCTGCGAGGCGTTCAGACCGTGCGTCGCGTGTTGGGAGTCCGGCGACGAGCCCACCGGGTGGAAGCTGGAGAGCTGCGCGTGAGTGGTCATGGCCACACCCCACCAGCCACCCAGAACGCCAGCGTCATAGGCGCCGAAGAACTTCTGAAGGGGCCTTACATACGTAACAGCGCCCCACACGTGTCCACGTGCGGGGCGCCGTTAAGTTGGGCCGCCCCTCCGCGGACCGGGGACGCTGGGAGGGGCGGCCTGGTGCGGCACCGACGAATGTCAGCGCCGCCCAGTGTTAATGGTGACGAGTGGGCCGAGCTACTTGAGCTCGACCGAGCCGCCGGCCTCCTCCAGGTCGGCCTTGAGCTTGTCGGCCTCGGCCTTCTCGATGCCCTCCTTGACGGGCTTGGGAGCCTCGTCGACCAGCGCCTTGGCCTCCTTGAGGCCCAGGCCCGTGGCGGCGCGGACGACCTTGATCACCTGGATCTTCTTGTCGCCGGCCGCCGTCAGGATGACGTCGAACGCCGACTGCTCCTCGGCGGCCTCGCCGCCGCCGTCGCCCCCGGCCGGGGCGCCGGCCGGAGCCGCCGCGGCAACCGCGGTGGCGGAGACGCCGAACGCCTCCTCCAGCGCCTTGATGCGCTCGGAGAGCTCGAGCACCGAGATGCTCTTGAGCTCCTCAATCCATTCCTCTGTGCTGGTGGCCATCTGTTTCCTCCTTATTCGTCGGACGGCGCGGCGTCCGACGCCGCTTGAGTTTCGGTGTCAGGTGCTTCAGCTGGGGTCTCGGGCTCGGCCGCGGGCGTCTCCGCTGCCGCTGGCGGGGTCTCCGCCTCGGCCGCCGGGGCCTCAGCCTCCGGCTCCGCTGCGGGGGCCTCAGCCTCCGCCTCGGCCGCCGAGGCCTCAGCCTCGGCCGCCGGGGCCGCCCCGCCGTCAACCAGGCCTTGATCGGCGATCCCCTGCAGCTGGATCGCCAGCCCGGCGATGAGCGCGTTGAGCGTCCGGACCAGGCCGCTGATCGGCGCGGCGATCGTGCCGACCAGCTGCGCGTTGAGCACCTCGCGGCTGGGCAGGCGGGCGATCGAGCGGACGTCGTCGGCCGACAGGGCCGCGCCGTTCATCAGGCCGCCCTTGAAGTCGAGCCGCTGAAGCTGCCGCGCCACGTCGTTGAGCGCCTTGGCGGCCAGCGCGGCGTCGCCCTTGACGAACGTCAGCGCGGTGGGGCCGACCAGCATCGGCTTCAGGACGTCGGCTCCCGCCTGGGCGGCGGCGCGCTCCGACAGCGAGTTCTTGACCACCCGGAACCGGGCGTCGGCGTCCCGGAGCCGGGTGCGCAGGTCAGCCGCCTGGGCGACCGAGATGCCGCGGTAGTCGACGGCGAAGATCGCCTCGGCGGACTTGATCTGCTCCGCGATCTCCTCGACGACTGCTGTTTTCTCTTCTTTGTTCATGTCGGTTAGTGCTCTCCTAGGAACACGAAACGCCCGCACATCGGCGGGCGTCGGAGAGCGGCGCGGTCAGAGCCGGGCCGGGTTTCGGACGATCCGCCTACTCCGGGCTTGTGCCGCGTACGGCGGCCGGAGGTCTGGGGCTTTTCGGTCGTGTCAGCTCGACTGAGTCTACGCGGGGACCGGCTCTCCCACAATGTCGCGGGTGATGGCGGGGTCGACCTTGACGCCCGGCCCCATCGTGCTGGCAAACGTCACCGAGCGGATGTAGCGGCCCTTGGCGGCCGACGGCTTGGCGCGGATGAGCTCCTCGATGACGGCCTGGTAGTTCTCCAGCAGCAGCCGGTCCTCGAAGTCGGTCTTGCCGATCACCAGGTGGACGATGGCGGTGCGATCCGTGCGGTACTCCACCTTGCCGGCCTTGGCCTCCTGCACCGCCCGGCCGACGTCCATGGTCACCGTGCCGACGCGCGGGTTGGGCATCTTCCCGGCCGGGCCGAGGATCCGCCCCAGCCGGCCGACGATCGGCATCATGTCCGGCGTCGCGATCGCGGTGTCGAAGTCATCAAAGCCCTGCTGGATGCGCTCGGCCAGCTCCTCGCCGCCGACCACGTCGGCGCCGGCCTCCTCGGCCTCGCGGGCCTTGTCGCCCTGGGCGAAGACGGCGACCTTGACCTCTTTGCCGAGGCCGTTGGGCAGCGCGATCGTGCCGCGCAGCTGCTCGTCGGCGTGGCGGACGTTCAGCCCGGTGCGGACGTGCACCTCCACCGACTGGGGGAACTTGGCCTGGCGCAGTTGCTTGACCAGCGCGATCGCCTCGGCCGGGTTGTACTCCCGGGTGCGGTCGAGCCGCTGGCGGGCGTCCAGGTAGGCCTTGCCGTGCTTGGCCATCGTCACACCACCTCCACGCCCATCGAGCGCGCAGTGCCGGCGATGATCTTCGCGGCGGCGTCGATGTCGTTCGCATTCAGATCGGACATCTTCTTCTCGGCGATCGCGCGCAGCTGAGCCTGGGTGATCTGCGCCACCTTGTCGCGATGGGGCTCGGCCGAGCCCTTCTCCAGCGACAGCGCCTGCTTGATCAGGATCGCCGCCGGCGGGCTCTTGGTCACGAACGTGAACGAGCGATCCTCGTAGACGGTGATGACGACGGGGATGACGGTGCCGGCGTCGGCCTGCGTCTGGGCGTTGAACGCCTTGACGAACTCCATGATGTTGACGCCGTGCTGGCCGAGCGCCGGGCCCACGGGCGGGGCCGGGCTGGCCTGTCCGCCGACCGCCTGCAGCTTGATCTGGGTTAGGACCTTCTTGGCCATCGAATTCCTCTGCTTGAACTAGATCTTCTTGACCTGGTCGAAGCCCACCTCGACCGGCGTCTCGCGACCGAAGATGGAGACCAGGACCTTCAGCCGCTGGGCGTCCTCGTTGACCTCCGAGATCTCGCCGGAGAAGTCCGACAGCGGCCCGGAGACGACCTTGACCGACTCGCCGATGGAGAACTGAGCGCGGCTGCGCGGGCGTTCCGCGGGCTCCATGTGCAGGAGCCGGTCGACCTCGGCCTGGGTCAGCGGGACCGGCTCATTGGATGCGCCGACGAACCCGGTGACCCCGGGCGTCCCCTTGACCAGCGACCACGAATCCTCGTTGAGATCCATGTTGACGAGCACGTAACCCGGCATCGTGCGCTTCTCCACCGTCACCTTCTGGTTGTCCTTCATCTCGGAGACGGACTCGGTGGGGACGATGATCTGGCGCACGGCGCGCTGCTGGCCCAGCGAGACCACGCGGTGCTCGAGGTTGTGCTTGACCTTGTTTTCGTGGCCCGAATAGGTGTTTACGACGTACCAGCGGAACATGTATCTCTTCTGAGTCGGAAAGCTTTTACTTGAGGATGAACTGGACGACCTTGTTGGCGACGAGGTCGGCCACCCCCAGGAAGACACCGGCCACGATGACGAACCCGATGACCACTCCCGTGGCCTGCATCACCTGCCGCCGGTCCGGCCACTGTACCCGCTGAAGCTCGCGCCAGCTTCCCTGCAGGAAGTGAACCAGCCGGGTGGCGATGCCGGGCTTGTGCGCGGGATGCGCCGCGGGCGCCGCGGCCAGCTCACCGTCACCGTCCCCGTCGCCACCTCGGCCGCCTCCGCCGGAGCGACGCCGGCCCCGGCCGCCGCCGCCTCCCATGGCCTCCTCGGACAGCTCCTCCTCGGAGACCTGATCGGCGAGCTCGGGGCGTCCGAGCGCCAGCTGGGCCTCGGCCAGCTCGACGTCCGGCGACCCGTGCTCGATCGGATCCGGGGTCTCGTCAGGCGCCTCGTCGCGGCGCGGGCCGTCGGGATCCTCGTGCCGCCCGGCGCGCGCCGTCGCGATCCCGGGCTCGGCGCCGGGACCGTCTGCCGGCCGGTGGGGCCGGCCTGCGCTACGACGTTTGCGGTTGCGGGCCACGGACGCGTTCGCCTCCGCGCTCAGCGGGTTTCACGGTGAGCGGTGTGGCGCCGGCACCAGCGGCAGTACTTGCGCAGCTGCAGCCGCTCGGGGTTGTTCCGCTTGCTCTTATTCGTCTGGTAGTTCCGGCGCTTGCACTCCTCGCAGGCGAGGGTTGCAGCGATCCGGACGTCTCCACGGGCCATTTCGCGCTTCTCAGGTACAAGTGGTGATAGGGATTAGCCCCGCGGGCGTCGAAAGACACGCCCCACGGCGCCGGGCCTCAGTGTAGCGCCCGGGTTTGGCTCTTGAGCGCATCCTCACCAGCCCGGCCCTCGGCAACATCCTCCCACCTGGTCGGCCCGAGCAGGGGACAATGCGCCCATGAGCCCGCTCGCCGAGGCCGCTTCATGATCCGCCTCCTGGGAGTGGTGATCTCGATCGGGATCGCCGACTCGCTCAATCCGACGACGATCGCCCCGTGCCTCTACCTGGCCTCCGGGCGCCATCCCCGCCGCCAGGTCGGCGAGTTCACCCTCGCCGTGTTCACCGTCTACCTCCTGGGCGGCCTGGCCATCGCGCTCGGCCCCGGCCAGCTGCTGTTGTCGATCGTCCCCCGCCCCGGCCGGCACCTCGGCTACGTGCTGGAGATCGTCGCCGGAGGCGCCATGCTGGCCGCGGCCGCGTTCCTGTGGGGATACCGCTCGCGCCTGTCCCAGACTCCTCCCCCCCAGGTCAAGCCCGGCCGCAAGTCCAGCGCCATCCTCGGCGCCACCATCACCGCGGTCGAACTGCCCACCGCCTTTCCCTACTTCGCTGCCATCGCCGCCGTGGTCGGCGCCGACCTCGGCATCATGCGCACGGTCGTCCTCCTGGTCGTCTTCAACCTCTGCTTCGTCGCGCCCCTGCTCGGCATCCTCGCCGTCCTCACCTTCGCCGGGCCCAACGCCCAACTGGTCCTCAACCGCGGCCGCCGCACGCTGGAGGCCCACTGGCCCGCCGTCCTGGCCGGCCTCGCCCTGGCGGCCGGCCTGTTCGTCACATTGCTGGGGGTCACCGGCATCGCCGCCGCGCATCACAACGACTTCGGCACGTTCTCCCGGCGGCTCCGGCA
Source organism: Solirubrobacteraceae bacterium (assembly GCA_051985625.1). Taxonomy (GTDB): domain Bacteria; phylum Actinomycetota; class Thermoleophilia; order Solirubrobacterales; family Solirubrobacteraceae; genus Palsa-465. The sequence continues at coordinate 7,014 of JBPYFQ010000038.1, forward strand.
CGTGCTGCACCTGCACCCCTGAGCCGGGCCCGACTGGCTTGACCCGACGCGATCGTGGGTCGATCTCCCGTGTGGGGATCAACCTCGCACCAACCACCCACCCGCGGGAATCGAGTTGCACGCCACCCGCTCCGGGAGATCTGGTCGCGCGGTTGGGAACAATCTCACCCACCTCCCGCCCGCCGCGTAGGTGAGGGAGATTGTGCCCGCGGGGTGGGAGCAATATCACCCGGCTCGCCACGGCACTGGGGGTGAGGGAGATTGTTCCCATCAGCGGCGCGGGCGAGCAGCGCATCCGCCGCGCCCCCGGACATATTCTCCGGCCATGTCCGCGGTCAATGCTGAGAGCCTGAGCTTCGACCCGGCCGCGTTGCAGCGGCTATTGGACGGGCGCTATGGCGAGCTCCGCCAGGAGCTGCGCACGGTCCTGTCCGAGCCGGAGTTCGCCCCGGTCGTGGGGCTGCCGACGGCCGAGTACCGCGAGCGGGTGCTGGCCTGGGCCAAGTCGCTGGCGGCGCGGGGACTGACCGCCCCGGGGTTCCCGGAGCGCTACGGCGGCCGGGGCGATCCCGGCGCCAACGTGGCCGGCTTCGAGACGATCGCGTTCAGCGACCTGTCGCTGCTAGTCAAGTTCGGGGTCCAGTTCGGGCTGTGGGGCGGCGCCGTGCAGCAGCTGGGCACCAAGCGCCATCACGAGCGTTACCTGCGCGCCACGGCGGCGCTGGAGCTGGCGGGCTGCTTCGCCATGACGGAGGCCGGCCATGGCTCCGACGTCCAACAGCTGCGCACGACCGCCACCTATGACCCCGAGGCCGGCGTGTTCGTGATCGATACGCCGGACGACGAGGCCTACAAGGAGTACATCGGCAATGCCGCCTGCCACGGTCATGTCGCCGCCGTGTTCGCCCAGCTCATCGCCGACGGCGAGTCGCACGGCGTCCATTGCCTGGTGGTGGAGCTGCGCGACGCCGCGGGCCGCCTGCGGCCGGGGATCCGGATCGAGGACAGCGGCGAGAAGATGGGCCTCAACGGCGTCGACAACGGGCGGATCTGGTTCGACGGCGTGCGCGTCCCCCGCCAGGCGCTGCTCAACCGCTACGGCGACGTCGACGAGTCCGGCCGCTACACCAGCCCCATCGAGAGCCCCAACCGCCGGTTCTTCACCATGCTCGGCGCACTCGTCCAGGGGCGGGTGTGCATCTCGGGCGCCTCGCTCAGCGCGGCCAAGACCGCCGTGACGATCGCCGTCCGGTACGGCCTGCGCCGGCGGCAGTTCGGCCCCGAGCCGGGGCACGAGGTCCCGATCCTCGATTACCGCACCCATCAGCGCCGGCTGATGCCGCTGCTGGCCACGACGTACGCGCTGCACTTCGCCCAGGCCGAACTGCTCGACGAGTTTGATCGCGTGATGCGCGACGACGCGGCCCCGGATCGGGACCGGCGGCAGCTGGAGTCGCGGGCCGCGGGGATGAAGGCCACCGCCAGCTGGCACGCGGTGCACACCATCCAGACCTGCCGCGAGTGCTGCGGTGGCGCGGGCTACATGAGCGTCAACCGGTTTGCCGCCCTGCGCGCCGACACCGACATCTTCACCACCTTCGAGGGCGACAACACGGTGCTGATGATGCTGCTGGCCAAGGGACTGCTCACCGACTACGCCGAGGACTTTGGCGAGCTCAACCCGGTCGGCACCGTGACGTTCGTCGCGGGGCAGGCGGTGGAGACCGTGATCGAGCGGCTGTTCGCGCGGCAGATCGTGCAGGTGATCGGCGATTTCGTCGGCGGAACCGACGACGAGGACGACCTGCTCGCCGCCGATGACCAGCTGACGCTGTTCCAGTGGCGGGAGGGGCACATCACCGCCGCGGCAGCCCAGCGCTTCCGCCGGGGCCTGTCGGACGGGCACGAGCCATTCGAGGTGTTCCGCGCCGTCCAGGACCACGCCGTCGCCGTCGCCCGCGCGCACATGGCGACGGTGCTGCTCTCGGCGGCTCAGGCGGCGGTCGAGGCGTGCGAGGACGAGCGCCTGCGGGCGCCGCTCAAGCTCATGTGCGACCTCTACGCGCTCTCGGAACTGGAGCGCGACCGCGCCTTCTTCATGGAGCACGGGCGCCTGTCCGGCCCGCGCTGCAAGGCGATCACGCGCGAGGTCAACCGCCTGTGCAATGACGCGCGGCTGACGGCCGGCGCGTTGGTCGACGGCTTCGGGATTCCCGACGCCATCCTCGCCGCGCCGATCGGCCGCGGCGACGCGGCCGAGCCCGCCTGACCGCCGACCCGGCCGCGGTCAGGAAATCTGTGCAGCGGTGAGCCGGAACCCGGTCGCCTTCAGCCGGGCGGCGTCTCGGCGCGTGCCTGTCTGACCAACCGCCGCATCCCGGTCAGCCACCGCTCGGGTTGGGCGCCCTTCAGCGCCAGGTGCTTGGCCACGTCCTCATGGGGCAGGATCAGGAAGCGCTCGTCCCGGATCCCGGCCACGACGGCCTCGGCGACGTCGGCGGGCTCCAGCAGGCCGCCGGCCAGCAGGGGCGCCGCGCCGACCGGGTCCTCCAGCGCCACGTCGAGCATCGGCGTGCGCACCGCCTGGGGGCACAGGCAGGAGACCTTGATCCCGGCGTCGGCGTAGGTGATGGAGAGCCACTCGGCGAGCGCCACGGCGGCATGCTTGGTCATCGAATAGCCCAGCGCCGAGACCTGGGTGAGCAGCCCGGCGGCGGAGGCGGTGCTGACCAGGTAGCCGCGGCCGCGCGCCGTCCAGGCCGGGAGCAGCGCCCGCGCCGCCCACACGTGGGACATGACGTTGACCTCCCAGGTCTGCTGGAGTTCGGCATCCGTGGCCTCGGGTCCGCCAGGCGGACCGGGCACGCCGGCGTTCGAGAAGAACAGGTCGATCTCCCCCACCTCCGAGGCCCGGGCGATCAGCGACCGGATCTCGGACTCCCGGCTGACGTCGGCCGCCACCGGGACGGCATCGATCTCGCGCGCCACCGCCTCGGCGCGCCCGCCGTCCACGTCGGAGACGACCACCCTGGCTCCCTCGGCGGCGAACCGAGTGGCGCAGGCGCGTCCGATGCCACTGCCGGCTCCGGTGATGACGACGTGCTTGCCGGCCAGTTCCACGCGCCGGAAGCCTACGCGACCCCGGCGGTCGGGGGTTCTCGGCTACGCGCTTCCGAGCGTGACGCCGGCGGCGACGATCAGCACGCCACCGAGGGCGACCTGAAGCAGGCTGGTGCGCAGCGGCACGTTGAGGAACCGCCGGCGGATGAGCGAGATGGCCACCAGTTCGATCGCGACCACGATGCCGGCCACGATGAGCGCCGCGTGGACCCGATGGATCAGGAACGGCAGCGAGTGGAACACCCCCCCGACTGTCGTCATCGCGCCCGTCACGACTCCGCGCACCATGGCCGAGCCGCGTCCGGTCTCATGGCCGGTGTCGGAGAGCGCCTCGGAGAAGCCCATGCTGATCCCGGCGCCCAGCGCGGTGGCCAGGCCGACGAACAGGGCGGCGTGGGAGCCGGAGAGCAGGGCGGCGGCGAAGATCGGCGCCAGCGTCGACAGCGTACCGTCGATGAGCCCGACGAGCCCAGGCTGCACATAGCGCAGCACGAACGTCTTCTCGTCGATCCGCCGGAGCTCGTTGAACCCTTCCACCATGCTCCTCTAATAATAACAACTGTGTTAGAATTAGGGTGTCCTTAAATGAAGCCATGAGCAAGGCCAGCGGACAACCCCCCATTCCTCCGCCCCCGGCAGACGCCTCCGACCTGGTCGACCTGCTGCACCAGCGCGGGCAGCGGGCGACGCCGCAGCGGCTGGTGATCCTGCGCGAGCTCCAGCGCCGAGGCCGTCACGCCACCGCCGACGAGATCCGCCGCTGGATCCGCGAGGAGCTGCCCGGGACGTCCACCCCCACGGTCTACGCGACGCTCGAGCTGCTGGTCGACCTGGGGCTGGTCCGCCGGGTCGACGCCGGCTCCGGCGCCGCCCTGTACGACCCCCGCATCGAGCCCCACCAGCACATGGTGTGCCGCCGCTGCGGACGGATCGACGATCTCGACGGAGAGGTCGACGAGGCCGGGCTGCGCCGCCATGCCGCCGCCACCGGCTTTGATCCGGAGTCGGTCCAGGTCGTGATCTCCGGCCTGTGCGCAGCCTGCGCCGCCGGCTGAGGGGCGCGCCGGGCCCCCAGGCTCCGCCAGCGGCGGGACCGCTCAGTGTCCGCGGCGGCCGTAGACGAGGCGCCGCGGCAGGCGCACCGGCGACATCTTCGAGATGGCATCGCCCATGAACCGGCGCGCCTGGACCTTGCCGATCAGCATCTCCAGTTCACGCCGCTGCTGGGCGGTCAGCCGGTTGCGCCGGCCGCGGCCGATCCGCACGAGCGTGATCAGCCGCCGGCGCTCGGCGGGCGTCAGAAGCATCAGGTGGTCGCGGGCCACCAGGGCCACCTCGGCGGCCGATATCAGCATCACCACCGGCACCTTGCGGAGGCCGGGGACACGGCGGGTCACCCGACCGATGTTGCGCGTCACGGAATCCGAAGCCATGCTCTGAGTCTACGACCCTCTGCCGCCACCCCCCGGACGCGCCGGGGCCCGCGGCGACATGATGCCGCCGCGGGCCCGGTGCCCGGTTTGAGGACTGGGGAGGTGTCAGGAGGCGGGAGTGGCGCTCACCTGTCCGGTGAACAGCTCCTTCTCCGGCGCGGTCCGGCGAGCGTGAGCGAAGCCCAGCCCGACCAGGAGCGCCATGACGGCGGCGCCGATGAACGAGGCGATGGCGCCCCACAGCATGACCTGGCCGATCGTCCAGAACGCGTAGGCCTCGAGCAGCAGCCCGCGCAGGGTCGTCCCCTGGAATACGGTCAGCTTCTCAGCGGCCAGCGCAGTGCTCTTGGGGTTGGCCATCGAGGCGGCGCTCACCTTGGAGTAGACGCCGCCGTAGGGCATCTGCGACAGATGCACGGCGATGAAATGGTTGGCATACGCCTCGGCCTGCGGCCCGGTCAGGAGCTGCTGGCCCGCGTACTGTGACACCGCCGGGATCATCGACGGCGTGATCTCCGTCCCCGGCTTGGGATGGGCGAACGCCGCCTTGGGCGGGAAGTAGATCTGCTGCATCGCCAGCTGGTTGTGGACACTGGAGTTGGCGAAGGTGTAGCCCCAGGTCAGCAGCGCACCGACGGGTCAGGACCGGATGATGCGCACCCGCGCCTGCCGTCCCGGCTTCAGCCCCAGCTTGACGACCGCATCGCCCACCGTCACCTGCTCCAGCCAGACCTGCTCCTGCTCGTTGAGCGCGGCCAGGGCGCCGACCTGCTGCATCACGCGCGCCAGGCGAGCGACCTCCTCGCAACTG
>JBPYFQ010000039.1:0-14093 GCA_051985625.1 Solirubrobacteraceae bacterium
CTGGGCACGCCGTCGGCCGACTTCGCGGGCCAGGAGTACGAGGACGCCGATCAGATCGGCGCGTTCTGCCAGCGCAACTACGGCGTCAGCTTTCCGCTGACCGAGCGAATGTCGGTGCGCGCCGACCCGGCCGAGCTGTGGAGCGACCTGGCGCGTCAGCCGAACTCGGGGCCGCCCAGCTGGAACTTCACCAAGTACCTGGTCGGCGCCGACGGCCGGCTGGTGGCGCGGTGGTCGACGAAGACCCGGCCGGAGGACCCGCGGATCGTCGCCGCCATCGAGGCGGCGCTGCCCGCGGAGTGAGGTTGCGGCAGGGGCGGGGCCGGTGCCGTCGAACACCACGCCGACATCCGCGCAACCGCACCTGAGAGGACCGACATGCCGAGACAGATGACCACCGCCGAAAAGCGCGCTCCCGCACCCCGCCGGCGCACCACCGCGACCAAGCCGCGCCCGCGGCGTCGCCAGCCGAGCCACGCGCAGATCTCCGAGCGCGCCTACTACATCTATCTGGACGAGGGCACGGGCGACGAGTTCGGGAACTGGCTGCGCGCCGAGCGCGAACTGACCGCCGCCTGAGCCCTCAGCGGGACCCGGTCAGGCTGACGATCAGCCGGCGGGCGACCGACTGGAACCGATCCGAGTCTCGGTAGGTCCGGGCCACGAGCAGCGCGCCCTCCAGGCCGTCGAGAATGGACCGGGCGGCGTCGGCCGGCGTGCCGTTGAAGCGCATCGTCCCATCCGCCCGGCCGCTCGCCATCACGCTCTCCAGCCAGCGCTGGTTGGCGTCGAAGAAGTCGCAGATCGCGCCGCGCATCTCGTCCGGCAGCGTCTCGTAGTCGGCCGCCAGCATCCCGCACAGGCACATCCGCTGCTGGCGTAGGACGTCGGCGTACAGGTCGGCGTAGGCATACAGCCGGTCGACCGGGGCTGGGATCCCGGCGTCGATCGCCTCCAGCGCGTCGAGGAAGCGGACCGTGTAGCGGGCCAGCAGCGTGGCGCCCAGGTCTGACTTGCCGGGGAAGTGGTAGTGCAGGCTGGCCTTGGTGACGCCGAGTTCGTCGGCCACGTCGGCGTAGCTGAAGCCGTTGAAGCCCCGCACCTGCGCCAGCCGCTCGGCGGTGTCGAGGATCCGCCCTCGGGTTCCCTCGTCGGTCGTCGGCGTGCGGGCCATCGTGTGTGTCAGATGGTACGGAAAACGGCCTTGCAAATCTACCTACTAGTAGGTAAAACTTGAGGCTGCTCTTGTCCAGGCCGCCGCGCGGGCGGCGGCCACCAACGAACCGGGGGGACCACATGAGCACTCACACGGCCGAATTCGACCTGGCCCGCTTCCGCGACGCCATCGAGAAGTCCGAGGCCGACACCCAGGCTGCGATGTACGCCGACGACGCCGTCGTCACCATCGCCGACCGCATCAATCAACCAGGGGCGCCCCGCGTCCTGCACGGCCGCGACGAGGTGGCCGAGTGGCTCGCAGACGTCTGTGGGCGCGACATGAGCCACCACATCGAGCATGCGGTGGCCGACGGCCGCGGCGCCGCGTTCACCGAGGCGTGCCGCTATCCAGACGGGACGAACGTCCTGTGCGCCACCGTGATGGAGCTGCAGGACGGGCGGATCGCCCGCCAGACCGTCGTCCAGGCCTGGGACGAGGCGTAGGACAGCGGTCAGGACTCCGGAAGCGGGGGCGGCGCGCTGCGATAGCTGGGCGGTGTGCGCGAGAGCGCAATCGGATTGCGTGTCAGCGCCACCGCCGAGCCGTCCGGGCGGGGAACCTCAACCGTCGGCTCCAGGCCCAGCGAGCGGGCCAGCTCGAAGGCCCCGCGCACGTCGTTGACCTCGCCGGCGGGGACCCGCACGGCCGTCAGCCGGCCCGCCCACTCGGCGGCCGGCGCCGCGGCCAGCCGGGCGACGAGCTCCCGGCGCAGCTCGACGCGGTTGGCCACCCGGTCGCCGTTTGAGCCAAACCGGGCGTCGGCGGCCAGCTCCGGCGCGCCGATGACCTCGCACAGCGCGCTGAACTGCCGATCGTTGCCGACCGCGAGCACGAGGTCGCCTTCGCCGGTCTCGTACAGCTCGTACGGCGAGATGCTGGGGTGCGCGTTGCCCATCCGACCGGGCACGGCACCGGCGATCGTGTAGCCGGAGCCCTGGTTGACGAGCGCTCCCAGCAGCGCGGACAGGAGGTTGACCTCGACCCGCTGGCCCTCGCCGGTGCGATCCCGATGCCGGAGCGCGGCCAGGATCCCGACCGAGGCGAACAGGCCGGCCAGGACGTCGACCAGCGCCACGCCCACCTTCTGCGGCTCGCCGTCCGGGGCGCCGGTGATGCTCATCAGCCCGCCGAGAGCCTGGACGAGCAGGTCGTAGCCCGGCAGCTCGGCGCCCCGGCCGGCGCCGAAGCCCGTGATGGAGCAGTACACGAGGCCCGGGTGCCGGACGCTCAGCTCCTCGTAGCCCAGCCCGAGGCGGTCCATGACCCCGGGACGGAAGTTCTCGACGACCACGTCGGCGCCCGCGGCCAGCTCCCGGGTCCGCTCCAGCTCGCGCTCGTCGGTGAGGTCGAGGACGACGCTGGCCTTGTTGCGGTTGACCGCCTGGAAGTAGGTGGCCTGGCCGTGGTCGTCGTAGGGCGGGCCCCAGGCGCGGGTCTCGTCGCCGGTGCCCGGCCGCTCCACCTTGATCACGGTGGCGCCCAGGTCGGCCAGCATCATCGTGGCGAACGGCCCGGCCAGCACGCGGGAGAAGTCGAGGATGGTCAGCTCGCCCAGGGGCGGCGGGCCGGGCGTGGGGTCGGCACTCACGACCGCCATTCTGGCGGTTTATGCTCGAGGCCATGAGTGCCACCTACGTCCACACCTGCATCCGCGTCCGCGACATCGACCGCTCCACCGAGTTCTACCGGCGGCTCGGCTTCGAGCACCGCGGCCGGCTGAACTTCGAGTCGGCCTACAACGTCTACATGGGCCTGCCGGCCGGCGGCGACGTGCTGGAGCTGACCGTCAACGTTGGCCGCGACGAGCCGTATGACCTCGGCGAGGGCTACAACCACATGGCGCTCGTGGTCGACGATCTCGACGGCCTGCTGGCCGAGTTGGCCACGGCCGGGATCGAGCCGGAGAAGGCGCCGTACGCTCCGGGGGGCCGGGAGGAGTACCGGATCTGCTTCGTCGCCGACCCGGATGGCTACCGGATCGAGTTGATCGACGGCGCCTTCCCCACGCCCCAGGACCCGCCCCACCCGTCGACGACCTGACAGCCGAGGAGTCCGCGGGCCAGCCAGGGTCGGCAGCGGTCGCCGGTCAGGACCGCCAGACGAGGGCGCGGCCGACCGCGGCCACCGGCGCCGGCGTCGGCGTCGGCGCCGGCTCCCAGGCGATCTCGTCGACGAGGTCGGGGACCGCCGGCACGGGAGCGGGGCGGACCAGATCGAACTCGATCTCGATCTCGTCGGCCAGGTACTCCAGGCAGTGGAGATCGTGGCAGTTCTCGATCAGGACCCGGACGGTCCGGATCCCCATCACCCCCGGCCCGCGCAGCAGGCCGAGCACCTCGTAGAGGTCGAGGCCGTCGGTGATGTAGGCGCCGGTCTGGAGCCTGGGGTCCTGATCTGGCACGGGCGCAGGCTACCCGCGGGCGGGGCGGGTAAACCGCGCGTAGCCGGAGGCTTGCGCCCCTGACCGGCGGGCCGCGTCAGGCGGCGCTGGGGATGAGGATCCCGCGGCCCTGCAGACGCCCTCCGTCAAGGTCGGCCATCGCGTCGTTGATGGCGTCGAGCGGGTACGTGCTGGTGTGCAGGCTCACCTTGCCCTGAGCGGTCAGCGTCATGAGGTCGACCAGATCGGTGTAGGTGCCGACGAGGTTGCCGATGAACGAGATCTCTCTGGAAATCACGTCGATCGTCGGGATGTTGATGTTCTCGCCGTAGCCGATGACGTAGTAGAAGCCGCCGTCGCGGAGCATCTCGATCCCGTCCTCAATGGCGCCCTTCTCGCCCACGAAGTCGATGATCGCCTCGGCACCGAACCCGTCGGTCATCTCCTTGATCGTGTCCACGTGATTGCCGTCGACCCGGACCGTCTGATCGGCTCCCATCTCGCCGGCCAGGGCGAGCGCCTTCTCGGACGGATCGATCACGATGATCTCGGTCGGCGTGTAGGCCTTCAGGCACTGGATGCCGATGTGCCCGAGGCCGCCGGCGCCGATCACGACCGCGTGCGTTCCCGCGCCCAGCACCGGGATCGCCTTCTTGACCGCGTGGATGGCAGTCAGTCCGGCGTCGGCCAGCGCCGCGATGTCCTTGGGCTCCAGGCCGGGGCCGAGCTTGACCACCGACCGGGCCGAGGTGAGCAGGAAGTCGGCGAAGCCGCCGTCCCGGTCGATCCCGGGGAACGAGCCGTTGATGCAGTGCATGTCGTCGCCCCGGCGGCATGGCCCGCACAGGCCGCAGGAGATGAACGGGTGGACGATCACGGTGTCGCCGACCTCGACATTGGTCACCGCCGAGCCGATCTCGTGCACCCAGCCGGCGTTCTCGTGCCCTGGCGTGTAGGGGAGCGTCACTCCGGACTTCTCCGCCCACTGCCCCTCCTGGATGTGCAGGTCGGTCCGGCACAGGCCGGCCGCGCCGATCCGCACCACGACGTCGAGCGGGCCGACCGCCTTGGGCTCGTCGATCTCGTCGAGCTTGAGCGGCTGGTGGTAGCTGTGCAACCTCGCGGCCTTCATGTCACAACCCCTCCTCGGGATCATCGATCTCAACGCCATGGCGGACCCGCAGCAGCGAGCGGCAGATGCCGCCGTTGACCTCCAGGCTCATCCGGATCAGACGGGCGGTGCGCAGCCAGCGGGTGAGCTGGCCGGCGGCGACGGGCTCGCCGCTGGGCGCGACGAACGCCGGCGCGTCCGGTCCGTGTGCGATCCCCAGGCCGGCGCGCAACTCGATGCACCGCTCCGCGTCCCGCCCCGGCGGCAGGTCCCGGACGCGCAGCGCGGCCACCTCCTCCGGCCCGGCCCCGCCGGCCAGCAATGATTCGGCCACCCGCGATTGACGCCCCACCAGGGCCTTGCGGTGAAACAGCTGACGCAGGGCGGCGAGATCGTCGTCGGCCGTCTCACCCGGGAAGGCGCTCGTGAACCCCTCACCGCGGGCCAGCGCCGCGTTGATCTCATCGCCGGTGTAGTGGTCCTCCAGGGCCACGCGCACGCTGCGCATTCCCGGCAGCCGGCGCACGGCGCTGCGCGCGTCGGCCGCCATCAGGAACGCGAAGTTCGGCGCACACTGCGGAGTGGGCAGCCGCAGGACAACGTCGACATCTCCCTGCGGGGTCACCTCGCACGAGCTGACGAATCCCAGCGCGGTGATCGGCTCGTCGAGCTCGGGATCGTGGACCGCGGCGAGCGCATCGAGCACCCGCTGCGCGCCGGCCGACCCGGGCGAGATGACCCCCTCTGTCGCCTCCGGGCTCACGACTCGACGAGCTGGGCGTCCTCCTGGGCCGCCGGGGTCCCCTCGCGCAGCTGCAGCTCGGCCGGGACCGGGATCCCGTAGAGCTTGGCCGCGTTGAGGCCCATGATCTTCTTCTTGGTGGCGGTCGTGACCGCCGGGTAGTCCGAGTACTCCTCGGTCTTCGGCATCGTCCAGCCGACGAAGCCCTCCACCTGCCACTTGGGCTCCCAGATGGCGTAGTCGCTGGAGAACAGCATCTTGTCCTCGCCGACCCAGAACAGCAGCTCGCCCATGACCTTGTTGAAGAACCGTGGGCGGGCATGCATGAGGCCGCCGATCACCACGGCCAGGCCGGCGTAGACGTTCGGCTCCTGCGTCGCCATGAAGCAGAAGTCCTCGATCCGCGGCAGCCCGACGTGCTCGATGATGAAGTTGAGCTCCGGGTTGTTGGTGGCGGCCACGTCGACGTCCTTGACGTCGAAGGCATCCTTGTCCAGCGGCCAGATCGTCGGCCCCTTGTGGGCGTGGATGTTCTTGATCCCCAGCTCCTTGCACTTGTCCAGGAAGATCTGGGCCTCGGGATCCTTCAGTGTCCACCCGCGCGAGCCGTTGTACCACTCGGCGGTGTAGACCTTGACCCCCTTGAGGTTGAAGCGCTTGGCGTCCTCCTCCAGCTGCTTGAGGCCCTTCTCGCCCTCACGGGGATCGAAGCGGCCGTTGACGATCAGCTTGTCCGGATACTTCTCGGCCAGCGACGCGTTCTTCTCGGCCGTGTTGAACCCGGTCGTGTACCAGGACTTCAGATACGTCGACTGGAAGATGCCGACGTCGACGTGCCCGGCCTCGAACACGTCGCGCACGAAGTCCTCCTCGGTGTACTTCTGGAACTTCTCGATCGGCCAGTGCGTCTCGGCCGGCCCCAGCCCCTGGTAGGCGTGGAAGCACTCGATCCACCCCTTGGCGTACTGCTCCTGCCCCTTCACCCAGTTCTCGGGGCTCGCGTCCCAGAAGTGGAGGTGGCTGTCGACCACGAAGTACTTCTCACCGTCTGATTCGTACATCAGAGGCTCCCCTCTCGAGCGGTGGCAACGAATGTGACTGTAACGTCCGGCCACGGCCAGGCCAAGGGGCGCGCGGGCCCGCGATGGCCCGGCCGGACCCCCACGCGGGGCGATGCGCGCTACTCTGTCCGCCCAGTCGCTGCTCGCGAGGGTGGCCGGCGCTCGAGGAGAGAGAACCGGGACCGTGTGTCATCTGACTTACTTTGGTAGGTCAGGCGGCACACCCCGCGGTCAGGCCAGCGCCGGAGCCTCCGGCAGCGCCGCCAGGGCCGCGTCGCGATCGGCCTCGGAGAACTCCGGATCCTCGAGCTTCCCGGCCAGATAAGCGTCGTACGCGCTCAGGTCGAAGTGGCCGTGGCCGCACAGGCCGAACAGGATGACCCGCTCCTCGCCCGCCTCGCGCGCCGCGGTCGCCTCGTCGATCACCGCCCGGATGGCGTGGGCCGGCTCCGGCGCCGGGATGATCCCCTCGGTGCGGGCGAAGCGAACCGCCGCGTCGAACGTCTCGTTCTGGCGGTAGGCCTGGGCCTCCACCAGCCCGGTCTTGACCAGCGCGCACACCAAAGGAGAATCTCCGTGGTAGCGCAGGCCCCCGGCGTGCACCGGCGGCGGCACGAAGTCGTGCCCGAGCGTGTACATCGGCATGAGCGGCGTCAGCCCGGCGGTGTCGCCGAAGTCGTACGCGTACACGCCGCGGGTCAGGGTGGGGCAGGCGGCCGGCTCGGCGGCGATGAAGCGCGTCCGCGCCTGGCCGCGGATCACGCGGCGCAGGAACGGGAACGTCAGCCCGCCGAAGTTGGAACCGCCGCCGACGCACCCGATCACCGTGTCCGGATACTCGCCGGCCATCTCCATCTGGGCCAGCGCCTCCTGGCCGATCACGGTCTGGTGCAGGAGCACGTGGTTGAGCACCGAGCCGAGCGAGTAGTTGGTGTCGGGATTCTGGGCGGCCACCTCGACGGCCTCGGAGATCGCGATCCCCAGGGACCCGGTGGTGTGCGCGCGCTGGGCGCGTCCGGCCTCGGTCAGATCCGACGGCGAGCGGTGCACCGTCGCGCCCCACGTCTCCATCATCGAGCGCCGGTAGGGCTTCTGGTCATAGCTGGAGCCGACCATCCACACCTCGCACTCCAGGCCGAACATGCTGCAGGCGAATGCCAGCGCCGATCCCCATTGGCCGGCGCCGGTCTCCGTGGTCAGCTTGCGGATCCCGGCCTGGGCGTTCTCGTAGACCTGGGGGACGGCGGTGTTGGCCTTGTGGGAACCGGGGGGCGACCCGCCCTCGTACTTGTAATAGATGTGCGCCGGGGTATCGAGTGCGGCCTCGAGGCGGCGCGCCCGGAACAACGGCGTGGGGCGCCACAGCTTGTAGGCCTCGCGCACGGGCTCGGGGATCTCCACCTCCGGGTCGGAGGCGACCTCCTGGAGGATCAGGCCCATCGGGAAGATCGGCGACAGATCGTCCGGGCCCGCCGGCTGCTTGGTCCCCGGGTGCAACGGGGGCGGCGCGTCCCCGGGCAGGTCGGCCATGAGGTTGACCCAGTGCGTGGGGATGTCTCGCTCGCCGAGCAGGAACTTGACCTGCGCCTCGCTGACCTGCGTCTCGCCCATGATCCTCTCCTTACTGGTCGCGGTGAGGGTGGCGCGATTCTATGGGAGATTTTCCCCAGCGGCCGAGACCGGGCGGTTAGAGTCGGCCGCGGTGGCAACCGGTTCGCCGTCTCCGCAGAACCCCGCGGTTCCGTTGCGGTACCGCCAGAGCGTGATGGAGCTCACCGACGCGCAGGTGACCGAGCTGCGCGCGGCCTTCTCCGACATGCAGGCCATCTCCGATGACCGCGGCTACGAGTACTGGGCTGGGCTCCACGGGCTGCCGCTGCCGATGTGGTGCGACAAGTTCGGCCACGGCAAGCCGACGTTTCTGCACTGGCACCGAGCCTACCTCCAGCAGGTCGAGCTCAAGCTGCGCGCCGCCGGCGCCGGGCACGACGTGATGCTGCCGTGGTGGGATTGGACGGCGACCCCGGAGGTGCCGCCCATCTACGCCGCCGCGCAGGCCCAGGGTCAACCCAACCCGTTGAGCTCGGCGGCGATCAACGATCTGGCCCGGCAGCAGGGGAGCCGGGCCGACCCGGAGACGGCCCAGCTGGCGCGCTCGCCCACCACCGTCCGCGACCCGGGCCAGCCGGGCACGGAGTTGCCGACGGCGGCCGACATCGCGACGGTGCTCGCCTACCAGGACTTCGACTCGTTCACGCGCAACCTGGAGGACTGGCACAACCAGATCCACGTCTGGGTCGGCGGCCACATGGGCGACATCCCGTTCGCCGCCTACGATCCGGTGTTCTGGGCCCACCACGCGATGATCGACCGCGTCTGGCGCCTGTGGCAGCTGCGCTACCCGGGGACCGCCAGCGTGGCGCCGGCCCTGGCCGGCCAGGTGATGGAGCCGTTCGGCGTGACCGCGGCCGGCACGCTGGACGTCACCGCGCTCGGCTACGACTACGCGACCGCGGCCACCACCGTGAACCCAACCTGATCGCATGGACCACTTCATCTCGGCGCCCATCCAGTTGACCGCCGCGCAGGCGGCCGGGCAGTTCGCGCGGGCGGACCTCGTCTTCTACGACGTCGACGCCAGCCACGCCTCGTTCATCGGCCGGGTGTTCCTGCAGGCTCCTGGCGGCGACGTGGACCTGGCGGCGGATCGCCGGGACGGGTACGCCGGGTTCTTCGCCATCTTCGGCCACGGCGGCTGCGCGGGCGACGAGGGTCACTGCGAGGTCCCGGAGAGCCGCGACCCGTTCGACTTCGGGCCACCCCATCCGCTCACGCCGCAGGTCAAGCTGGTGGAGGTCACCGACCGCCTGCGCCAGGTGGGCGGCGATCAGGTGGTGGCGGTGGTGCTGGCGATCCGTCCGTCGCACGACGGCGCCCGGTTGGCAGACGTCATGTCGTTCTCCGGAATGCGTCTGCTCACGTATGCCTGAGTTCGGGGAGCGCCTCGAGCGCGACGCCCTGCGAGCCATCGGCCACATTCTCCCGGCCCACTGGCGCGAGGTCATCGACATCGTGGCCGCGCCGGTGCCGCCGACGCCGGAGGCGACGGTCCCGGCTCCCGACGATCCCGCGGCCGCGCGGCTGGGCGGCATCGACCACATCGTGGTGCTGATGATGGAGAACCGGTCGTTCGATCACATGCTCGGGTACCTGTCGCTGCCCGTCGACCAGGGCGGGCGCGGCCGGGCCGACGTCGACGGGCTGACCGGCCCGGACGTCAACGTCAACATGATCGGCGGGTCGCGGTACGGCATCCACCACCTCGACCGCACCCGGTTCTCCAGCGAGTTGGAGGATCCCGACCACGCGGGCGAGTCGGTCGACGAGCAGATCGACGACGGACGGATGGACGGCTTCGCCGCCAACTTCCAGAAGATCGCGCACGCCCGCGCGGCGGCCATGACGCCGCCCGGGGTGGAGCCGGACCCGGGGCTGGTGATGGGCTACTACACCGGCGCCGACCTGCCGGTCTACGACCACCTGGCGGCCGAGTACTGCGTCGTGGACCGCTGGTTCAGCTCCGTCCCGGGGGCCACGTGGCCCAACCGCCTGTACGCGCTGACCGGCCGCGCCGCCGGCAGCCGCGACGACATCAGCCCGCCCGTCTACGACCTGCCGAGCTTCGTGCGCCATCTCGACGCGTGCGGGGTGGACTGGCGGTGGTACTCGTTCGACCCCGCCACGCTGCGCGCCGCCGACCCCGCCTACCGCCTCGGCGACCACCACCGGTTCGCCTACGTCGACCAGCGCAAGCTGACCGTGGAGGAGCGCGTGGCCGGCGCCCTGATGCGCGAGGGCTCGTCGTTCCTGGACGACGTGGCCGACGGCCGGCTGCCCGCGGTCTCCTGGATCGACCCGCACTTCAAGGACCTGGCCGTGCTCGGGCCCGACTCCAACGACGATCACCCGCCCGCCGACGTGGCGGCCGGCCAGGACCTGGTGCTGACCGTCTACCACGCGCTCAGCTCCAGTCCGGCCTGGGCGCGGACGATGCTGGTGATCGTCTACGACGAGCACGGCGGGCTCTACGACCACGTGCCGCCGCCGGCGGCCGCCGACGACGACCCCGGCTTCCGGCGACTGGGCGTCCGGGTCCCGGCGCTGATCGTCTCGCCGCTGGTGGCCTCCGGCTCGACGTCCACGGCGCTGCTCGGCCGCGACGTCCATTTCGACCACACGTCGATCATGAAGACGATCCTCACGCGGTTCTGCGCCGTTCAGGGGCGGATCCCGGCGATCAGCGCCCGGGTGGAGGCGGCTCCCCATCTGGGGCACCTGCTGACGGCGGCCTCGCCGCGGACGGACGTGACGGACCACACCGACCTGGCCGCCCAGGCGATCCAGTGGCGCACCGGCTGGGCCAGGGACCGGTTCGCCGATCCGATCGCCGCCGTGGGCGGGCCGAGCAGCCTGACCGACTTCCAGACCGGCTTTTACGAGATGGCCCGGCTGCTGCGCCGGGCGGGTCTGCCCAACAACCAGCCCTAGATGGTTGATGCCGCGGCCGCGTGGGGGCCGGGGGATTCGGTCCCGCCGCCCATCAAGCCGGTCAAGGACGCAGGGCGAAGCCAATACTGGATGTATTGGCGAGTCCGAGGACGCCGATCCGGCGCCGATCACCCGGATTCATCCGGCACGCGTGGTCGCGGCATCAGCCATCTGGCCGGGTAGCCGCTAACCTGCCGCGCTCGGCGCCGCCCCCACGGCCAAAAAAGGAACGACCTGGCGGGGGCTCAAACGACAGATCGTGGCGTCGATAACCGTTGCATAGGTATGGATACCCGGCTCCTCCACCAGGCACGACCGCGACGTCCTCGCATCACGGGGCGGGCCGGCGCCGTGTACGCGGCCGGCCTGGCCGTGGCCGCGGTCATCCTGACCGGCGTACTGGTGCTGATCCTGGGCGGACACGGTGGCTCTTGGCTGGCCGGGCTGGTCGCCGGCGCGGGGGCCGCCGCCTGGCTGACCGTGGGGCGCCGCCGGATTCGATTCCGGTCGGACGCGCACCGCGCCTCGCCGCAACGGCGGACCCGGTCGGCGCTGGAACCGCTCGGGCAGGCCGGGTGGAGCTTCGTCCACGACGTGGCCGGTCCCGACGGGGTCTTTGACCACATCGCGGTCGGCCCCGGCGGCCTGATCCTGCTGCAGAGCCTGAGCCCCGAGGGCGTGGTGCGGATGATCGGCTCCGAGCCGGTCGTCGAGCAGGCCGGTGAGGGACAGGCCGTGTCGCCGGTGCGGCGGCTTCGTCCCACGGCGCTCGTCGACGCCACCACCGTGCGCGAGCGCGTGCAGTGGATCGCCCGGCGCCGGATGTGGGTGCAGGCCGTGGTCGTTTTCTGGTCGGAGTTCCCAGCCGGATGCGTCGCCGACGGCCGCTGCGTCTACATCCACGGGTCCCGGCTGGCCGAGTGGCTCTCCCGCCGCCCCAATCAGTTCGACGAGGCCGAGGCCGCGGCCGTCAGCGCCGCCGTCGAGGAGCTGGCCGAGCGCGGCACCCGGTTCGACCTTCCGGTCGCCGTCTGAGGGTCTAGTCCAGGAGGCCCTTGGCGCGCAGTTCCTCGCGGGCGGAGTCCGACTTCTCCAGCCCGTCGAGCCCCATCCCGTGCAGGACCGCGGGCTCTTTGGAGAACTGCACGTCGCGGTAGTCGACGATCTCCAGCTGGTTGCCGCTGGGGTCGTGGACGCGGAGGCTGCCCGAGGCGGCCACGTCGATGCCGGCGTCGCGCAGCACGACGCGCAGACGCTCCTTGTCGTCGACGACGATGCCGACGTGGCGGGCGCGGTCCGGCGTGACGTCCGGGCTCTCGGTGAGCGCGATGAACTGGTCGCCGAGATCGATCCACGCCATCGTCGGGCGCCGGCCCCGGAGCACGACGTCGAAGAACCGCCCGTACCACGCGAGCGACTCGTCGAGGTCGGACACCTCGAAGGCGATGTGATTGATGCCTACCAGCCGGACGCTCACGTCACCGATCACGATAATCGAGCGTCGCCGTCACGCAAAGGAGCCGACTCTTGGACTGGTCCATACCCGCCGATGTCACCGACCTGCTGGGCGCGATTGACGCGTTCATCGAGCGTGAGCTCGAGCCGTTGCAGCGCGCCAACCCGGACCTGTTCGACCACCGGCGCGAGTTTGCCCGGACCGATGTGGAGCGGGGCGGGATCCCCACCGAGCGCTGGCGCGATCTGCTGGCGCAGGCCCGGCGGCTGGCCATCGACGCCGGCTTCTACCAGTACCCGTTCCCGTCGGCGCTGGGCGGCAGCGACGGCTCCAACCTGGCCATGGCGGTCATCCGCGAGCACCTGGCCCACCGCGGCCCGGGCCTGCACGCCGAGCTCTCCCACGAGGCCTCGGTCGTCGCCAATGAGCCACTGGTGCTCGTCCTGCACGAGTACGGGACGCCGGAGCAGAAGGAGCGCTACCTGGAGCCGCTCGTCGACGGCCGGATCGCCATCGCGTTCGCGCTGACCGAGCCCGGGCACGGCAGCGACGCCACCTGGCTTCAGACCACGGCGCGGGCGGGCGGGCCCGGTAACGGCGGCTGGGTGCTCAACGGCGTCAAGCGGTTCATCACCGGCATCGACGTTGCCGACGCCGTGCTGGTGTTCGCGCGGACGGGCGGGGTGGACGGCAAGGCGCACGGGATCAGCGCGTTTCTCGTGCCGGTCGACGCGCCCGGGCTGGAGGTGCCCTACTACCACTGGTGCTTCAACATGCCGACCGACCATGGCGAGGTGACGCTCGACGGGGTCGAAGTGGGGCCTGACGCGCTCCTCGGCGAGGTCGACCGGGGGCTCGACTGCGCGCAGCTGTTCGTGCACGAGAACCGGATCCGCCAGGCCGCCTCGTCGCTGGGCGCGGCCCAATTCTGCATCGACCGCAGCATCGCCTACACCCGGGAGCGGGTCATCTTCGGCCAGCCGCTTGCCGACTATCAGGGGATCCAGTGGCAGCTGGTGGAGCTGCAGACCGAGGCCGAGCTGGTGCGGTCGTTGCTGTACCGCACCGCGTCGGAGATGGACTGCGCCGGGGACGGCGCGTCCACCCAGGCCAAGCTCAGCGTGTCCGACAAGGTGTCGATGGTCAACTACCGGGCCAACCGTCTGGCCTGCGACGCGGCCGACCGGGCGATCCAGGTGCATGGAGGGATCGGCTACACGCGGGAGCTGCCGTTCGAGTACATCTACCGCCACCATCGGCGGTACCGGATCACCGAGGGCTCCGACGAACTGCAATTGCGGCGGATCGCGGGCCGCCTGTTCGGGTTCACCGGCCCGCGAAACGCAAAATAAGCCGGATATAGCCGCTTATCTTGCGTCTCGCTTGGCGCTGACGAGATGCCGCGCCCTTTCGAGCATCGGTGGCGTCGTCTCGGCCACCAACTCGAGGCCCGGGTCCGGCTGCGCCGCCCGCCGGTTGCGCTTGGCCAGCACCGACATCGTGGCGCCGAGCTTGTAGTAGGCGAGCGCCCGAAACCAGTCGAGGTCCGGGGGCGGCTCGGCCAGCCCGGCCTCGT
>JBPYFQ010000040.1:0-27890 GCA_051985625.1 Solirubrobacteraceae bacterium
TGTCCGAAAGGGGAAGCAGCGCGACCGTGGGCGCGGCGACGGCAGCCGCTCCCACTGCGACGGCCACCAGGGCGGCGCGGGACGGCGGCAGCGCGAGGAGCACGCAAGGCACCGCCAGCACCGCCCACGGCTTGGTCCCGATCGCCAACCCCAGCAGTGCCGACGCCCACAGACGGCGGTCCAGACCGGCCGCGAGCACGGCAACGGTCGCCAGCACGGTGGCCAGGAGCTCCTCAGGGTGGCCGAGCCGGAGCGCCTGGGTCGTAGCCGGCCCCACCACGATCACCGCCACGGCCAGAGCCGCGGCACCGAGTTGCGCCGGCGATGCGGCGCGTCCGACCAGCCAGACGAGCAGTGCGGCCAGCGGGAGCAGGCACGCGGCGACGCCGACCTGGTACACGAGTTGGTCGCTGCCGCCCAGGAACACAGCCGCGCCGGCGAACGGAGCGCGCCACAGGATCGAGACGAGTCCCATCAGCGGCTGCACCGACGCCATCGCCGCCGGTTGCCCGTGCACGAGTGCGTCAAGCGCGGGGCCCGCATTGTCGCCGCTCACCAGGCCGTGCACCTGATAATCCCCACTCATCTGCAGTCCGTTGACCGTCCAGCCGGCTGCAGCCGCACCGGCCAGCACGATCAGGCCGCTCACGGCAGGGATCAGACGGTCACTCCGAGTGCCCACACCCGCGCTATCGGCGCGGTCCGGCGGCGACCTAAATAATCGCGTCTAACGCTCGTCGCCCGGAGCGCCCGCGGCCTGCTCGGCGAGCATCCACTCACAGCCGGCCGACAGGTCCTCCACCCCCAGTGCGGCGGCGACGTTGAGCCACATCCCGTAGCGGAAGAACTCGTCGATCCGCTCCGGCTCGGCTCCGGAGAGCTGCTCGACGTGGGCCACCAGCCGGGCGTAGTAGGCGCGGACGCGGTCGCGAATGACCTCGTCGTCGCAGGCGGCATACGCGTGATGCTGGAGCATCAGGAGGTCGCGGTCGTTGGCCAGCATCTCCATGTAGGCGTTGCCCATCGCGTTGAGCACGTCGGCGTCGGGCAGCGCTACCGCCGGATCGAACTCGGCCGCGCCACGGGCGAACACTTCGGCGATGCGGTCGAAGTCGCGCTCCACCGCGGCCAGGAACAGGTCGCGCTTGGAGCCGAACAGGCTGAACACGTAGGGCTGTGCCACTCCGACCCGGCGCGCGATCCGATCCACCGGGGTGCCGTGCAGTCCGCCGCGGGCGAATTCATGAACAGCCGCCTCGATCAGCGCGTCCCGGCGTTCGGCCGCCGGTACGCGCTGACGAGACGTTGCTGTGGAGGAGGTGCTCATCGACATACCCAGGTGAGTCGATGCTAACGCCACGTCAGGCCGTCGCCGGGGACAGCGTGGCCGGCACCTCCGCGGCGCCGCCGCCACCTGTCTCGGCCACTTGGGCCTGCGCCGACGCCCGCGTGCTGAAGGGCAGCAGCACCGGGATGAGCGCTCCGACCGCCAGCACCGCGGTGCCGATCCACATCGCCGGGACCAGCCCGTCGACGAACGCCTGCGGCGAGCCGTACCCGCCGTGGCTGGTGAACACGGTGGCCAGAACCGACACACCCAGCACCCCGCCGAGCTCGCGGATGGCGTTCGTGGCCCCGGAGGCCTGGCCGGCCTGGTCGGCCCGCACCGAGGCCAGAACCGCGTTGGCCGACGGGGCGAACACCAGCGCCATCCCGGATCCGCCGAGCAGGAACGGGCCGATCATGCTCAGGTAGCTCTCGTGCACGCCGGCGACGGCGGCGAGCCAGCCGAGCGCGACGGCCTGCAGGCCGAGTCCGACAGCCATGAACAGCCGGCTGCCGTAGCGCTCGGAGAAGTAGCCGGCCAGAGGCGCCACGAGCATCGTCGCCCCCGTCCACACCAGCAGCTTGACCCCCGCCTCCAGCGGCGAGTTGCCGAGCACGTTCTGCAGGAACTGGCTGAGGAAGAAGATCGATCCGAACATCCCGAAGTACATCGCCAGCGACACCACGTTGGTCACCGCGAAGCCGCGGCGGGCGAAGAACTCCAGCGGGAGCATCGGCGTCTCCGCCCGGCGCTCCTGGATCACGAAGCCGACGAGCAGGGCCACGCCGGCCGCCAGCGACAGTAGGACCTGGGTGGAGCCCCAGCCGAGCGACTGGCTGCGGATGAGGCCGAACACGATCCCGAACAGCCCGGCGGAACCGAGCGCCAACCCTGGCAGGTCAAGTGACTTGGCCGGCCCGTAGCTCTCGACCAGGCGCATCCCGGCGACCGGGACGAGCACGGCTCCGATCGGCACGTTGAGCCAGAAGATCCAGTGCCAGGAGGCGATCTGGACCATCGCCCCGCCGACCAGCGGGCCGAGCGCAACGGCGATCCCGCTCACGCCGGACCACACGCCGAGGGCCAGGCCGCGCCGGTCCGGCGGGAAGGCTGCGGCCAGCAGGGTCAGCGTCAGCGGGGTGGCGATCGCTGCCCCCGCGCCCTGGGTGGCACGCGCCACGATCAGCAGGCCGATCGACGGCGCCACCGCTGCGGCGGCCGACGAGACGGTGAACAGCGCGATTCCGGTCATGAACATGCGCTTGCGGCCGAGTCGGTCGCCGAGCGCGGCGCCGGTCAGCAGGAGTACGGCATAGGAAAGGGTGTAGGCGTTGACGGTCCATTCCAGCGACTGGATCGACGCGCCGAGGTCACGGTGGATGCTGGGCAGGGCGACGCTGACGACGAGGTTGTCGAGTACCACCATGAAGAGCCCTATGGAGACGATGGCCAGGGTCCAAGCCCGGCGCCGAGCGGCTGTCATGCCGACCTCCCGATGATTGAACTTAGTGAGCACTAACTAGCCAGTAGATTAGCAGCCACTAATAACTTGTCAAGAGCCATTTGAGTCGTCGGCCGTTCGTGCGAACATATGTTCGATATGTACGCGGAGCTCCACTGCCATTCCGCCTTCTCGTTCCTCGATGGGGCCTCGCTGCCGGACGAGCTCGTGCCCACCGCACTGGAGCTGGGCTATGAGACGCTGGCGCTGACCGACCACAACTCGGTCTCCGGGTCGATGGAGTTCGCGGTGTCGGCGCGCGCGCTCGGCCTGCGCCCCATTCACGGCGCCGAGATCGATCTCGACGACGGCCGGCATCTGACCCTGCTCGTGCGGGACGCACGGGGCTGGTCCAATCTCTGTCGCATCCTCACCCGCGCGCACGCCCACACCCGGGACGGGCGGCCGGGGGCGCCCCCCGCCGAGCCCGCCACGCCGCTCGAGACCGTGCTGGCGCACGCGGAGGGGCTCGTCTGCCTGAGCGGGTGCGCGCTGCACGGGGTCCATGACCAACCGACGCTGGAGCGGCTGCGGGAGGCGTTCGGACGCGAGCGCCTCCGGGTCGAGCTGCAGCGCCCGTTCCTGCGCGACGACCGCTCCCGCAACCGCCGGCTGGATGCGTTGGCCCGGCGGCTCGGCGTGCGCTGCGTCGCCACCGGCGATGTGCACGCCCATGCCCGGTCCCGGGCGCCGTTGCAGGATGCGTTCGTCGCCATCCGCCTGCACGCCACGCTGGACGCCTCCGAGCCCCAGCGCCGGGGCAACTTCAGTCACGTCCTCGCCTCGCCGCAGGAGATGGCGGCCCGCTTCGCCGAGCACCCGGAGGCGGTCGCCGAGACCGCGCGGCTGGCCGAGGAGCTGCGGTTTGATCTCGGCAGCGACCTCGGCTACCGCTATCCGGGGGCCGAGGACGGCGGGGCGATGCGCACGCTGACCGAGCTGTGTGACGCGCGCCTGCGGAAGCGGTATGCGGGGGAGGCCGCTTCCGTGCGCGAGCGCGCCGTGGTCCGTTTGGGGGAGGAGATGCGGATCATCGAGTCGCTCGGCCTGCCCGGGTTCTTCCTCCTGCACCACGATCTGCTGGAGCTGGCCCGCGAGGTCGCCGTCGAGGTGCGCGGCCCCGACAGCGCCCGGGCGCTGCTGCCGCCGGGGCGGGGCCGGGGCTCGAGCGTCTCCTCGATCGTCTGCTTCCTAACCGGGCTCTCCCATGTCGATCCGATCGCCAACGAGCTGCTGATCGGCCGGTTTCTCAACGACGAGCTGACGTCGCTGCCGGACATCGACCTCGACTTCCCCCGTGACATCCGGGAGAAGCTCATCCCGCGTATCCACGAGCGCTACGGGCACGAGCGCTCGGCGCTCGTCGCCGCCTTCCCTACTTACCGCGCCCGGGGAGCGATCCGTGAGCTCGGGAAGGCGCTGGGACTGCCGCCCGGTGAAATAGAGCGGGTGGCCCGCGGCAGCGAGGGCTGGGACGCTCGGGAGGTGGGCCGGGACATCGAGAGCGCCCACGGCCACCCCGCCCAGGCCGCCCCCCGCCATGCCCGCCCGCTGACCGGCCGGTGGGCCTGGCTGGCCCGGTTGGCCGCCGAGGCCCACGGCCTGCCTCGCCATCTGTCCCAGCACTCCGGGGGGATGATCATCGCCACCCAGCCGCTCATCGACTGCTGTCCGATCGTGCCTGCCGCTATGGAAGGGCGCCAGATCTCCATGTGGGACAAGGACTCGTGCTCGGATGCCGGCTTCCTGAAGATCGACCTGCTGGGGCTGGGGATGTTGTCGGCGGTGGAGCGCGCGGTGGAGCAGATCGCGCACACGCGCGAGGAGCGAATCGACCTGTCTCGGATCCCCTACGACGACGCGGCCACGTACGAGTGCATCCAGAGCGCCGAAACGACCGGGGTCTTCCAGATCGAGAGCCGCGCCCAGATGGCCTCCTTGCGCCGGACGCGGCCGGAGAACCTCCGGGACATCACGATCCAGGTGGCGATCGTGCGCCCGGGGCCGATCCAGGGCGGCGCGGTCAATCCCTACATCGCCCGCCGCCAGCTCATGCGGGTCGATCCGACGTATCAGGTGCCCTACGACCATCCGTCGCTGGAGCCGGTGCTGGAGGAGACGCTTGGCACCATCATCTTTCAGGACCAGGTCCTGGAGGTGGCGATCGCCTTCGCCGGGTTCGGCATCGGCGAGGCCGAGGGGCTGCGCCGGGCGATGAGCCGCAAGCGCTCGGAGGCGGCGATCGAGGCCTACCACCGGCGTTTCGTCGAGGGGGCACAACGCAAGCACGGCGTCGACGCCGAGACCGCCGAGCGGGTGTTCGCGATGGTCAAAGGGTTCTCCGGCTTCGGCTTTCCCAAGGCGCACGGGGCGGCGTTCGGCCTGCTCGCCTACCAGTCGACGTGGCTGCGCGTCCACTACGCGCCGGAGTTCCTGTGCGCGCTGCTCAACGAGCAGCCGATGGGCTTCTACCCGCCGGACGCGCTGGTGCATGAGGCCCAGCGCCGGGGGATCGAGGTGGAGCCGCCGGACGTCAACACCAGTGGCCTGGAGTGCGCGCTGGACTCCGACGGGCGGGTGCGGATCGGCCTGGGGTACGTGCGCGGGGTGCGAGAACAGGACGTGGCGGCGCTCGTGGCCGCGCGGGAGGCCGGCGGTCGGTTCCGGAGCCTGTCCGACCTGGCCTCACGCGCCGGGTGCGGGGCCGCCGCGCTCGAACTGCTGGCCTGGTCCGGCGCGTGCGATGGGCTGGCCGTGCCGCCGGAGGCCTCGGGGCGGATGCGCCCGGGGGCGGCGCGCCGGGTGGCGCTCTGGCAGCTGGGGGTGGTGACGCCGGGGCGGAGCGTGCCCGGGGGCACCCAGCTGGCGCTGCCGCTCGATCTGCCGGCTCCGCCGGAGCTGCGCGCGCTCTCCGACTGGGAGGGGATGCTCGCCGACTACAGCACGATCGGGTTGACGACGCGGACGCATCCGCTGGCCCTGCTCCGGGGACGGATGGCGCGGGACATCGTGACCAGCCGGGACCTGGAGCACCTCGAGCACGGTCAGCGGGTCCGGATCGGCGGGCTGGTCGTCGCCCGCCAGCGACCCGGGACGGCCAGCGGGGTGGTGTTCATCCTGCTCGAGGACGAGTTCGGGACGATCAACCTGATCGTGCCCCCGTCCGTGTACGAGCGTCATCGCCTGATCGTCCGGACCGAGCCGCTGATGCTGGTGGAGGGCAAGCTGGAGCGCTTCGCGGCCGCCGGCGGAGCGATCAACGTGCTCGTCGACCGGGTCGGCCAGATCGACGCGCCGGACACGGTGCTGGCCGAGATCAAGGACTTCTCCATGCTTGACGAGCAGGTCCGCCGGGGCCTGGCCGAGCAGCGGGCGCAGGCGGGCGGTGAGCAGGCCGCGGCGGCCGGCGGGCAGGCCGCGGCGGGTGGCGGGGAGGCCGCGGCGGCCGGCGGCGGAGAGGCCGCGGCGGCCGGCGGCGGAGAGGCCGAGGACTTCCGCGCGGTGGCGCCCCCGGTCATGAGCTTTGCCTCCGGGCGGCGGCGATGACCCGGCGCCTCATCCCGGTGGCGGGCACGGTAAGGTGCCGCGGGCATGCTTGCCGTTGCCGCCTTCGTCGCGTTCTGGGTCATCGTGGCCCTTGGCCTGGTCATGATCGCCACCCGGGCCGGAGGTGCTCGCCCGAGCCGGGGCGTGACCCGCGCGGCCAGCCAGTCTGCACTCATGCTGTTCATCGTGACCGCCGCCGTGTTCGGCATCGCCCTGCCGATCGTGATGCTCGTCGGCAACCACGACAACGCCAACGCCCAGGTGGACGGGATCAAGCTCACGCCGGGCGAGCAGGCCGGCCGCGAGCTGTTCGGCCAGCACTGCGGCGTGTGCCACACGCTCGCCGCCGCCAACACCGCCGGCAAGGTGGGGCCCAACCTGGACCTCATCATGCCGAGCGCGACGCTCGTGTTGCACACCATCAACAACGGCTGTCTGCCCAACGCGCCGACCGGCTCGCCGGAGACCTGCCTCGGCTACGGCGTGATGCCGTCCGACGTGGTGACCGGGCGCCAGGCGCAGCAGGTCGCCTCGTTCGTGGCCAAGGTCGCCGGCAAGGAATAGCCGCCCTCCGGCCCGCTGCCGGGGGCTGAGCGGTCGCTCGTCCGAGGGCCGCGTACCGGCCCCGCAGTCGCTCGTCCGAGGGCCGCCCATCCGCCCCGCAGTCGCTCGTCCGGGGACCGTCCACCGGCCCCCGCAGTCGCTCGTCCGGCGGCCGCCCACCCGGCCCCGCAGTCGCTCATTCGCGGTCCACAGTAAAACCTCGGAGTTTGCGAAAACCTGGTGATACCTGTCCGCCGGTACCACTGGTACTCTGCGCAGCCGTACAGCTGAATTCCAACCGCTCCAGCCGCCGGTAGCGATGGAAGCGGGGGACCCACGTTGTTGGGGCGAATCGTGCTCTGCACGTCGCGCCGCTCTTTCGGCGCAAGCCCGTCAGCTAACCCCGCAAGCAGACAGAAAGAGGACGATGACATGCCGCGATCAGTAGCTGTGCCCACGGATGGCCGCAGCCGCCACGGGGAGTGCGGGACCGCGCGTAGCGCCGGCGGAGATCCGCTCGCGCCCCGCGCGACGACTCGGTCCAGCGCGCCCGTGCGAGCTACGCCCCCAACGGCCACCGAGGGCAGGCCTCCGGCGCGCGGGGAGGCGCTGCCGGACCGCCGGACAGTTACGATCCGCGGCCACGGGTCCGACCGGTACGTCCCCAGTCGCTCCACGTCGCGCCGCCGGCCGCAGCGGCGCTACGAGCGCTCGGGGTTCCGGCCGGACCGGACCGCCATGTGGGCGGTGCTGCTCGGCGTGCTGCTTATCCTCGCCGCCGCGGCCAGCGCCCACGCGGCGACCCTCCACGCGGTCGCCCGCCTGCACTAGCAGCGGTCCCCCTCGGGGGTGGGTGGCCGCCCCGGGGCGGCCACCCACCCTCGCCCCCTGACCTCCCGCGCCTGGCTGGCCTGAGGCGTGCGCCCGCGCCGGGCCGGCCTGAGGTGTGCGCCCGCGCCGGGCTGGCCCTTACAGAACCATTACGCGACCGATGATCCGGTGTTTATCGCTGTGCGTAAAAGGACAATGGCGTGGTCGTGCCCCTTGTGCGGCGCCAGCAGCGCCGGTACACTTATGTTCGGTAAGCAGATGTGAAAAGTGAAGGGGAAGTTCCACACGGTCTTGTCACCTCTTTGGACCCCGGCGGCGATGCGATGAAGACGACGATGAGCAGATTCCAGATTCACGATGACCTTACGGCGCCCGAGGGCTCGGTCGCCGTCCTGCGCGGTGCCCTGTCCTCCGGCGGGCAGCTGCCCAACTTCCTCGGCGTGCTGGCCGGCTCGCCGGCGGCTCTTCGGGCCTATGCCCGGTTCCGCTCCGAGCTACGTCACGGCAAGCTGACACTGCCGACCCTGGAGCGGATTGCGCTGGCCGTGGCCGAGCACTACCACTCGGCGCCCGGGATAGCGATGCACTCGCGCGCGGCGCGCGCAGCCGGCCTGGCGCTCGACGAGGTGGCGCTGGCGCGTCAGTTCACGTCCAAGGACGAGCGCGAGGCGGCCCTGCTGCGCTACCTCCAGGCTCTGCTGGAGGAGGGCCGCCCGGCCATGCACCTGCATGAGGAGGCCCGTGAGGCCGGCTGGGACGATGAAGAGATCCTCGAGGCGATCGCCGCCGTGACCCTGGAGCACTTCACCGCGATGGTCAACGTGGCCGGGGACATTCCCGTCGACGGTTCCTCCGAGGCATCTCGGGCGCTCGAGGCGGCGTAGGCGTAAGCTCTGTAGTCCGATGGCTACCGAGGAGCAGACCTCCGGCGAGGGTCATTTCCGCGGGAATTGCTGTCCTCTGTACCACGAGGCCGTCGAGCTCGTGGGGCGTCGCTGGACGGGTGCCATCCTGCGCGTGTTGATGGATGGGCCGCTGCGCTTCTCCGAGGTCGCCCAGGCCATCCCGGAGTTGTCGGACCGGTTGCTGTCCGAGCGCATGAAGGAGCTCGAGGCGCGGGGGATCGTTCAGCGGACGGTCCTGCCCGGGCCGCCCCTTCGCGTCCAGTACGAGCTGTCCCAGATGGGCTCCGAGCTGGAGCCCGCGCTCCTGGAGCTGCAGAGCTGGGCCCGCCGCTGGCTCGACCAGCGGTCGGCCGCGGCCCAGCGCTCGTCGGCCGCCCAGCGGTCGTAGTCGGCCGTCGGCACAAGTAAGGTTTCGCGCTCGATGACCGATCCGGCTGCCACCACCCAGGCTCCCCTGACCGCCGAGGATGTGCTCGCCCTCGTGCAGGAGCGGGACATCCGCTTCATCCGCCTCTGGTTCACGGACATCCTCGGCCAGCTCAAGTCGTTCTCGATCAACGTGACCGAGATCGAGGACGCGTTCGAGGGCGGGATGGGCTTCGACGGCTCGTCGATCACCGGCTTCAACGCCATCGAGGAGTCCGACATGATCGCGATGCCGGACCCCAGCACGTTCATCGTGCTGCCCTGGCGGCCTAACGAGGCCGGGGTGGCGCGCATGTTCTGCGACATCCAGACGCCGGAGCGCACCCCGTACGAGGGCGATCCGCGCCACGTCCTGCGCCGCGCCATACAGCGGGCGGAGAGCATGGGGTTCGACCACTTCTACGTGGGACCCGAGCTGGAGTACTTCTATTTCAAGGACGCCAAGTCGACCGAGGTGCTCGACGAGGGCGGCTACTTCGACCTGACCACGCTCGACGCCGGCTCCGACCTGCGCCGGGAGACCGTGCTGGCGCTCGAGCAGTTGGGCATCCACACCGAGTACACCCATCACGAGGTGGGGCCCAGCCAGCACGAGATCGACATGCGCTACGCCGACGCCCTGAAGATGGCCGACGACTGCATGACCTACCGGATCACCGTCAAGGAATACGCGATGAAGTACGGGCTGCACGCCACGTTCATGCCCAAGCCACTGTTCGGCGAGAACGGCTCCGGGATGCACACGCACCAGTCCCTGTTCCGGGGCACCCAGAACGCCTTCTTCGACGCCGACGACCCGTACTACCTGTCCGACGTCGGCAAGGCGTTCATCGCCGGCCAGCTGCGCCACGCCCGGGAGATCTGTTCCATCTTCGCCCAGTGGGTCAACTCGTACAAGCGGCTGGTCCCCGGCTACGAGGCTCCGGTCTACGTCGCCTGGTCACGGCGGAACCGCTCGGCGCTCGTCCGGGTGCCGCTCTACCACCCGGGCAAGGAGCCGGCCACGCGGATGGAGCTGCGCTGCCCGGACCCGGCGTGCAACCCGTACCTGACGTTCGCCGTCCTGCTCCAGGCCGGACTGGAGGGCATCGAGCACGGCTACGAGCTGCCCGATCCGATGGAGAAGAACCTCTACCACCTGGCGCCGGACGAGCGCCGCCGCCTGGGGATCGAGCAGCTTCCCGAGACGCTGGGCGCGGCGATCGAGCTGACGGCGCAGTCCGAGCTGGTCCTACGCACCCTCGGCGAGCACATGTTCAACCGCTACATCGAGATCAAGCGCCAGGAGTGGGAGGACTATCGCGTCCAGGTCACGCCCTGGGAGCTGGAGCGCTACCTGCCGGTTCTCTAGACGGTGACGTGACCGCCGCGCGGATCCAGGCGCCTGACCTTCCGGCGGACGGCTGCGACGTCACCGCTCGGCCGCGGCCCTGGCCGGCGCGCTCGGCATCGAGATCGCCGAGGACGGTTAGGCCAGCGCCGATGCCAGCTCGCCGGGCTCGGTGACCGGCGCGCGGCACGTGAAATGCTCGCACACGTAGGCCGCCGGCCGGCCGTCGACGGGCCCGCGGCCCTCGAGCAGCGGCACCCCGTCGCCGGCGCCGCCGGCGAGAACCACGTGAGGGCGGTACTCGCCGCGGACGACCCGGGCCAGCTCGGCCGAGTCGCCGGCGATCGCGACCTCGCGGACCGGGGCGAGGTAGAAGTCGATCGCCTGCAGGACGTGGCCGAACCCGTGCGGGTGGCGGCCGACGATCGGGGCCAGCACCCGGAGCACGCCGAGCGCCCGGCGCTCGTACTCGGGCTCGCCGGTCAGCCGGGCCAGCCGCAGCAGCCCGAACGCCGCCGAGGAGCCGCCGGCCGGAACCGGCGAATCGTCGAGGTCCCGGCGCCGCGCGAAGCCCTCCGGATGGTCGGCGGCCGTGGTGAAGAAGCCGCCGCCCTCGTCGTCGGCGAACCGTTCGATCATGACGTCGGCCAGCGCGCGGGCCTCGCCGAACCAGCGCGGGTCGAACGTCGCCTCGTACAGCGTCAGCAGTGCCTCGACGAGGTAGGCGTGATCGTCGAGGTAGCCCGGGATATGACCGGTGCGCAGCAGGTGGCCGTGGTCGTCGCGGCGGGCCAGCACGAACTCGGCGCAGGCCACCGCGGCCTCGACATAGTCCGGGCGCTCGAGCGCCGCTCCGGCCTGGGCCAGCGCCGAGATCATCAGCGCGTTCCACGCGGCCAGTTGCTTGTCGTCCAGGCCGGGGCGGACCCGCTCGGCCCGGGCGCCGTACAGCTTGCAGCGGATCTCCGGCAGCCGCTCCGGCTCCGGACCCCGGCCCTCCAAGACGTTCGTGCCCTCGAAGTTGCCACCCTCCGACGCGCCGAAGAATGCGATCGCCGGGTCGGCCAGGTCGCCGAGCGCCGCGCGCAGCTCGTCGAGCGACCAGACGTAGAACTTGCCCTCCACGCCCTCGGAGTCGGCGTCGAGCGCCGCGTAGAAGCCGCCCTCCAGCGGGGCCCGCTCAGCATCCGGCCTCGCCTCATCGGGCCTCGCTGGAGCCATCCGCTGACTGCGCATCTCCCGCAGCGCCCAGTCGAGCGTCTCATGGCAGACCCGGCGCAGCAGCGGGTCGCCGGACACCTGCCAGCCGTGCAGGTAGGCGCGGGCCAGCAGCGCGTTGTCGTAGAGCATCTTCTCGAAGTGCGGCACGGTCCAGGTGGCGTCGACGGCGTAGCGGGCAAAGCCGCCGCCGACCTGGTCATAGATTCCGCCGCGGGCCATCGCCCGCAGCGTCTGTAGCGACATCTCCCGCTCGCCGCGGGCCAGGAGGAACTCGATCAGCGATGCCTGGGGGAACTTCGGCGCGCCGCCGAACCCGGCGTTGGCCGGGTCATACAGGCCACGCAGGCCGTCGACGGCGTCGGCCAGGACGGCGTCGGTGATCGGCTCGTCGGACGCGGGCAGCCGCGAGGCGCCGCCGAGCGCGCCGAGCACCTGGACGCCCTGCTCACGCACCTCGTCGCGCCGCTGCTCCCAGGCCTCGGCGATGGCCCCCAGGACCATGCGCCAACTCGGCATCCCGTGTCGGGGCTCCGGCGGGTAATAGGTGCCGACGTAGAACGGCTGTTGCTCTGGGGTCAGGAACGCGTTGAGCGGCCAGCCGCCCTGGCCGGTCATGGCCTGACACGCCTCCATGCAGACGGCGTCGACGTCGGGGCGCTCCTCGCGGTCGACCTTGATGCAGACGAAGTGCTCGTTCATGAGCGCCGCGGTCGCCGGGTCCTCGAAGGACTCGCGCTCCATGACGTGACACCAGTGGCAGGCCGAGTAGCCGATCGACACCAGCAGCGGGCGGTCCTCGTCCCGGGCGCGCTGCAGCGCCTCCTCGCCCCACGCGTACCAGTCCACGGGATTGTCCTTGTGCTGGAGCAGGTAGGGGGACGTCTCCTGGGCCAGGCGGTTGGGCATGTCCGTAGGAGGCTACCCCTGCGCCGGAAGCGCAATAGGCTAGGAACGCGAGAGCAAGGGAAAGGATTGGATTTGGCCGCCACCCGTGAATCGATCACCGCACCCAACGCCCCCGAGGCGATCGGCCCGTACGTCCACGCCGTGGCCGTCGGAGGGCTGCTGTTCTGCTCCGGGCAGATCCCGCTCGATCCGCGCAGCGGCGAGATCGTCGGCGCCACCCCGGCCGACCAGGCGGGCCGCTGCCTGGAGAACCTGGCCGCTGTCTGCCAGGCGGCGGGCGCGACGCTGGGGGATGCGGTCAAGGTGACGATCTACATGACCGACCTGTCCGCGTTTGCCGCGGTCAACGAGGTGTACGGGTCGTTCTTCGAATCCTCCCCGCCGGCCCGGGTCGCGGTCGGAGTGGCGGCGCTGCCGCGGGGCGCCCAGGTCGAGATGGACGCGGTGGTGGCTCTACCTGGCTGATCGCGCCCCGCAGTCCGAGCTTCAGTCCTCACCGACGCTCGAGGACGTCCGCCGGGCCGGGGAAGCCGGCGCCGGGGTGGTCCGTGAGACGCCCGTCCTCAGCTCCCGCACGCTGACCGAGCGGACGGGCGTGACGGCTGCCCTGAAGGCCGAGAATCTCCAGCGCACCGGGTCGTTCAAGCTGCGCGGCGCCGTGGCCAAGATCGCGTCGCTCGGCGACGCGTGCGCCGCCGGCATCGTCACCGCCAGCGCCGGCAACCACGCCCAGGCGGTGGCCTACGCCGCGCGTGAGCGGGGAGTGACGTGCGAGGTCTACATGCCTGCCACCGTCCCGATCGCCAAGGCAGAGGCCACGACCGCGCTCGGCGCGCACGTTCGCCTGGACGGCGACACGGTCGACGAGGCGCTCCTGGCAGCCCAAGAGCGCGCCCGCGAGGGTGGCCTCACGTTCGTCCATCCGTTCGACGATCCGCTCGTCGTGGCCGGCCAGGGCACCCTCGGCCTGGAGCTGGTGGAGCAGGTTCCCGGCCTGGCCCGGGTGATCGTCCCGGTCGGCGGAGGCGGGCTGATCAGCGGGGTGGCGATCGCCGTCAAGTCACTGCGGCCGGACGTGGAGGTGGTGGGCGTCCAGGTCGAGGCGTGCTCGCCGTTCCCGGCGTCGCTGGCCGCCGGCCAGCCGGTCGCCGTGCCCTCGGCGCTGACGATCGCCGACGGCATCGCGGTCAAGCGCCCGGGGCGGCTGACGCTGGAGCTCATCCAGCGGTGGGTCGACGGCCTGGTCGTGGTCTCGGAGGAGGAGGTGGCCGAGGCGATGGTGTTCCTACTGGAGCGGGCCAAGCTCGTGGTCGAGGGGGCGGGCGCGGTCGGCGTCGCCGCGCTGCTGTCCGGCCGGATCGGTGCCGCCGTCGAGGGCCCGACCGCCGTCATCCTGTCCGGCGGCAACGTCGACCCCGGGCTGCTCGCCTCGATCGCCCGCCGGCACGAGAGCCAGGCCGGACGCCGCAGCGTGCTGCTGGCGACGCTGCCGGATCGTCCCGGCTCGCTGGCCCTGCTGCTGGCGCTGGTGGGCCAGCTCGGCGCCAACCTGCTCGACGTCGAGCACATCCGCGAGGGCTTCGACCTCCACGTGCGCGAGTCGGCCGTCCAGCTGGTGCTGGAGACGCGCGGCGCCGACCATGCCGAGCAGGTGCGGCGAGCCGTCCGCGACGCCGGCTACGCCGAGCCGCGCGCGGTCCGTTAGGCCAGCGCCCGGGCCTGGCGGTACTCGACGCCCGCCTGCACGAGCGCGCCGATCACCTGGCTGCGCTCGTCGGCCTCCGGGTGCCACTGGACGCCGAGCACGAACCGCCGCTCGGGCAATTCGATCGCCTCGACCAGGCCGTCGAGCGTCGAGGTTCCGGTCACCGCCAGCCCGTCGCCGATGACATCGACGCCCTGATGGTGGTGGGACTTGGTGATGTGGACGAGCTCGCCGGCGGCGTGTGCCGCCAGCGAGTCCGGCTCGAGGTGCACGTCGTGGTCGGCGTTCTCGAAGCTGCCGGCGACGCGGCGATGGTTCTCGTGGCCGAACACGTCCGGCAGGTGCTGGAGGAGCGTCCCGCCGAACGCGATGTTGAGGATCTGCATCCCGCGGCAGATGCCGAGCACCGGCATGTCGAGCTCGGCGGCGCGCCGGGTGAGCGCGATCTCGAACGCGTCACGCGTGGGCGTGGTCCCCCGCGTCTCCGGATGCGGCTCGGCGCCGTAGAGGGCGGGGTCGATGTCGCTGCCGCCGGACAGGATCAGGCCGTCGAGGCGGTCCAGGAGATCGTCGGGGTTGGCGGTCAGCTCCGGGTCCGGCGTCACGAGCAGCGCGAGGCCACCGGCACGGTTGATCGCGTCCACGTAGCCGGCAGGGAGGACGGCGGCGGGCTGATTCCACACGCCGAAGGTGGCGTCGCTGACCGGGGCGCAGACGCCGATCGCGGGGCGAGGATCGGGCATCGGTGTCTGAGGCTAGCGTCCAGGCTGGACGCGGGCAGCTCACTTCACGACGCGCGCAGCAGCGCGCGCTGGATCTTGCCGCTGGCCGTCTTGGGCAGCTCGGGGGCGAAGTCGACGATCCGCGGGTACTTGTACGGCGCCGTCTCGCGCTTGACGTGATCCTGCAGCTCGGAGGCCAGGTCGTCTGAGGGCTGGACGCCGTCGCGCAGGACGACGACCGCGCGCACGACCGCGCCGCGCTCCTCGTCGGGCGCGGCCACCACGGCCGCCTCCTGAACCGCCGTGTGCGAGACGAGCGCGGACTCCACCTCAAACGGGCCGATCCGGTACCCGGCCGAGATGATCACGTCGTCGGTGCGCCCTTCGAAGTACAGGTAGCCGTCGCCGTCGACACGTACGCGGTCGCCGGTCCGCCATGGCCTGTTCTCCGGCGCGGGCGCGCCGTCGTGCAGGTAGCCGACGAAGAAGGTCGGGTCGGTGCGGGGATCGTTGAGGACGAGCTCCCCGTCGTCGACGATGAGGTCGATGCCCTCCAGGGGGCGGCCCATCGACCCGGGCCGGACCTCGCCGCCGGCGGGCATGCCCGTCAGCTGGCCGGTCTCGGTCTGGCCGTAGCCGTCGCGTATCTCCAGTCCGGTGCCCTCCGTGAACGCCCGGAGCACCTCCGGGTTGAGCGCCTCGCCGGCGGCCACCAGACCGTGCAGCGACGGCACAGGGCGTAGCTGGGCGCGCTTGGCGATGACCCGGTACTCGGTCGGTGCCATGCACAGCACGTTGACCCGCTCCTGGGCGAGGACCTCCAGGCGCTGGTGCGGGTCGAACCGCGCGTCGTGCAGCAGGGCGGCGGCCCCGTTGATCCACGGCGCGATGAACACGTTGCGCGCCGACTTCGACCAGCCGCTGGCGGCCGTACACCACACCAGCTCGTCCGGGCGCGCGTCGAGCCACCGGGTGGCCTGCAGCGCCTGGCCGGGCAGGTAGCGCTGCCCGTGGACGATGCCCTTGGCCTCGCCGGTCGTGCCGCTGGTGAACGTGATCAGGCACGGGTCGGTGGGCTGGAGCTCGACGGCTGGGGCCGGCTCGTGGTGGAGCAGGGTGGGGTCCGGGATGAGGACTGTTTCGCACTCCGGTTGGGCCGCGGTCAGCTCGGCCGCGTTGCGCTCGTCGGCGACGATCAGCTTGGGGCGCGCGTGCTCCAGGCGCTGGCGCAGGTCCTTGGCCCGCAGCTGCTCGTTGCACGGGAGCGCCACGGCGCCGATGCGAAAGCAGGCGACCATGGTCAGCACCCACTGCGGGCGGTTGCCGATCAGCGTCATGACCACGTCGCCCTTCGCGATGCCGCGCTGTGTGAGCGCGCCGGCCAGGCGGGCCGAGGCGTCGGCCACCTCGCCGAAGGTGAACTCCCGTCGGCTTCCGTGGCGATCGATCTCCACCAGCGCGCGGCGGCCCGCGGGCGCGGCATCGACGACGTCGCGGGCGAAGTTCATGGCGGGGCAGTCTGGCAGGCAACGCCGCATTGGTACGCTGACACCCATGGGATGGATGACCGGGACAGGGCCGCTGAGCAAGCGCCCCGCCGGCCGGTTCAACTTCGAGCCGCCGCCTCCGGGACGGACCATCTACCTGGAGCCGGCGCCCAAGCGGTTGCGGGTCGAGGTGGGCGGCGAGGTCATCGCCGACAGCCGCCACGCGTTCATGCTGCACGAGTCCGGGCTGCAGCCCGTGTACTACTTCCCCGCGGAGGACGTGCGCGCCGACGTGCTGGAGCCGACCGACCGCCACACCCACTGCCCCAAGAAGGGCGACGCCTCCTATTACACGATCCGGGCCGGCAGCGAGGTGGTGGAGAACGGCGCCTGGTATTACCCCGAGCCGCTGCCCGAGGCGCCGTTCCTGCGCGGGCTGATCGCGTTCTACTTCGACCGGATGGGCCGGTGGCTGGAGGAGGCCGAGGAGATTGGGGTCCACCCGCGTGACCCGTATCACCGGGTGGATGTGGTCCGGACCGATCGTCACATCCGCGTGTCCCTGGAGGGCGAGCTGCTGGCCGAGACCGACCGGGCGCTGGCGCTGTTCGAGTCCAACCTGCCGACGCGCTGGTACATCCCGCGGGAGGACGTGGTCGCGGCCCTGGAGCCGTCGGACACGATCACCCGCTGCCCCTACAAGGGCACCGCCTCGTATTACTCGGTCAACGGCGGGCAGGACCTCGTCTGGTACTACGACGAGCCGCTGCCCGAGGTGGGGCGGATCGCCGGCCTGCTGTGCTTCTTCAACGAGCGCGTCGACGTCGAGCTCGACGGCGAGATGGAGGAGCGGCCGGAGTCGCCGTGGAGCCGGCCGGTCAAGTCAGTCGCCTGAGCAGGTCGTCCAGCAGCTGAGCCTCGGCCTCCGCTTGGTCGTGGAGCCGGTCCCAGGTGATGCGGCGGGTGCGGAAGCCGGCTCGCAGCGTGTCGCCGTCGCGGGCCCGGTCGGTCTCGAAGGCGTCGCGGTCCTTGTGGAAGTCCCATCCGTCGAGCTCGACGATGAGCTTCTGCTCCGGAAAGAGGGCGTCGACGGTGTGCCCGGCGACCTTGACGTTGATCAGGGGGCGGGGCAGGTGGTGGTCGTCGCAGAAGGCGACGAAGTCGTCCTCGAATCGCGACCGGGTGGGGTTGCGGCCGTCGAGGAAGGGGTCGATGAGCTTGGCGCCGGGGTGGGTGGGGAAGCGGGCGCGGACGTCGGCGAGGTGGGCGATTTTCAGATATGGGCCGCGCAGGGCGTCGTTGATGGTGCGGGTGCGGTGCTTGGGCTCTAGGAGGGGGGCGCAGTCGAGGGCCGTGCGGGCCGGGCTGGTGACGGCGATGCCGAGCTGGACGGTGGTGTCACGGGGGAGGAGGTTGCCGACGCGGTGGGTGGTGACTCCCTTCGGCCGGCGATCCGTGACCACTGTCACATCGAGGGTGTCCGGCCAGGTCTTGGTCCACCCCCACAGGGCGAGTGCGCCCAGGTGGCTGAGGGCGGCGTCGGGGCCGCAGGCGAGGACGGCGGCGGCGGCCCGTTCGACCGGCAGACGTGGCGGGCGGCC
The DNA here is from genome assembly GCA_051985625.1 of Solirubrobacteraceae bacterium. Taxonomy (GTDB): domain Bacteria; phylum Actinomycetota; class Thermoleophilia; order Solirubrobacterales; family Solirubrobacteraceae; genus Palsa-465. Next base: position 18,052 of record JBPYFQ010000040.1, read on the forward strand.
CACCGCATAAACACCGCGATGAACGGGGAATAGGCGGCCGTGGCGAACCCGCCGGGCGAGCCCCTTGTCGTCGAGGCCGGCGGCGATCAGTTGCTGCCTGGTCACGTTCCCGTGCTGCCGGAATGCGTGCCTGGCCACGTCCACATCGGGGTTGTGGGGGATTTCAGGTCCCATACAGGAGAAAGCCCCCAAGGCCCCTCATGTCTCCCCCCAAACCGGGGCTCTTGTTGCAGGCTTGTGACATCCTGCGAGGTTCCGAGAGCGATTCAGGAGTCCGAAACCACCCAATGGCCACCACCACGCCGCAGGACATCACCGACGAGCAGAAAGCCATCTGCGAGATGGTCCATCAGTTCGCCGACGAGCAGATCCTCCCCAACGCCGAGCACTACGACCACGAGGACTCGTTCCCCGAGCCGATCGTGGAGCAGATGAAGGAACTGGGGCTGTTCGGGGTCACGATCCCCGAGGAGTACGGCGGGATGGGGCTGGACCTGACGACGTACGCGATGATCGTCGAGGAGCTGTCCCGGGGCTGGATCAGCATCTCCGGAATCGTCAACACCCACTTCATCGGCTCCTACCTGCTCATGAAGTTCGGCACCGAGGAGCAGAAGCAGAAGTACCTGCCCAAGATGGCCACCGGCGAGATCCGGGCCGCCTTCAGCCTGTCCGAGCCGGAGCTGGGCTCCGACGTGGCGGCCATCAAGACCTCAGCGCGCAAACAGGACGACGGCACCTACGAGATCAACGGCACCAAGATGTGGGTCACCAACGGCCTCCGCGCCGGACTGGTGTTCGTGCTCGTCCGGACCGACCCCAATGCCGAGCCCAGGCACCGCGGCCTGACCTGCTTCATCGCCGAGAAGGAGCCGGGGGTGGCCGAGAACACCGGCCCATACCAAGGCTTCAACGTGCCGCCCCAGATCAAGAAGATGGGCTACAAGGGCGTGGAGTCCACCGAGCTGGTCTTCGACGGGTACACGCTCCCAGCCGACCAAGTCCTCGGCGGCGAGGACCAAGGCCTCAACAAGGGGTTCGGCCAGATGATGGACGCGCTGGAGCTCGGCCGGGTCAACGTGGCCGCCCGCGGCGTCGGCCTGGCTCAACGCGCCCTGGAGCTGGCGCTCAAGTACGCGCAAGAAAGAAAAGCCTTCGGCAAGGCGATCGCCGAGCACCAGGCGATCCAGTTCAAGCTCGCCGACATGGCCACCCAGGTCGAGGCCGCCCGGCTGCTCACCCGCCAGGCCGCGCGGATGAAGGACGCCGGCGAGCGCTCCGACATCGAGGCCGGCATGGCCAAGCTGTTCGCGTCGGAGACCGGCCGCCTGTGCGCCGAGGAGTGCCTGCGCATCCACGGTGGGTACGGCTACTCGAAGGAGTACGAGATTGAGCGGATCTACCGTGACGCGCCGCTGCTGCTGATCGGCGAGGGCACCAGCGAGATCCAGCGCATGGTGATCGGCCGCAAGCTCCTGCAGCGCCACAAGATCTAGGGGGAGGCGGGTCGTCTCCGGCCGCCGCGCTACGGTGGGGGCACGGCAACCGACAGGCAGGGAGCGATTCACCATGCCCGCACGCACGCTGACCATCCTCCGGCGCCGCACCGCCCTGTGCGCCGCCGCGGCCGCCCTCGCCGCCGGCGCGCTCCTGGCGCCGTCGACCTCGGCCCACCAGACGCTGGTCCACGCCTACACGGCCAAGGACGGGACCACCGTCGTCTCCGGCTACGACGGCGGCGCGCCGCTCAAGCCATAGACTTCACCGCCTGTCCACGCCCACCGACACCAAGTCGCTGATCGAGACGGCGGTGAATCGGTTCCTCGAGGAGGTGCCGGCGCTTCAGCCGCTCAAGATCGTGGCCGGGCTGGAGCTGCGGGGCGGGCGGGACGTGCAGATCTACCGGGTCGAGCTGCCGGGGCCCAAGGTCACCAAGGACATCCCGTCCGACGCCAAGGTGACGCTCCACGTCAACCGGGCCCAGTTCAACGAGCTGGCCACCAAGGGCCACATCAAGGACTGGCGGGCCGCCTTCGAGCACGGCGACGTCAAGGCCACCGGCATCGACCAGGTGCTCAAGCTGATCGTCAACGTCGTAGAGCGCCAGGAAGAGCGGACCCGCACGCGGCGGGCCAAGGCGCACTAGAAGCGGCTAGCGCCGGGCGGCCAGCTCTTCAGCGTCGTGGAGCTGCTGCTCCACCAGGGCCAGGCCGGAGTCCCAGAAGCCCGGGTCGGCCAGGTCGATCCCAACGATCGCCGCCAGCTCCTCCGGGGAGCGCGACCCGCCGGCGGCGAGCAGCTCCAGGTAGGCCGGGGCGAACGACGAGCCCTCCTCCAGGTACCGGCTGTAGACCGACAGCGCCAGCAGCAGCCCGTAGGCGTAGGCGTACACGTAGCCGGGCGTGTTGATGAAGTGGGGGACGTAGGACCACCACATGCGGTAGCCGTCGGTGATCTCCACCGAGTCGCCGAACAGCTCGGCCTGACTCTCGACCCAGGACTCGCAGACGCGGTCGACCGATAGCTCGCCCTCGGACCGGCGGCGGGTGTGGATCAGGTGCTCAAACCGGTTCATCGCCATCTGGCGAAACACGGTGGCGATGGCCCCGTCGATCCGCTCGGCGAGCAGGCCGAGGCGGGTGTCATCGTCCGGAGCGGCGTCGAGCATCCGGCCGAACACCAGCGCCTCGCCGAACACCGAGGCGGTCTCGGCCAGGGTGAGCGGGGTGGACTGGTGGAACACGCCCTGGGGCTGGGCGAGCACCGCGTGCAGGCCGTGACCCAGCTCGTGGGCCATCGTCAGCACGTCCCGGCGGCGGGCGGTGAAGTTCAGGAGCACGTAGGGATGGACGCTCGGCACGGTGTAGGCGCAGAACGCGCCGCCGCGCTTGTGGGGCCGGACCGGGGCGTCGACCCAGCGCTCGTCGAAGAACCGGCGGACCACGCTTCCGGCCCGGGGCTCAAACGAGTCGTAAGTGTCGAGCACCAGGTCCCGGGCCTCGGAGTAGGAGAAGCTGATGTCCTGCTCCAGCACCGGGGCGCTGCGGTCGTAGTCGGCCAGCCGGTCGACGCCCAGCAGCTGGGCCTTCAGGCGGTACCAGCGCTGGGGAATGTCGTAGCGCCCGCGCACGGCGGTGATCAGCGCCATGACCGACTCGTCGGACACCTCGTTGGCCAGGTTGCGCGAGGCCAGCCAGTTCGGGTAGTGGCGCAGGCGGTCCTCGACCGCCTTGTCGTGCACGAGCGTGTTGTAGATGAACGAGCGGGTGCGCAGCCCGGGCTCCAGCGACCGCGTGACCGACTCGGCCACGGTGCGCCGAACCTCCCGGCTGGGGTCCTGCAGCCGGCTCAACGCCACGTCGAGCGGCACGTCGGCGCCGTCCACCCCCACCCGCAGTGCGGCGACCAGCTCGCCGAACAGCCGGCTCCATGCGCTCTCGGCGGAGATCGACTTCTCGGTCAGGATCCGCTCCTCCGGCTGGGTGAGCAGATGCGGCCGGTAGCGCCGGGCGCTGCGCAGGTAATGGGCGCAGAAGGACAGCTCGTCGGCGGACAGCAGCGCCTCGGCGCGCTCGTCCGGCAGTGCCGCCCACTCCAGCTCAAAGAACAGCAGCAGGGTCTCGATCTCGGTCGCGCGCTCCTGGACGAGCTGGAGCAGCGCGCCGCGGGCGGCGTCCGCGGTATCGGTGGCGAACTGCAGCGAGGCAAACGAGCCGGCTCGGCCGATCAGCTCGTTCACGTCGGCGAGCTCGTGCATGGCCTCGGCCAGTCCGCCCGCGTCGAGATCCGCGACGCGTCCCTCATAGCGCTCGGCGAACGCCTTCGAGCGCTTCAGCGCCTCGTCAAGCTGGCGATCGACACCGTGGTCCTCGTCGCCGTCGACGAGCGCGCTCAGGTCCCAGGCGGCCTCGAGCAGCTCGGGATCGGACAGGTTTTCGGCTGTACTGGACATTGGTGGGAGAGAGATTAGCCGCGCCAGACCTGCTCAAACCTCCTCGCGCTCCGCTCGCGGATAGGGTTGCGCCGGATGTCATCCACCCAGCCGCAGAGCCGGCCCGTGCGAGTGCTCGGCGCCGGCGGCACGATCGCCATGCAGGGCGAGCGCGCGGTCCCGAGACTCGACGCCGCCCAGCTGGTCGAGGCGGTGCCCGCGCTGCGCAACGTCGCCGACCTCTCCGCCGAGAACGTGCTCGGCCTCCCGAGCGCGCAGATATCGCTCGGCCAGGCGCTCGACCTCGCCCGGCGCGCCGCCGACGTCGCCGCCCAGGGCGCCGGCGTGGTGATCACGACCGGGACCGACACGCTGGAGGAGATCGCGATGCTGTGCGCGCTTCAGTACCGCGGCGAGCCGCCGATCGTGCTGACCGGCGCCAACCGGCCGGCCAGCGCGGCCGGGGCGGACGGTCCAGCCAATCTGCTCGACGCGGTCACACTGGCCGCCGCCGCCCCCGCGGCTGGACTGGGCGCCGTCGTCGTGTTCGGCGGGGAGATCCACGCCGCCGCGACCGTGCGCAAGACCGACAGCACCGGGCCCGTGGCGTTCACCTCGCCCGTGGCCGGGCCGTTCGGCCGGATCGTCGACGGCCGGGTCTGGCTTCACGCTCGGCCGCCGGCCCCGCCCCACGTCCCCGCGAAGACACTGGAGCACCGGGTCCCGATCATCACCGCCGCCCTGGGCGACGACGGCGAGCTGCTGCGCACGGCGGCGGAGACCGCCGACGGCCTCGTCGTCGTCGCGTTCGGCGCCGGCCATCTGACCCCCGGGATGCTGCACGCGATGCGGGCCGCCATCGAGCGCATCCCGGTCGTCATCACGGTCCGGCCGGAGCGCGGCTCGATGATGCACGCCACCTATGGCTTTGAGGGCTCAGAGCGCGACTTGCGTGACAGCGGGGCGGTGTGCGCGCCGTTCCTGTCGGCCGCCGCCGCCCGCACGGCGCTGCTCTGCTGCCTGGGCGCCGGCCTGGACCGCCACGGCATCGCGGCCGCGCTGGCGCCCTACGATGCGTGATTGAACATGCGCAGGATCCTGCTTGGGATGGCCGCGTGTCTGTTGCTCGCCGGCTGCGGCGGGGTGTCCAACAACCGCGACCTGGGACTGAAGAACGTGCCGCTGCCCCGCGGCGCGCACGTCGCTGCCCGCGTTCGCGTCTGCGACCGGGGCGCCAACGCCTACTGCTCCGAGCAGCTGGTGGTGACCGGCTCGTCCTACGCCAGCTCGGCCGACCTGCTCAACAGCCTGAACGCCCGCCTCAAGCAGCTCGGCTGGACCGACAACCGCGGGAACACCGGCAAGCAGCTGGCCGCCCAGTCACCGGGCAACGAGCTCCGGGTCTACTTCGACACCGCCTACAACGACCTGCTGGCCCTCGACATGGGCTACATCCACCGCTCGGCGCCGATCGGACGGGCCCTGTCGGCGGTGATGTTCAACCGCGCCTCGGCGATCTCGGTCATGCTGGTGCGGGGCTCGTCGTGAGCTCCAGGTGGCGACCGGGGCCGACGGCCACGCCTCGGCGGCCGGCGAGCAGGTCACGCAGGTCGTCGCCGACCAGCTCCTGACGCCAGCCGTTGAGCGTGCGCACTGCGGGCTCCGGCTCGCCCCGCCGCATGGCGCCGACGATCAGCTCCAGCTCGGCCCGGGACGCGATCAGCTCATAGGCCAGCCCGGCCTCCAGCGCCCGCGCCCGCAGCAGCGCTTCGGCCAGCGCGATGAGCGGGGCGTCGCCGGGCTCGGACCGCGCCCGGGCCTCGTCCCGCGGGATCGGCTGGGCGTCGCGGCCGCGCGCGATGGCGTCAAGGATGGCCTGGCCGCGGCGCTTGATGGTGGGCGGGTGCAGGCCGCGGATCTGCTCGAGCGCCCCCAGTGTCGAGGGACGGCGCTTGGCCAGCTCCACCAGCGCCGGGTCGGCCACGATCGAGCCGACGGGGCGGTCGGCGTCGGAGGCGGTGCGCTCACGCCAGGCGGCCAGCTCGCGGGCGACCGCGCGCGAGCGTGGGTCGAGCTGGCCGATCCGCGGGAGGCGCTCCCACGCCGTCTCCGGATCGCGCTCGTCGGTGGCCGACTCCAGCCGGCGGCACTCCTCTCGGGCCCAATCGAGCCGGCCGCTCTCCCGCAGGCGGCGCTCGATCTCGTCGGCCAGCTGGAGCAGGTGGGCGACGTCCTCGGCGGCGTAGCCGAGCTGCTCGTCGGTGAGCGGCCGGGCATCCCAGCGCGTGTAGCTGGCGGTCTTGCCCACGCGCTGGCCGAGGAGCGCGCCCAGCAGGTTGCCGTAGCCGGTCTGGGCGCTGGCCCCGGCGAAGCCCGCCGCGATCTGGGTGTCGAAGATGTTGTGCAGATCGGTCTGCCAGGCGCGGCGCAGGATCGCGACGTCCTGACGGCCGGCGTGCAGCACAATCTCGATCTCCGGATCGGCCAGCAGCGCGGCCAGCGGCGAGACGTCGACGTCGGCGAGAGCGTCGATCAGGACGATGCGCGGCGTGCCGTCGCCGTTCGGATCGTCGACCGCGACCTGGACCAGGCAGAGCAGCGCCCGGTAGCGCCCCTCGGACATGAACTCGGTGTCGATCCCGAACCGGCCGGCGGACCGGGCGAGGGCCGCTGCCTCGGCCACATCGGTCGAATTTGCCAAAGATGAGCCCCCTTTCCTCATCGTCGGCACCCTACACCGCGGGCCACGGCGGGTCTAAACCTACCGCCCTGGTAGGATTTAGCCAGATGATCTTCTCCTCCAAGGCCGAGTACGGCGTCCGGCTGATGATCGAGCTCGGTCGTCAGCGGCCCGAACAGCCCACCAGCCTCAAGGCGATCGCCGACGCCGAGGGTCTGCCCCTGGCGTATCTCGAACAGGTGGTAGCCCGGCTGCGTCGGGCCGGCCTGGTGATGAGCGCCCGCGGGGCGCACGGCGGCTACTGGCTGTCCCGCCCGGCAGAGGAGATCGCGATGGACGAGGTGGTCCAGGCGCTGGAGGGCACGATCGCGCCGATGGAGTGCTTTGTGCACGACCACACCGAGCGCGTGCTCTGCTCGCACATGCCCGACGCCGGGCGAGGCTGCGCCACGAAACTGCTGTGGACCCGCGTCCAGGGCGGGATCATCCGCTCGCTGCAGAACACGACGCTCGCCGAGCTGGTCGAGTTCTCCGAACGGACCGGAGTCCAGCCGCTGACGGCCGAGGCCGTCGCCGGCGCCCCCGCCTCCTGACGACCCCACGACAAGAAGACGAGAGATGCCAGAGCTTGAGATTCGAAACCTCCACGTCCGCGCCGGGGACAAGGACATCCTGCGCGGGGTCGACCTGAAGGTCGGCAAGGGCGAGATCCACGCCCTGATGGGCCCGAATGGGTCCGGTAAGTCGACGCTGGCCAACGCCGTGATGGGCCATCCCAACCTCGAGGTGACCGAGGGCCAGATCCTGTTCGACGGCCAGGACATCACCGAGGCCGACACCGACGAGCGGTCCCGGATGGGACTGTTCATGGCCTTCCAGTACCCGGTGTCCGTCCCCGGGGTGACCGTCACCAAGTACCTGCGCACGGTGCTCAACGCCCACCGCGACGCCAAGGGCGAGGAGCCGATCCCCCTCAAGGAGTTCCGCCAGAACGTCGAGGCGGCCATGGCGCTGACCAAGGTGCCCCAGGAGTTCAGCCGGCGCTACCTCAACGAGGGCTTCTCCGGCGGCGAGAAGAAGCGGATGGAGATCCTCCAGCTGGCCCTGCAGCGGCCGGAGATGGCGATCCTGGACGAGACCGACTCGGGTCTGGACATCGACGCGCTGCGGATCGTCGCCGAGGGGGTCAACTCGGTGGCCGGTCCGGACATGGGCGTCCTGATCATCACCCACTACCAGCGGATCCTCCACTACATCGAGCCCAGTCACGTCCACGTCATGTTCCGCGGGCGAATCGTCAAGGAGGGCGGCCCGTCGCTCGTCGAGGAGCTGGAGGCCAAGGGCTACGGCTGGATCACCGACGAGCTCGAAGAGGCCGTCGCCTAGGTTTCGCCAGTGTCCACGGTCGAGGCCATCCGCGACGTCGCTAATGAATTTCCGGTCCTGCGCCGGGAGTTCGACGGCCGGCCGCTCGTCTACCTGGACTCGGCGGCGACGTCCCAGACGCCGCAGCCGGTCATCGACGCGATGACCCGCTACTACACCGAGTCGCGGGCCTCGATCCACCGCGGCGTCTACCCACTGGCTGTCGAGGCCACCGACCTGTTCGAGGGCGCTCGCCGGCGGATCGCCGACTGGCTGGGCTCGACCGTCCCGGAGACGATCTTCACCGCCAACGCCACGGCGGCGATCAACCTTGTCGCCTACACCTGGGGCCGCCAGAACATCGGCCCGGGCGACCTGGTGGTGCTGACCGAGATGGAGCACCACTCCAACATCGTCCCGTGGCAGCTGATCTGCGCCGAGCGGGGCGCCGAGCTCGCCTACGTGCCGGTCCTCGACGATGGCCAGCTCGACCTCGACGCGCTCGACGGCCTGCTGGTCCGCTCGCCGAAGCTGGTGGCGCTCGTCCACGTCTCCAACGTGCTGGGCACGATCAACCCGGTCGAGGAGGTCGTCCGGCGCGCCCACGCCGCCGGCGCCACCGTGCTCATCGACGGCTCGCAGGCCGTCCCGCAACTCCCCGTCGACCTGCGGGCGATCGACGCCGACTTCTACGCCTGGACCGGGCACAAGGCGTACGGCCCCACCGGGATCGGCGTGCTGCACGGGCGCCGCGAGCTGCTCGAGGCGATGCCGCCCTTCATCGGCGGCGGCCACATGATCCGCACCGTCGGCGACTCGGAGTCGACCTGGACCGACCTGCCGTGGAAGTTCGAGGCCGGCACGTCGCAGATCGCCGAGGCGATCGGGCTGGGGGCGGCCGTCGACTGGATCCAGTCGCTCGGCATCGAAAACATCCGAGCCCACGAGAGCGCGCTGCTGGCCGACGCGGTCGGCCGGCTGTCCGAGGTCCCGGGACTCCAGCTGCACGGGCCGGCCGACGCGACCGACCGCGGGGCGCTGATTTCGTTCGTGTTCGACGGGGCCCACCCGCACGACGTCGGCGAGATCCTCGGCCGCGAGGGCGTGTGCGTGCGGACCGGCCACCACTGCACCCAGCCGCTCATGCGGCGCCTGGGCGCCACCGCCACCACCCGCGCGTCGTACGCCGTCCACAACAGCACCGCCGACACCGACCGGCTGATCGAGGCCCTCGGCACGGTGGCCCGCGTGCTCCAGCTATAGGTAGAGCGATGGACGACCTGTACCGCGAGAACATCCTCGAGCACTACAAGCGGCCCCACAACTGGAGCCCGCCCGAGCCCGAGCTCGACCGCGTCGACTACCAGTTCCACGACCTCAACCCGCTGTGTGGCGACGAGCTGACGATCAAGCTGGCCGTCGACGGCGACGGGCGCATCGAGGACGTCCGGTTCGAGGGCCACGGCTGCGCGATCTCCCAGGCGGCGGCCTCGATGACCTCCGACGAGATCAAGGGCATGCCGCTGTCCGACGTGCTTAAGCTCGACCGCTCGTTCGTGCTCGACCTGCTCGGCATCGACATCTCCGCCCAGCGGCTGAAGTGCGCGCTGCTGTCGCTCAAGGTGCTCAAGAGCGCGTCGCTCGGCCAGACCGCGGGCTGGGAGCCCGAGACGCCGGCCAGCGCCGCCGAGGAGCCCGACGCCGCCTGACCGCGCTGACCGGCACCCCCACGCGAGAGCTCACCGCGCGCCTGCGGCGGGCGGCCCTGGTCGTGCGTGTCGAGGTCCGCTTCGCCTGGCAGCTCCGCCTGCTGCCCCGCCGGGTGGCGCTCATCCTCCTCCGCGCCCGGCTGCGGGCGCGGCG
>JBPYFQ010000041.1:0-2105 GCA_051985625.1 Solirubrobacteraceae bacterium
CTCGATGTTGCGGCGGCGCTGGGCGGCACGGCAGAATACGGCCATGACCGCGTATTGGGTGAGCATCTATCAAGAGATTCGTGATGAGCAGAAGATGGCTGCGTACGCCGCCCTCGCCGGGCCGGCCTTGACATCTGCCGGCGGCCGCTTCATCACGCGTGGCCTGCCCGAGAAGGTGTACGAGGGCGGTCTAAAACAGCGTGTCGTGATTATCGAGTTCGACTCACTCGAGGCCGCCACCGCCGCGTACGACAGCCCTGCCTATCAGGAGGCGCTTGCGGCTCTGGGAGATGGCGTCCGCCGCGAGATCCGGATCGTCCCCGGGGTGTAACCCGCGCCACAGCGCGCACCGCGGCGATAGGCGCGCTTGAGCAGCGCGACCAGCGGCGGGACGATCGGCGCCACCCGCCTCGGCCCCGGGAGCGGATGCTCGGTGCCGCTCGCGTCTGGGCAATACCCGTCACCCGTCGAAAAACGAGCAGACATCCCCCGGAGCGGGTAGGACGGGCTCATGGCAGGCGATTTACACGGTGCGGTGGTCGTAATCACCGGCGCCTCCAGTGGAACTCGGCGCTGCGCCGCGACCGGCTGTGGTTCAGGGCTGCGCGCCGGGCTGGCCGCGGCCAGGGCCAGCCTCCTCCCCGGTCCGAGCCCGGGGCTCTAGGAAGCTCACCATGGACCACCGGGAGGCGCCTCTGCTTGAGGCCTTGCGCGAATACCACCGGCTCGACCGCTACGGCTTCACCCCCCCGGGGCATCGGCAGGGCCGCGGCATCGACCCCCGCGTCCGAGAGGTCATGGGACTGGAACCGTTTCGCGACGATGTGCTCGCCAGCTCGGGGCTCGATGATCGCTTGTCGTCAGGGGCGTATCTGCAGCGGGCGGAGGAGCTGATGGCTGATGCTGTCGGCGCGCAACACGCGTTCTTCTCCACTTGCGGAAGCTCGCTCTCGGTCAAAGCGGCGATGTTGGCTGTCGCCGGACACGACGGTCACCTGATCCTCGGACGCGACGCGCACAAGTCGGTCACCGCCGGCATGATCTTCTCCGGGCTGCAGCCCTGCTGGGTGCACCCTCAGTGGGATCCGCAACTCCATATCGCCCACCCGCCCTCGCCCGAACAGATCGCCGAGGCGTGGGATCGCTATCCCCACGCGGCCGGCGCGCTGATCGTCAGCCCCACACCGTACGGCACCTGCGCGGACATCAAGGCGATCGCCGACATCTGTCACGAGCGCGGCCGCCCGTTGATCGTCGACGAAGCCTGGGGCGCACACCTGCCGTTCCATGACCACCTGCCGACCTGGGCGATGGACGCCGGCGCCGACATCTGCGTCGTCAGCGTCCACAAGATGGGCTGCGGGTTCGAGCAAGGCTCGGTCTTCCACGTCCAAGGTGACCGGATCGACTTCGCGCACCTGTCCGCCTGCGCGGACCTGCTAATGACCACCAGCCCCAACGTGCTGCTGTATGCGGCAATCGACGGGTGGCGCCGGCAGATGGTCGAGTGCGGCAGCGAGCTCATGCAAGCGGCATTCGACCTCGCCGGCGATCTGCGCCGAAACATCGATGAGCTACCGGGCGTCCACGTCCTGAAGAACGAACTCGTCCGCGAGGCGGCATCGCACGATCTCGACCTCCTCCAGATCTTCATCGACGTCTCCGAGCTTCAGATCAGCGGCTATCAGGCCGCGGACTGGCTGCGCCAGCACAAGCGGATCGACATGGGCCTCAGCGATCACGCGCGCATCCTGGCCACCGTGTCAATCGCCGACGACACCTCCACCGCCGGCCGCTTGCTCGATGCCCTCCGCGACCTCACCGACGCTGCCCGCCAGCTGCCGCCACCCACACCCATCACGATTCCCGAGCCCCCGGATCTCGAGCTTGAGACCGTCAACCGTCCGCGCGACGCCTTCTTCGGCCAGACCGAGGACGTCAAGGCCAAAGACGCGATCGGTCGGATCGCGGCCGAGCAGATCACGCCCTACCCGCCCGGCATCCCGGTCATCGTCCCCGGCGAACGGATCACCCAGCCCGTCGTCGACTACCTCCTCACGGGCCTGAAAGCGGGCATGACCCTGCCCGACCCCGCCGATCCAAGC
>JBPYFQ010000042.1:0-18757 GCA_051985625.1 Solirubrobacteraceae bacterium
GTGCCGGTCGCGGGCGCGGCGACGGTCGGGGTCTGGCTCGTCGTGCCCGTCCCGGTCGCCGGCGGAGCCGCGGCCGTCGTCCCGGTCGCCGGCGGAGCCGCGGCCGTCGTCCCGGTCGCCGGCGGAGCCGCGGCTGTCGTGCCGGTCGGCGCCGCCGAGCTCGTTCCGGTGCTCGCCGTCGGATCCGTCGTGGCCGCCGACACCGGCGCTGCGCCGATGTCGACGCCGCCGGTCGTCTGGGCGCCCGGAAGCTGGCCCAGGAACGCGGTCGCGTCGGGCTGGTGGATGTTGCCGGCCGCACGGCTCGGGTTGGCGCCGCTCGTGGACAGGAACTTCACCTGCGAGGGCGCCGGCATCTGCATGCCCATCTGGGCCGCTATGCGCTCGATGCGCTGATCGTCGGCCAGCCGGGCCACGTTGGCCTGGAGCACGTCGCGCTCGTCCTGCAGCGCGGTCGTGCGCTGCAGCGAGACGCCCGTGGCGGCGTTGAGCTTCAGCACCTCGACCTGCATGGCGACGATGCCGGCCAACAGCACACCCAGCAGCGGGATCCAGACGCGACCGCGGATGATCCGGTCAAGGAGCGAATGATCCGGCAGCGCCCGGACGTACGCCGCGGCGCGGGCGGTCAGGGGGACGCCGGCGGGCGCCACGGCGGTGCGGCCGCGGCGGCGCGGGGGCGCGGGGCGGCGAGGCGTTGACGCGGGTGCGTGGCGGGTCGTCGTGGCGCCGCCCCGGGTCGGCCCGCTCAGCGGCCCGGAGACGCGCCGGGGCGACCGCGGCGCGATCCCCGGGCGCAGCGGCGAGCGGTGGCTCGGCTTGGAAGCGGCCCGCCCGGCCGACGCGGCCCGCCCGGCCGACGCGGTCCGCCCGGACGATGCGGCCCGCCCCGAAGATGCGGCGAGCCGGGAGGATGAAGCTCTACCTGAGGCTGAGCCTCGACCCGAGGTTGAGGCCCGCCCGCCGGATGTCCGGGGCGGGGCCGAGTCCCGGGACCCGGCGGATTTCCCCCGGGATGAAGCCGTCTTGCGGGCGGCGGGAGTCAGGGCGGCGGGAGTCATGCAGGTGAAACCTCCAGCTTGCGGGCGGCGCGCAGGTGCGCTGACTTCGATCGTGGATTGGCGGCGACTTCGCCCGGTGTCGGGGCCACCGCACGTCGGGTGAGGAGCTCGGCCTCGGGTTCGCGTCCGCAGACGCAGATGGGCAGCTCAGGCGGGCAGATGCAGCCCCGCGCGCGAGCGGCCAGGAAGCGCTTGACCAACCGGTCCTCCAGCGAGTGGAACGAGATCGCGGCCAGCCGGCCTCCCGGCCCCAGCAGCTCCCAGGCCTCCGGCAGGCCCTGCTCCAGCTGCGTCAGCTCGTCGTTGACGGCGACGCGGAGCGCCTGGAAGGTGCGCTTGGCCGGGTGGCCGCCGGCGAACTGGGCCGGGACCGGGACCGCGCTCTTGATGCAGTCCACCAGCTGCTGAGTGGTGGCGAACGGCTGGCGGCGGCGCGCCCGGCCGATCGCCCGGGCGATCTGCGGCGCATATCGCTCCTCGCCGTACTCGCGCAGGAGACGGGCCAGGCGCCGCTCGTCCCAGGTGTTGACGATCTCGGCCGCGGTCAGCTCCTGGTCGGGGTCCATCCGCATGTCCAGCGGCGCGTCGTAGGCATACGAGAAGCCCCGCGCCCACGTGTCGACCTGCATGGAGGACATCCCCAGGTCGAGGTAGACCAGGTCGGCCCGGAGCTCCTCCTGGCGCAGCTCGGCCAGGCCGGTGACGAAGTCGGCGCGGATGAAGCGCGTCTCGCAGGGGACCTCGGCGGCCAGCTCGGCGAACCGCTCCTCGGCGACCGGGTCGCGGTCGACCCCGATCAGGATCCCGCCGGGACCGATCCGCTCGGCGATCAGCCGGGCGTGCCCCCCACCGCCCACGGTGCAATCCACGGCCACCTCGCCGGGACGAGGGTCAAGCGCCTCGATCAGCTCGCCGGCCAGCACCGGGATGTGGGTCTTCGTCATGTCAAGCAGTGTGGCCAAGGCTCGCTGCGATATCCGGGATTCGGGTCAGGACGTCTTCGAAGTTCTGCGCGTAACGGCCGCGGTCCCACACCTCGAGGCACTCACCGGAGCCGGTGACGACGACCTCCTTCGCCAGGCTGGCGTAATCCATGAGCGGGGTGGGGATCATCACGCGGTTGGCGGCGTCGAGCTCGGTGTCAAATGAGGCGTTGAAGAAGAAGCGCTTCAGCTCGCGCGCCTTGGGCTCGAACGGGTTGAGCCCGGCCAGGGCCGACTGCGTGAACTGGTCGTAGTCCTGCGGGGTCCAGATGGCGACCGTGCGCGGGGCTCCCGACTCCACCTCGTGCGAGGGCGCCAGCACGACTCCATCGGCGAGCGCCGCCCGGAATTTGGCGGGGATCGTGAGTCGGTGCTTCGCGTCGAGCGCGTGTTCGAAGGTTCCGCGGAAGGTCAAGTGAGCTCATGCAGCAGGTGGGGCTCAAAAACCCGGGTGGCTGGGTGGGAGGAGCCCTGCCACCCGGGTTCCAGAAGCGTCGCCCACAGTAACCCACTCCTTCCCACTTTGCAACCCAATTCCCACCCCTTCCCCCACCAGCCTCCCACTCCGGGTCGTCCGGGGGCCGCGCGCCCCGTTCTCACCTGGGTTTGTGCGGTGGGAGGCCGGCCCAGGTGGAGCGGCCGGCCCGTGCACGATCCGGTGCAGATCGGCCATCTGCCGACCGGAATTGCAGACCCGCGCCGATTCCGTCCGGGGCGTGTGCGTGGCCTCCTGCCCTGGCGCCGACCGCTTCAACGCGATGGAATGCGCCTATGGGAGCGGACCAGACGTTGACGACCGAGGCCGAGCCGACAACGAAGGGCCCGGTGCGGCGCGCGCTGAAGGAGTTTGTGTCCCTGTATTGGGAATCAGGGGTGGGCGACGACGTCCCGGCCCTGGCGTGGTATCTGGCCTCGTCGCTCGTCCCTCTCGCCCTCGGCCTGACGGCCCTCGCCACGCTCATCCTCGGCGACTACGCCCAGGCGCAGGCCCTGGCCCGAAAGGTGTCAGGCGTACTGCCCAAGGACGTCCACGCCCAGGTGGTGGACCTGGTGGTGCGGACGAGGCGCGACTCGCCGCTGCTGTTGGCGGTCTCAGTCATCGGGATGATGTGGACGTGCTCCGGGGCGATCGGCGTCATCGCCCGGGTCGAGACCCGGCTGCTGGCACGCCCCGGTGAGGGCATCGTCATCGGCAAGCTGCGCAACCTCGGGCTGGCGCTGGCGCTGGCGGTGCTCGTGGTGGTGATGGTGATCGCCGGCACGGCGGGGACGGGCCTCGTCGAGCGCCTCGGTTGGGATCCGGTGTTCACGCGGCTCGGGGTCCCGCTCACCGCCCTCGCGCTAACGGTGCTGATCTGCGCCGGGCTGTACCGGGCGCTGGCGGGCGGAGCGCTGCGCCGGCGACCGCTCATCATCGGCGCTGGTGTCGGCGGGGTCATCCTGCTGGTGACGCCGACGCTGACGGGCTACTACCTCAACGTGTTCTCCGGACGGGCGCCGGTCGCCCTGTTCCTGATGCTGGTGGGAATCTTCATCACCTGCTACCTGGCGGCCTTCGGTCTCCTGATGGGGGCGGGGGTGACGGCCCGGCTCGAGGTCGGCCACCGGCTCGGGCCGGCAGCGGGCAGCTCTAGCACCAGCCGAGCGCCGACGTGAGCGGGCGCGGCGGCCAGCCGGCCGCCGTGGACCTCGGCGATCGACGCGGCGATCGCCAGGCCGTGGCCGTGGGCGCCGCGGGCGCGCCGGCCCCGCCGGCTCAGATCCGCCACTGGCGCCGGCAGGCCCCGGCCGTCGTCGGAGACCTCGGCCCGGACCAGGCCCCCGCGCCGGGCCACGTGTACCTCGATGCGCCCGCCGCCGTGCTCGATGGCGTTGGCCAGCAGGTTGCCGACCGCCTGCGCCAGCCGTCGCCGGTCCCCCCAGACGTCGACGGCCGGCCCCGGTAGCGAGTCGCCGAGCACGGCGCCCCGTGACTCGGCGGTCGCCCGCCAGGCCTCGACGGAGTCGGCCACCAGACTCCGGACATCGACGCGCTCGACGCGGCGGATACAGGCCCCACCCGCGCCACCCGCCCCACCCATCCCGCCACCGCGGATCTCGGCCAGGTCCTCGAGGGCGAGCGCCGCCCGCCCCAACTCGGCGTCGATCGCCCGCAGACGGTGTCGCGGGAGCTCGCCGTCGGCCGGAGGCGACAACCCGAGCCGCACCGCCGCCAGCGGGCCCCGCAGCTCGTGACAAGCACGGGCCACCGCGGTGGTCCGCTCGGTCAGGGCGCGCCGGACGATGGCGAGCAGCGTCAGCGCGACGCCGGCGGCGATCCAGCCCGCGAGCGCGCCGGCCGTGCTCATCGCGGGGGGACCGAGTCGACCAGCCGGTACCCCACTCCCCACACGTTGACGACCAGCGTGCTGTCCGGGCGGCTGAGCTTCTTGCGCAGGCGCGACGCGTGGGAGTCCAGCGTCCGGGTCGGCACGACCGTCTTGAACCCCCAGACGCCCTGCAGCAGTTCCTCACGCGTGAACACGCGCGCGGGCTCGGAGGCCAGCGTCCGCAGCAGGCCGTACTCCTTCTTTGACAGATGGATGGGCTGGCCGTCCAGCCAGACGCGCCGCCCCACCGGATCGATCTCCAGCGCGCCGACCCGGACCCGGCCCAGCCGCGCGCGTGAGCGCGTCCGCCGGAGCAGCGCCTCGATCCGCCCCCGCAGCTCGCCATAGCTGAACGGTTTCGGGAGATAGTCGTCGCAGCCGCGCTCAAAGCCGCGGATGCGGTCCAGCTCGCCGGCCCGGCCGGACAGGATGAGCACCGGAAGCTCGGAGTCCAGCCCTCCCCCGGACTCGTTGGACTCACGCAGCTCACGCAGCAGGTCGAGTCCGTCGCGATCCGGGAGGCCGAGGTCCAGGATCGCCAGCTCCGGCGCCTGGGTGGCGATCAGGTGGCGGCCCTCGGCCGCGCTCCGCGCCTCCAACGGCTCATAGCCGTCAGCGGCCAGGTTGTCGGCCAGGAAGCGACGCGTCGCGGAGTGGTCCTCTACGATCAAAATCGCTGGTAGATCACGCTCCATATGGGCATGAGCCCCGAGCGCGACACCGCTCTCCCCCTCCCCGCTGCAACATCACTTTCAGATCTCCCGGCCAGGGAGGAATCACGCATATGATGCCGACGCGATGTACCGACGCGGCAACTACAGCTCGGGCGATGATTTTGTCCTCGAGTACGGAGAACTGCGGTTCACGTTCAACGAGCGTGACTTCCGCGAGCGCTGCGAGCAGTCCGCTCGCAAGCTCGGCTTTCTGGCCGATCCCGTCCAGGAGGACGAGGCCGAGGACCTCATCAACCTCGTCGTCAACGGCGAGGTGACGGACCCCGCGTCTGGCCTCGGCGAGCACGTCAACGACTGCTGGGCCGATCTGGTCGGGCCCTCGGAGCGCTCGCTCGTCCACTGGCTGCGGCGGCTCATCTTCCGCGGGGCCTGGCTGGACCAGCGCGTCAAGGAGGGCGAGCTGGACATCACGTTCAACACGGATACCCACGTGTTCGTGTACATCCAGCCCGACCGGGGCGGCGAGCCGATCGAGCTCGCGCCGGAGCCGAGCTGGAATCGCGTCGCCTACGTGCGCCGCTGACGGTTCCGGGCGGCGGGCCGGCCGCGGGCGCGTAGCCGGCTGGAGATAGTCCCCGGTGTCGGCGATCGGCTCCCGGGCACCAGCAGGTGCCCACTGTCCCCGGTCAGCGAATGGCCCTCGTCCATGTCGCCGATGCCCCGCCCACATGATGCCTCACCCGCGCCGACGCGATCGCCCGACCATGCGATTAGGCTGCATTCTCCATGACCGCGACGATCTGGTTGGTCATCCCCACCTACAACGAGCGTGAGAACCTCGCGAAGATCGTCGACGCCGCCGGTGCGGAACTTGAGCGGGTCGCCCCCGGCGACTTCCGGATCCTGATCGTCGACGACAGCTCGCCGGACGGAACCGGCGCGATCGCCGACACGCTCGCCGAGGCCCACGACTGGGTCGAGGTGCTCCATCGCCCTGCCAAGAGCGGCCTGGGCCAGGCGTACCTGGCTGGGTTTCGCCGGGCCATGGACAGCGGCGCCCAACTGCTGCTGGAGATGGACGCCGACTTCTCGCACGACCCCAGGTACCTCCCGCAGCTGATCGCCGCCGCGGAGCACGCCGACCTGGTCCTGGGCTCGCGCTACGTGCCGGGCGGAGGCGTGCGCGACTGGGGTCTGGTCCGCCGGCTGGTCAGCCGCGGTGGCGGCCTGTATGCACGGCTGATCCTGGGCGTCGATGTCCGCGATCTGACGGGCGGCTTCAAATGCGTCAGACGGGAGGTCCTGGAGGCCATCGACATGGCTAGCGTCCGCGCCGAAGGGTACGTATTCCAGATCGAGGTCACATACCGCGCCATCCTCGCCGGCTTCACCGTCCGCGAGATACCGATCGTGTTTGCCGACCGCACCCAGGGAAGCTCAAAGATGTCGAGCACGATCGCGCTCGAGGCGATGCTGCTCGTCCCCCTGATGAAGCGCAACGCGCCGGCCGCCCTCGCCCGCGCGCGCGCCACCCGGGAGCCAGCCGAGCCAGGGGTGCGCCAGAATTGATTAACGAGATTTCAATACTGACCACACAGCCGCAGGTTCCGCACCGGGCATGCTGAACGAGATGAGCACGAGCAGCTCCCTGAGAGTCTCTTCGCAGGGCGCGCTCGACCTCCCGGTGGGGCGGGACGCGCCGCGCGACCGCACCAGCAGCCGCCGGGGGCTCCTCGCCATCGCCGGGCTACTCCTCACCGGCGTCATCATCGCCGTCGGCGGAGCCCACACCACGGCGCTCCTGCCCCAGTCCGTTCAGTTCGTCCCGGCCAGCCTCGGCGGCATCTTCGACGGCGTGGGGCTCAACCTCCACACGGGCGGGGCGATCGCGGCGCTGGCGCTCTTCTTCGTCGCCTACGCCTTCACGGTCTCCCTCAGCGCCCAGTTGTCCGCCCGCGTCGTGCTGGGGGCGATCGCGGCGCTCACCCTGTTGGTGCTGATCGCCCCGCCGCTGGTGTCGACCGACATCTTCAGCTACCAGGCGTACGCGCGCATGGGGGGCCTGTACGGGATCAACCCCTACACCCACGGGCCGTACGCGATCTCCTTCGACAATGCCCTCTTCCCGTACATCGGCTCCAAGTGGTCGTACATCCCCAGCGCCTACGGCCCGGTGTTCACGGTGTTCAGCTACGTCATGGCGCCGCTGGCCGTCGCGGCCAGCGTGTTCGCCTACAAGGCGATCGCCGCGGTCTCGTGCCTCGCGCTCGTCGCGCTGGTGTGGCAGTGCGCGCGACTGCGCGGCAAGGACCCGGTTCGCGCCGCGGCCCTGGTGGGGCTCAACCCGCTGGTCGTCATCTACGGCGTCGGCGGCGGCCACAACGACCTGCTCATGCTCGTCGCGCTGGTCGGCGGGCTCTACGCGGTCCTGGCCTCCCGCGAGCGTCTCGGCGGCGCGCTGATGGTGCTCGCCAGCGGAATCAAGCTGACCGCCGGGATCACCCTCCCGTTCGCCATCCTGGCCGACGGGCGGCGACGCGGGCGCGGACGCCGTGACCTCATCATCGGCGCCGCCATTGGCCTGGCGATGGTCGCCGCCCTCAGCCTCGTCGTGTTCGGCGCGCAGTCGGTCGACATGCTCAAGACGATCAACCAGAGCCAGAGCGAGGGCGACTGGCAGACGCTGCCCGGCTTCATCGGCGTCGGCCTGGGGCTGGTGACCGTCGCCCACATCGTGAGCTACGTGCTGGCCCTCGTCTTCATCGTGATCACCTGCCGGCTCCTGCTGCGCGTGTGGCGGGGCGAGATGGACTGGATCGACGGCGCCGGCTGGGCGACGCTGGCGATGCTCCTGGCCTCCAGTTCGCTGCTGCCGTGGTACGTCGGCTGGCTGCTGCCGCTGGCGGCGCTCGGCCACGACCGGCGGCTGACCCGATGGACGCTGATCATGACCGGGGTCGTCCAGGGCTTCCAGTTGGTGGGGTACATCCCGCACGCGATCGGTCTCTTGTAGGGCTCAGCCGTGCTAGCTCGTACGATGCAGCGATGAGCGAGCCCCTTCCGGCCTTCGACGGCACCCCCCGCGAGCTCGGCCTGGTCAGCGTGGTCGCCCCCGTGTACAACGAGGAGGCGACGATCGACGAATTCCACGCGCGCGTGGCCAGCGCGCTGGAGGGGATTCCGTTCGAGCTCGTGCTCGTCGACGACGGCTCCACCGACGGCTCGCCGATTGCGCTGGAGCACCTCGCCGCCAGCGACCCGCGGGTCCGCGTCGTTTACTTGTCGCGGAACTTCGGCCACCAGACGGCGCTGACGGCCGGTCTGGACCACGCGCGCGGCGACGCCGTGGTCATGCTCGACGCCGATCTCCAGGACCCACCGGAGCTCATCCGCACGATGCTCGATCACTGGCGGGCCGGATGCGACGTCGTCTACGCCGTGCGCGAGCAGCGCGAGGGCGAGTCGCGCTTCAAGCTCGCCACCGCGCGCTGGTTCTACGCGCTATTCGACAAGCTCGCGCAGGTCGAGCTTCAGCACAACTCCGGCGACTTCCGCCTCCTCGACCGCCGGCCGCTCGACGCGCTGCTGGCCATGCGCGAGCGCAACCGGTTCCTGCGCGGCATGACCGTGTGGGTCGGCTACACCCAGGCCGCGGTCCCCTATCACCGGGACGCGCGCTATGCCGGGCAGACCAAGTACACGCTGCCCAAGATGCTGAAGTTCTCCCTGGACGCGATCTCGTCGTTCTCGCACCGGCCGCTACAGCTGGCCACTCTCCTGGGGTTCCTGATCTCCGGCCTGGCGTTCATCGCCATCCCGGTCGTCATCATCCTCCGGCTGGCCGGGTCCTACCTCCCCGGGTTCGGCTCGGTCACCATCCTCGTGTTGCTGCTGGGCGGCATCGAGCTGATCGCGATCGGCATCATCGGCGAGTACGTCGGCCGCATCTACGACGAAGTCAAGGGCCGACCGCTGTACCTGGTCCGCGCCCGGCGCAACATGCCCGAGCAGGCCGCCGACATCCCGGCCCGCTCACGCTCTCCGGTCACCGCCGACGCCGATCGGCCCACGGTGGCGTCCGGCGAGTCCGGCGAGTCCACGCCCCCGGTCTGACCGACCGCGGCGCGCCCGCCGGGGGCTAGCCTCCCGCCGGGCTGGGGCCGACCGATGGGTTGGAGCGGCCCTCGGACTGGCCGCCGGCCGCCTGGCGCAGCTGGCGGACCTCGGCCGGCGAATGCTCGCCGGACTCTTCGGCGGCGAGCTCGAGGGCGGCAATCCGGCTGGACAGGCCCTTGATGGCGTCGGCGACCGGGTCGGGCAGATGGATCCAGTCGGTGTCGGGGCCCTCGGGGCGGCGCCCCTCGACGCGCACCGGATGCCCGGGATTGCCGACCACCGTCGAGTTGGGGGGCACATCATGGATGACGACGCTGTTGGCGCCGATCTTCGCCCCGTGGCCGACGGTGATAGGGCCGAGCATCTTGGCCCCGGAGCCGACGGTTACGTTGTCCTCAACTGTGGGATGGCGCTTGCCGGTGGCGAACCCTGTGCCGCCCAGCGTGACGCCCTGATAGAGAGTCACGTCGTCGCCGATCTCGGCCGTCTCCCCGATGACGACGCCCATCCCGTGATCGATGAAGAACCCATTGCCGATCCGGGCGGCGGGATGGATCTCGATTCCGGTGACCGACCGGGCGACGCTGGCGATCAGCCGCGGCAGCACCGGCACGCCGGCGCCGTACAGGGCGTGGGCGACGCGGTGACCGAGGAGCGCGTGAACCCCGGGCCAGGCGGCCAGGATCTCCAGCGAGCCGACATCCCGGGCCGCGGGATCCCGTTCCTGGGCGGCGGCGATGTCCCGCCGGATCTCGGCAGCGGTACGCGCCATCAGTCCGAGGCCGAGCATGCCCTGAAGGCTACCGAGGGCGATGCTCCGGCCCGGCTACGACCGCCGAGTCAGCGTCACCAGCGGATGCTCCTGCGAGTGCCCCAGCATCTGCACGACCTGGAATCCGGACAGCGACCCGATCAGCGCCCACACGTCGTCGTCGCTGTGCTCCTGATGGAACTCGAACACGATGTGGTCAGCCGTTCGGATAGCCGATGAGTGCGCCAGCACCTGTGTTTCCGACCCCTCGATATCGAGCTTGATGAGGTCGGCCCGCTCCTCCCCGCACCGGGCGAGAACGCTCTCGACGGTGAGGCCCTCGACCTCCTCAGCGTCATACATATCGTGCTCGGCGAACAGTGAACTGGCCCAGCTCTGCCAGCCCGTGTGGAGCGTGACCACCCCGTCCTCGCCCACCACCGCTGCCCGGAGCAGGCGCACGTTCGGCAGCGCGCCGACGTTGCGCTCCAGCCGAGCGAAGGCGCGGCGCGCCGGCTCGACCGCCACGATCGCCGCCTCGGGATACCGGTCACGGAAGTACAGGACCGAAAATCCGGCGTTGCTTCCGGCGTCGAGGATCAGTCGCGGGCTCGCGACGGGCAGGTCGTACTCGCCGTTGACGAACACCTCGCGGATGACCTTCAGCTCCGAGGCATCCGAGATGACGCCCTCCAGCGTCGACCGCGGACCGCGCCAGCGCAGGCGCAGACCCCACTCGGCGCGAATGCGCAGGCGGCGCTTGATCACCAGCACCAGCCAGATCCACAGCACTCGCAGCCGGTGGCCGCGGTCGGCGATCGACATCACGTCGAGCAGGCGGCCGACTTCGGTCACCAGCTTGCGCGGGCCGGCCAGCCCGGGCGGGGGTGTCTCGTCAGCAGCCATGGTGTGATGGGTTACCCGTACCGGGCACCCGGGGTAACCTCGCCCCGATGTTCGGCGTGATCATGGCCGTGGGCCCGGGAGAGCGGGAGGTGGCCCGCATGCACGATACGCTCGACATGCTGGCCGCCCACGAGAGCCCGGAAGACGCCCATCTGGTGCTGATCGACGACGGTCCGGCGCCCCGCGGGCTGGACCCGGGCTGGCCGCGCCAGCGGGTGCTCCGCACGCCGCTGCGGCGCCGCCGGCGACGGGTGGACGCCCGCAGCGCGATGCTCGCCGCCACCATGGCGGGGCTGGTCGACTGCCGGGACCATGGCGTGGACCTGGCGCTCAAACTGGATACCGACGCGGCGATCATCGCCCCGTTCGCCGCCAAGCTGGCCGCGGTGATGGACGATCCGGAACTGGGCGTGGTCGGCTCCTATGACCGCACCAGCGACGGCGGCACCCGGGACTGGAGCACCTGGGACGGGGAGCTGGCCCGCTGCGACCGCGCGTGGCAGGTGAGGCGGTGCCCCGGCGGATCCCGCGTGCCCTGGTACAAGAGCCGCGCCGACCGCCGCACGGTCGCCCGGTTGCGTGCCGCGGGGGCGCGCCTGGCGCCGGGGAACGCCCACTGCCTGG
Organism: Solirubrobacteraceae bacterium; assembly: GCA_051985625.1. Taxonomy (GTDB): domain Bacteria; phylum Actinomycetota; class Thermoleophilia; order Solirubrobacterales; family Solirubrobacteraceae; genus Palsa-465. The sequence continues at coordinate 11,485 of JBPYFQ010000042.1, forward strand.
GGGGCGCCTATGCCGTCTCCCGGCGGTACCTGGAGCGGGCCGAGCTGAGCTGGCGCCCCTGGGTGGGCACCGGGCTGTCCGAGGATCTCGTGGTCGGCATCCTGTGTGGTGCCGCCGGGCTGCGGATGCGCAGCCTGGTCGGCCCGGGCGAGCCGTTTGCCCTGTCCTGGAAGGGGCTGCCGGGAACGCCGGATGAGATCACCGCCGGCGGGCACAGCATCGTCCATTCGGTGAAGGCGGCGAGCCTGGACGACGAGCGCCGGCTGCGGGTGCAGCTCAGCGCCTGAGCCACCGGCCACCAGCCGTGGTTGAGCAGGCGGTGGGCCGCCCAGTTCCAGGGCGCGCCTAGGATAGGCCGGGGCGAGCGGGGTCGGCGACCACGGGGTCGGCGGCCGCTCCGATCACGGAGCGAAGAACGGGGTCGAGACGTAGCGCTCGCCGGAGTCAGGCAGGATCGTGGCGATCCGGGCCCCGCGCAGCTCCGGCCGGGCGGCCACCTGGAGGGCTGCCCACACCGCGGCCCCGCAGGAGATTCCCGACAAGACTCCCTCACGCCGAGCGAGGAGCCGTGCCGTCTCGATGGCGTCCTCGTCGTCGACAGGGATCACCTCGTCCAGCAGTTCGCGGTTGAGCACGGTCGGGACGAAGCCGGCACCGATTCCCTGGATCTTGTGGGGACCGGGCCGACCGCCGGAGAGCACGGCCGACGTCTTCGGCTCCACAGCGACGATGCGGCAGGCCGGGTCGCGCTGCTTGAGCACCTCCCCCACGCCGGTGATCGTGCCCCCGGTGCCGACACCCGCCACGAAGACATCGATCTTCCCGTCAAGGGCGTCCCACAGCTCCGGCCCGGTGGTGCGCCGGTGGATCTCCGGATTGGCCGGGTTGGAGAACTGGTCCGGGAGGAAGACGTCGTCGCGGGAGGCCAGGTCCCGGGCGGCCTTGACCGCCTCGGTCATGCCGCCCAGCGACTCCGTCATCTGCACGGTCGCGCCGTAGAGACGCAGCAGCGACTCGCGCTCGCGGCTCATCCCCTCCGGGAGGGTGAGAACGAGGTCATACCCCTTGGCCGCACAGACGAAGGCGAGTGCAATCCCCGTGTTCCCGCTCGTCGCCTCGACAATCGTCGTCCGGCCCGGCTCGATGCGCCCCTCCCGCTCGGCGGCTTCGATCATCGCCACGCCGATCCGGTCCTTGACGCTGCCGCCGGGGTTGAACGTCTCCAGCTTGGCGAACAGCTGCACGTCGCTGTCGCCGACGAGCCGCGTCAGCTGGATGACAGGTGTGCCGCCCATCAGGCTGGCGATGTTGGTCGGGACCAGCGACATGCCGGCGAACAGTAGCGGGGGGTCGATGCGCGCCCCGCGCGGGGCGTGTTCTCAGCCCGCGGCCGCCGGGCCACACTTGACCAGCAATGGCGGGTCTGAGACCGGATCGGGCGCGTCAGCCTCTCATCTGAGTCTGGAGCGCCTCGAGGCGGCTCCACGGCAGCCACGAGAGGTACGTGCCTTCGCTCCACCCGTCGAACGGCGCCACGAACGGGTTGGTTCCGGTGGCCGTCGGGTCCTGACCGTAGAACGTGACCGCGCCGGACGTATCCCGGATGACGATCCCGTAGGTCTGCATCGCCTGGCACAGCAGCCGGTCCAGCCACGGCCGACCCGGGCTGTTGCAGACGAAGGTGGGGTCAAGCCGGAAGCGGATGCCCTCCGGAAGGGCGGTCGCGGCAGTGGATTTCCCGTCGGTGCGCTGGGCCGGCCAGCTGAACCGGTTGGGCAGAGTCTGCGGAACCGCCAGCGCCAGCGCGTGGTTGATGTAGCCGCGCTGGAGGTCGGCGAGTGTGATCAGGCCGCCGGCGAGCGCCAGCCCGGTGGCGGTGCCACCCCAGTTGTTGGTCTGCGCCGAGTGGGTGAAGTAGCCGGGGCTCGTCGAGACGTTGTCCATCTCACCGCCCCACCGGGCCTGCCACTGCCCGTTGACCTGCTGGGCCAGCCAGAAGTCCCACATCTTGTCGGTCGAGGGCTGCCAGACGCTCATGCTGTGGTCGGTGCCCGTGGCCGCCACCGCGTCCGCCGGGATTGGCACCGCGTTCCAGGCGGCCTGGAGGTCCGGCCCCCAGGTTTCGAGCGTCACCGTGACCGTCGGCTGGTCGGCGGGGACGACGTACTCCGGCACGCTGTACGAGGTGGTGTTCATCCAGGCGCCGAACTGCTTGACCTGGCTGACGAGGTCGTTGACGTAGGTCTGGGAGTTGGCATCGAGCGGCGCGCTGCTCGCCAGCGGGGCGTTCCAGAAACTCGTCGGCGAGAACGGGTTGGTCGCGGGCCAGGCGCTCGCCGCGCTGGCCTGGGCCGCGGTCACGCCGGCCGGGGCCGGCGTTGGGGTCGTGCTGGCCGGGGCCGTCGAGGTCGTCGTGGCCGGGGTCGTCGAGGTCGTGGTGCCGGTGGTCGTCGCCAGCGGCGTGGCCATCGCGGTCCTCCCCGTCGGCGGTGCCGCAGCGGCGAACGCCGTCGGCGTGTGGCTGGCCGCGCTCACTGCGGGGTGCACGTCCGCGCCGGCCGGCGCCGTGGCGGCGGCCGCTCCGGCGTAGACGCGGACCGCGCCCGCGATCCCGGCTGGGACAGTGGCCCGGCGGCGGCCGTTGATGAACACCGAGGCCCGGGAGCGGCGCCGGTCGAGCAGCACCTGGACGAACTCGGTCCGGCGGGCGACGGTCGTGGCCGTCGCGCCCCGGCCGGCGAGGGTCAGCCTGCCCCCGCGGGACAGCGCCACCGAGACGCCGCCTGGGGCAACCCGCACCAGCGTGACCGCCCGGGTCACCGCCCGCGGGCGCAGGCAGAACTCAAGCCACGTTGCGGTGGCGCCCGTGTGCGCACCGCGCGAGGCGGCGACGGTAATCCGGCGGCCGGCCCCCGTGACGAGGACCGTGCCGTCGACCCGGGCCGCGGTCACCGACAGGGCCGGAACGTGGGGTGAGCGACAGCCGGCCGGCGCCTGGGCGGCGGCGGCGGCTGGCAAGACGAGCCCGGCCGCGCCGAGCAAAAAAACGCCGGCGGACGCAGCCCGCCGGACAGAGAGGGAGAAAGACATGGACGTAGGGCGTCCGCCGGGGTCGTTGAATCGGCGTCGCTGGACATAACCTCGTCGCGGCGCCCTGAGTCCCGGACCCACGCCCGGATTTGATCAACGTTTGTACGACCGCCCGATGGCGGCATCCTGGCCGTGCGTTCGAATCAGCCAGAACGTGCGCTGCTCGGCTCCCGAGTCAGTTCGAATACATAGTCGCCCCGCATCTGACTCCGGACGAACCCGCCGTGCCGGCGGATGAGCTCCACCGCCTCCGCGGCGGGCATCTGCAGCACCGACGGGTGAACCTCCCCCACCACCCGGTGGACTCGCCGCACCGCGTCGTCGCTGGTCAGCGCCTGCAACTCCGCCCCCTCCACATCGATCTTGAGCAGATCCACCTCGTCCAGCCCGTGGTCGGCCAGCAGTGTGCCCAGGCGGAGGCTGCGGACCACGATCCCGTGGTTGTCAGCCGAGGCCCAATTCGCGAACACGTTGGACCCCCAGCTCCAGCGCGCCAGTCGCGTCAGGACGACGCTGCCGTCGTGGTCGGCGATGGCGGCGTCCACCACCCGCAGACGCGGATCGCCGCTCAGGTTGCGCGCAGCCAGCCGCGCGACCTCCGGGTCGGCCTCAACGCTGACGATCAACGCGTCCGGGAAGCGGTCGCGCAGCAGCAGCGCGGCCTGACCGGCGTTGGCCCCCAGGTCGACGATCGTCCGCACGTCACCGTCGACCTGGATGTCGTAGTCGCCGTGGATGAGGACCTCGGCCAGCGCCTCAGCCTGGGAGAAGTCCCCTAGGTAAAAGCGGCGGGCTGCCCCCGAGGGCACCGTCGCCCTCACCCAGGCCAGGCGTGGGCGGGCGCGGCGCGGGAGCCAGGGGAGCGCGGCCAGCACGGCAAACGCATGCACCTGCCACCCGCCGCGGGACAAGTGCCGGGCCAGGTACAGGGCCAGGCGCAGGCGCCGCGCCTCGGCGCGGGCTCGATTCAGCCGCCAGCCGATCACGAGGCCATGGCCCAGGCGATGTCGGGGCCGCCGCAGGAGGCTCGCACGCGGCCGGAGTATAGGTCGCGCCGCTCCGGCCCGACCCTTCCCTGCGACCGGTCCCGTTCTCTAGATGTGGTACATCGGCGCGATGGCCGAGCGGATCTCCTGCTCGGCGACCGACGCGATCGTCTCACGGGAGAGCACGGCGCCGGCCGACTGCGCCGCCTCGGCGAACACGCCGGTGGCGCCCGCCCCCAGGGAGCCATCGAGCAGCTCCACGAGCTCCAGCACGGTCACCTCGGCGGCCGGCCGGCCGAAGCTGTAGCCGCCCTTGACCCCGCGCGTCGAGCGCAGGATCCCGGCCCGGCGGAGCGTGGCGAACAGGTGCTCCAGGAACTGGACCGGGATGTCGCGCCGGCGGGCCAGCTCGGCGATCGGCACCGGGTCGCTGCCCCCGTGGCGGTAGAGCTCGACGAGCGCGCTCAGCGCATAGGGCGACTTGGTGGTGATCGTGAGCATGCGAGAGCCCGATCCTAAAAGACCGGCGCGGCGCCTGCCGGACGTCCCGGCGCGCCCGGGGCCTAGATCCAGCCGCGCTCGGTGGCGATGAGGACCGCCTGGGCGCGATCCATGGCGCCCAGCTTGCCGTAGACGTTGTGCAGATGCGTGCGGATCGTGCTCGTCGACAGGCCCAGCTCGGAGGCGATCTGCTTGTAGACCATGCCCTTGGCCAGCCGGCGCAGGACGTCGACCTCCCGGGTTGACATGGGGCACGGCTCCACCTGGCGGGGTCGCTCGCCGGAGGCGGGCAGCGGCAGCTCGTACATGACGCGGCGCAGGCTGGCCGAGCTCAGGCCGATGGTCCGGGCGACCGTCAGCAGCTCCGACGGCGTGATCGCGCCGCCCAGGACATAGTGGGCGAGCATGTCGGCCAGACGGACCAGCGCGGCCTCCCCCGTGGCCTCCTCGGCGTGGTGTCGCTCGATGACCGAGGCGATGGATTTCGGCAGCGCCCAGCGCCGGGCCAGGACCCCGCCGACCAGCGCGTGGTCGACGCCCAGTTCGCGCCGCTCGCGCTGGAGGCGCTCCTCCGGGGTGCGGGCGTCGCCGTGGACCTGGCCGGGGTAACCAGGGTAGGCGTGGACGAGCACCAGCTTGCCGATGTCGTGCAGCAGCGAGGTGACCATCAGGCGGTCGCGGGCCTCGTACTCGATCTCCCGCGCCAGGCGGTCCGCCGCGCGCTGGGTGGCGACCGAATGCAGGCGGAAGCGCTCGGGGATGCCCTGCCAGACGGCGGTGCGCTCAAAGAAGTCGAATGTCCGCGCCCGGTTGGCGATGGCGTGGACGGTGCGCGGCGTGAGCACGTCGACCCCGGCGACGACGCTGTCGACGCGGCCGTTGGTGGGCCCCTCCACCTGGTTGGCCAACCGCACGACGGTGACCGCCAGCGCGACATCGGCCTCGACGGCCGCCACGACGTCGGCGGTGGAAGGCTCTCCGCTCTCGAACAGCCGCAGGACCCGGTTGCGAGACTCGGCCAGCATCGGGAAGGCCTCCAGCGCCTCGAAGGCAGCGGTCAGCCGGCGACCGTGACCTTCGTTGTGGTGACGCTCGCGCCCGGCGTAGGGATCGTTGTTGGAACTCTTGACTGCGGCTAGCGTGGCCAAGGCGGACATGCTCTTTCTTGAGGTTTCAGGGGAGGTTGGCGGTTCCACAGAACTCATGGGCCGCCTCAGCCAGGGTTATCGGCAGGCATACGATGTTCGTTTAGTCGGGCGGCTAATTCGCATGTTCCAGGGCGCGGTCGATTCGGGCAAGTGTCTCGGCTTTCCCCAGCAAGGCGACGCTTTCGAAGATCCCGGGAGAGATCGTGGTTCCGGCGATGGCCACCCTTACGGGCTGGAATACCTTGGCCGGCTTGCTGCCGCGACTCTCCACCACCTCGCGCAGGGCGGCTTCCACGTTCTCGACCGTGAACGGGTCGGCGCCGGCCAGGGCATCGCGCGCGGCCTTCAGGCACTCGACGCCCCCGTCCGACGCGATCACCTTCTGGAACGCCTTGGGATCGTCGACCGGACCGTCGAACAGGAATCCGACGAGAGGCCAGAACTCGGTCAGCGTCTGGATCTTCTCCTCGGAGATCTCGACGGCGTCGTGCAGGCCGGTACGGCCGGTGAACTCCTCGAGGCGCCGGGTCAGCTCGTCGGTTCCCAGCTCGCGAATCCAGCGGCCGTTCAGGTGGCGCAGCTTGCGCTCGTCGAACACCGCGGGGTTCTTCGACACGCGCTCGAGCCGGAAGCGCCGGGCCAGCTCGTCCAGTCCGAAGAACTCCTCGTCTGCGGCGAACCCCGCGCCGAGCAGCGCGATGTAGTTGTCGACCGCCTCGGGGAGGTACCCGGCGGCGCGCAGCTCCTGCACCGAGGCGGCGCCGTGGCGCTTTGACAGCTTGCGGCCGTCGGGGCCGTGGAGCAGGGGCAGATGGGCGTAGCGTGGCGGCGCGATGCCGAGCGCATCGAGCACGAGTAGCTGCTTGGGCGTGTTGGAAATGTGGTCCTCGCCGCGGACCACGTCGGTGATCTCCGCGTCGAGGTCGTCGACCATGTTCGCGAACACGTACAGCACCGACTCGTCCGCCCGGGCGATCACGAAGTCGTCCATGGTCGAGTTCGCGAAGCGGATCTGCCCGCGGATGACATCGTCGAAGATCGTCTCGCCTTCATCGGGGACGCGCAGACGGATCGCGCCGGATTCCTCCTCGGTGCCACGGAATCCGCGCCCCGCCCCGTGGCGCTGCTTGTAGGCCTGCACGTCGTCCGCGGTGGCTGTCGAGTGGTAGGCGTGCCCCGACTCGAGCAGCTGCGTCAGCACCTCGCGGTGGCGCTCGGCGCGCTCGGACTGAAACACCGGTCCCTCGTCCCAGTCGAGCCGCAGCCAGCGCATCGCGTCGAGAATCTGCTCCACGTTCTCGGGGGTCGATCGCTCCCGATCGGTATCTTCGATCCGCAGCACCAACGTTCCGGATTCGCCATCCGGGCCGTACGCCTGACCACGGGCCAGAAGCCAGTTGTAGAGGGCCGTCCGAGCGCCGCCGATGTGCAGCGCGCCGGTCGGAGAGGGAGCGAAGCGAACGCGCATGACTTACAGAAGAATCGCATGCTAATCGGCGCGCACGTCTCGAACGCCGGCGGCCTCCCCCGCGCGGTCGAGCGCGGGAC
>JBPYFQ010000043.1:0-7490 GCA_051985625.1 Solirubrobacteraceae bacterium
CAGATCCTCGTCGATCAGGGTCAGCTCGTCGCGGTAGACCCGCTTGCCCAGCCTCGCGACCTCGACGCCGGACACTGGCGGGGACGGGACGTTGATGTTCAGCAGCGTGCCGCCGGGGAGAGGCGAGGACTCGAGCTCCGCGATGAGCCGCGCGGTGAACGACGCCGCGACGTCGAACTCGAAGGCCATCCCCACCCGGAAGTCGAGCTCGCGCAGGCTCGACTGCTGTGAGACCGCGATCCCCGGCAGGCCGAGCACGATCGCCTCGAGGGCGGCGGCGACCGTCCCTGAGTAGGTGATGTCGTCGCCCAGGTTGGAGCCGTGGTTGATCCCGGCGACGACCAACTCGGCCTCGAAGCCCTCGACCAGGCCGAGGTTGGCCAGGCGCACGCAGTCGACCGGCGTGCCGTCAGTGGCGTAGCCGACGGTGCCGTCCTCGAAGTCGACCTCCTGCACCCACAACGGGCGGCGGGTCGTGATGGAGCGGGCCATCGCCGAGCGGTTGCCGTCCGGCGCGATGACCGCCAGGTCCACGGAGGGCAGGGCGCACAGGGCCCGGCGAAGCGCCTGCAGCCCCGCGGCCTGGATCCCGTCGTCATTGGTCAGGAGAACGCGCACTCACTACCAATGCTATGGCGGACCAAAGATGGCATCCGCTCCCGCCGCCCGCGGCGCCCCGCCGCGGCCCGACGGGCGAACGAATCACACCCATCGGGCCGCGGCCACCCCCCGGAACGGCTGCGCCCCTCAATGAGTAGGGATAGTACGGTTTTAGAAGGAAAGTCGACATCAGACATTCGTCCACTTAGGCATGAATTTCCTCGTGGACGGGAAAGGCGCGCCGACCGCCGTAGCCGGCCCCGAGGAAGTGCAGCCCGTGCGGCGGGGCCGTCGCCCCGGCCTCGGGCCGCGGCTGACCGTCCAGGAGGTCGCGGAACCGGTCGATCGTCCGCCGGCCGCCGGCCACCTCCAGCATCGTGCCGACGAGCACCCGGATCATGTTGCGCATGAACGCGTCGGCCTCGATCCGGAACTCCAGGATGTCCGGGTCCGGCCGCTCCCACCCGGCGGCGAGCACGTGGCGCTCGAACCGGACGTGATCGGTCTCGGTCGGCGTGAACGCCGTGAAGTCATGGTGACCGGGGAGCAGCTCGGCGCAGGCCCGGAGCGCCCCGTCGTCGACGTGGTGGGGCCAGTGGAGCGCCCGCCGGCGCTCGTGGGGGCTGCGCGCCCGGCGGGTGAGGACCCGGTAGGCGTAGGCGCGGCTCGTCGCGTCCCGGCGCGCGTCGAACCCCGGAGGCGCCGCGGCGCAGTCGAGGACCGCGATGTCGTAGGGCAGCAGCGCGTTGAGCGAGTCGGACCGGGCCGGCTCGCCCGGGTAGCTTGCCACCTGGCCGCGGGCATGCACGCCGGCGTCCGTGCGGCCGGCCACCGTCAGGGGCACGGCATCGCGCCGCAGCACGGTCTCAAGCGCCCGCTCAACCTCGGCCTGCACCGTCCGCAGGCCGGGCTGCTTGGCCCAGCCGGAGAACTCCGTCCCGTCGTACTCCAGGGTCAGTCGCACCGTCGGCCCGGCGACCGCGTCCGGCCCGCCCAAGGCCTACACCAGTTCGAGCAGGACCATCTCGGTGGCGTCCGAGCGGCGCGGCCCCAGCTTCAGGATCCGCGTGTAGCCGCCGGCCCGCTCCGTGTAGCGCGGCGCGATCTCCTCGAACAGCTTGTAGACGGTGAACTTGTCCTGGCCCAGCGCGGACAGCGCCTGGCGGCGAGCGTGCAGATCGCCCCGCTTGGCCAGGGTGATGAGCTTCTCGACCTCCGGCTTGACCGCCTTGGCCTTGGCCTCGGTGGTCTGGATGCGCTCGTGCTCGATGACCTCTTTACTGAGGTTCATCAGCAGCGCCTTGCGATGCGAGGCGCTGCGGCTGAGCTGGTATCGCTGACGCTGATGGCGCATGGGTCACCTAATCGTGACGCAGATCGAGCCCGCGTGCGTGCAGGGTCTCGATCACCTCGTCGATCGACTTCTTGCCGAAGTTGGGGATGGCGTTGAGCTCGCCCTCGGTCTTGGACACCAGATCGCCGACGGTCTGGATCCCGGCCCGCTTGAGGCAGTTGTAGGACCGGACGCCCAGCTCGAGCTCCTCGATCAGGATGTCGTCCATGGCGTTGGGCGGGCGCTGGCTGGTGCCCACCTGGCCGGCGCCGACGAGTCCCGGATCGAGTGCGCCCGGGGCTCCGACGTCGCGCAGCTCCACCACCCGGTCGGCGTCGGTGAAGATCGCCAGCTGGGAGATGAGGATCTCGGCCGCCTCCCGGAGCGCGGCGTGCGGATCGATGGAGCCGTCGGTCTCGATGTCCAGGGTCAGCTTGTCGAAGTCGGTCTTCTGGCCGACGCGAGCCTGCTCGACGTTGTAGGCCACGCGGCGGACCGGGGAGAAGATGGAGTCGATCGGGATCACGCCGATCGGCTGGTCGGCGGACTTGTTCTCCTCGGCGGGGCGGTAGCCACGGCCGCGGCCGATGGTCAGGTAGACCTCGAGCTTGGTCTTCTTCTCCAGGGTGGCGATGTGCGCGTCCGGGTTGAGGATCTCGACGCCGGACGGGAGGTCGATGTCCTTGGCGGTGATCTCGCCCGGGCCGGTGACGACGAGCGGCGCCTCGATCTCGGTGGCGTCCGAGTGCATCCGGCAGACGATGCCCTTGAGGTTGAGGACGATGTCGGTCACGTCCTCCTTGACGCCGCGGATGGTGGAGAACTCGTGGGCGACGCCTTCGATGCGCACACTCGTGACCGCGGCGCCGGCCAGCGAGGAGAGCAGCACGCGCCGCAGCGAGTTGCCGAAGGTGTAGCCGAAACCACGGTCCAGCGGCTCGATCGTGAACGATCCGCGAGTGTCGTCGACCGACTCACTGGAGATTCGGGGCACTTGGAAGTCAAGCATCACATTTCCTATACATCGTGGGATTCTGGGCCGCCACCGCGGCGGCGTTCAGGACCACTCCGGACCGCATGAGCCCAGGCAGTCGCACAAGTTCGTCCTACTTCGAGTACAGCTCGACGATCAGCTGTTCCTGCACCGGCGCGGCGATCTCCCGCCGCTCCGGCCTGCGCAGGACCTTGGCCGTCAGCCCTTCGTGATCCGCCTGCAGCCACGCCGGGACCTGACCGGTCAGCTCGGTGGCGTCGCTGATCACCTGCGTCGCCGTCGAGCCCGGATGGATGGCGATCACGTCGTCGTCCCGCAGCTGGTAGCTGGGGATGTTCACCCGCCGGCCGTTGATCGTCCAATGGCCGTGGAGGATCAGCTGGCGGGCCTGGCGCCGCGACGCGGCGAAGCCGAGCCGGACGAGCACGTTGTCAAAACGGCACTCCAGCATCCGGAGCAGGTTCTCGCCGGTCACGCCCTGCTGGCGCGACGCCTTGTCGTAGTAGATGCGGAACTGCTTCTCCAGCACGCCGTAGTAGCGCTTGGCCTTCTGCTTCTCGCGGAGCTGGACGCGGTACTCGCTCTGCTTCTGACGCCCACGGCCGTGCTCGCCCGGCGGATACGAGCGGCGCTCGACGCCGCACTTGTCGGTCAGGCAGCGCTCGCCCTTGAGGAACAGCTTCTGCCCCTCGCGGCGGCACAGCTTGCACTGGGCTTCGGTATCTCGTGCCATGGTTAGACGCGCCTGCGCTTTCGAGGTCGGCAGCCGTTGTGCGCCTGAGGCGTGACGTCCTTGACGCCGGTCACCTCCAGGCCAGCGGCCTGCAACGATCGAATCGCGGTCTCACGGCCGGAACCGGGGCCCTTGACGAACACCTCGACCTTCTGCAGCCCGTGCTCGATGCCCTTGCGGGCAGCGGCGTCGGCGGTCACCTGGGCGGCGAAGGGGGTGGACTTGCGCGAGCCCTTGAAGCCCGCGCCGCCGGCCGACTCCCACGCAATCACGTTGCCCTCGCGGTCGGTGAGCGACACGATCGTGTTGTTGAACGAAGTCTTGATATGAGCCTGGCCAACCGGGATGTTCTTGCGGACGCGCCGGCGTCCGCGCTGGGGGCGACGGGGAGCTGGACTCACTTCTTGCCGGCCTTCTTCTTGCCGGCCACCTGCATGCGCTTCGGACCCTTACGCGTGCGCGCGTTGGTCTTGGTGTTCTGACCCCGGACGGGCAGGCCGCGGCGATGGCGCAGGCCGCGGTACGACCCGATCTCCTGGAGGCGCTTGATCGCCTGGGACCGCTCGCGGCGCAGATCACCCTCAACCGTCACCGAGCTGTCGATGAGGTCACGGAGCTTGACGACCTCCTCCTCGGTCAGATCGCGCACCTTGCGGTCGGGCTCGATACCCACCTTGGCGAGCAGCTCGTTCGAGGTGGAGCGCCCGATCCCGTAGATATAGGTGAGGCCGATCTCGACCCGCTTGTTGAGGGGGATGTTCACCCCGGAAATTCGCGCCATAAAGACTTCCTTACCGCAGGGGGTTCTAGCCCTGCCGCTGCTTGTGACGGGGGTTGGGACAGATCACGAGCACCCGCCCATGGCGGCGGATGATCTTGCACTTCTCGCACATCGGCTTGACCGAGGGTCGTACCTTCACGCTGATTCGCTCTCAGGGTTCGAAGACATACATTGGATCCTCAGCTCGGCTCTGGCGACCGTTCCGGCCCCCGCTACCGCGCTGAAGAGGCGCCGTCGCAGCAGCGGAAAATCGCGCTGCGGGCGCAGCGAGGGATGTTAGCAGGGGGCTTGCCAAGCCGCCGGTGGGCATGCTATACGCCGACGCCCGGCTGGCGCCCCTGCCCTTAGGCGGCGGCGCGCCCCGGTGAGGCCTCGTGCCAGGGGGTCAGGATGCGCGGGCCGTCGGCCGTGACGGCGATCGTGAACTCGAAGTGGGCGGCCAGCGATCCGTCCTGGGAGAAGATCGACCAGCCGTCGTCGGCGACGCGGATTCCGTGGCGCCCGGCGGTCACCATCGGTTCGATCGCCAGCACCATCCCCTCCTCCAGCACGATCCCGGTATCGGGCTGGCCGTAGTTGGGGATCTGGGGCTCCTCGTGCATGTCGCGGCCGATGCCGTGGCCCACGAGCGAGCGGACGATCGACAGGCCCGCGGCCTCGACGTGCTCCTGGATGGCGTGTGAGACGTCGCCCAGGCGGTTGCCGGCCCGGACCTGGGGCACCGCGGCCATCAACGACTCCTCGGTGACCTGGAGCAGCTTCTGGGCGACCGGGCTGACCGGACCGACCGGGAACGTCCGGGCGGCGTCGGCGACCCAGCCGTCGAGGACGACGCCGATGTCGACCGACAGGATGTCGCCCCGGGTCAGCTTGTACGGGCCGGGTATCCCGTGGACGATCATCGAGTTGGGCGAGGCGCAGATCGACCCCGGGAACCCGCGATACCCCTTGAAGGCCGGGGTCGCCCCCTGCGACCGGATGAAGCGCTCGGCGGCCTGATCGAGGTCCTTGGTGGTGACCCCCGGCCGGATCTTGCCCGCCAGCAGGCTCATCGTGCGCACCAGGATGTCGCCGGCCGCGGCCATGCGATCGATCTCCTCGGGCGTCTTCTTGATGATCATGCGTGCGGTCCTGGTCGGGTCTCAGGATCGATGCTAGCGGCAGGATCCGGGACCCGGGCCCGGCCGATCAGACGTCTTCCTCCAGACGGAGCGTGGCGATGACGGCGCGGATGTGGCCGTGGACGTCGGCGGGCTCCCGGGTGCCGTCGATCCGCCGCAGTAGGCCCTTCTCGTCGTAGTAGTCGACGAGCGGCTTGGTCTTCTCGTGGAACACCTGCAAGCGCTTCTTGATGACCTCCGGCTTGTCGTCGTCGCGCTGGATCAGGCGCGAGCCGTCCTGGTCGCACTTGCCCTCGTTCTTGGGCGGGTCGAACTCGACGTGGTAGTTGTGGCCGGCCTTGACGCACACCCGCCGGCCGGACAGACGGCGGACGACCTCCTCGTCCGGGACGTCGATGAGCAGCACCGCGGTGACCCGGCGGCCCATCCGGCCCAGCTCAGCCTCCAGGGCGTCCGCCTGCTCGATGGTGCGCGGGAACCCGTCGAGGATGAAGCCGTCCTGGGCGTCGTCCTGGCGCAGCCGGTCGGCCGCCATGGCCACGATCAGGTCGTCCGGGACGAGGTCCCCGTCGTCCATGTACTTCTTGGCCTTGACCCCCAGCTCGGTCTTGTCCTTGACGTTCTGGCGCAGCATGTCGCCGGTGGCGATGTACGCCAGCGGGAAATCTCCCCGCAGACGCTCGGCCTGGGTCCCCTTCCCGGCCCCGGGAGGGCCGAACAAAATGAGGTTGAGCTGCTGAGCCACGCGCGCACTCTACATGTCGGCTGGGTTGTAGCGCGGGAAACCCCCGATCTCCGTCGTCGCTGGGGAATACGGCGGGTCAACGACGGCAACGAAGGACGTGGGGCGACGTGGTGGGGCGGTGCACCGGATTGCAGCGTGCACACGGCGACGAACCGCCTCGATGAATGGCGATTCACCGTCCACAGGTGCCGGTGAATCGCCAATGTTCGCCCACCGGCCGGGGGAGAAGGACGGCGAACACTACCCAGGCCGCACGCCGCCCGGGAACCGACGACTTCCTACTTCAGGAAGCCCTCGTAGTTGCGCATCATCAGCTGCGCCTCGAGCTGCTTCATCGTGTCCAGAGCGACGCCGATGACGATCAGGATCGAGGTGCCGCCGAAGGCGAAGTTCGCCCCGGTCGAGTTGATCAGGAAGGTGGGCAGGGCCGCGATCGCCGCCAGGAACAGGGCGCCGGGGAACGTCAGGCGAGCCAGGATCCGGTCCAGGAATTCGGCCGTGGGTCTGCCTGGCCTCACCCCCGGAATGAATCCCCCGTACTTCTTGAGGTTGTCGGCCTGGTCGACCGGGTTGAACGTGACCGCCGTGTAGAAGTACGTGAACAGGATGATGAGGATGGCCTCGCCCACCACGTAGTGCCAGCTGCCGGGGGCAAAGAAGTTGTAGAGGTCCGTGCCGAAGCCCGTCCGGTTCTGGCCGATGAGCTGGCCGAGGGTGGGCGGGATGGCCATGACGCTGGCGGCGAAGATGACCGGGATGACGCCGGCCATGTTGACCTTGAGCGGCAGGTAGGTCTGGCCGCCCTGGGTCATGCGGCGGCCGATCACGCGCTTGGCGTACTGGATGGGGATCCGGCGCTGGCCCTCCTGGACGAACACGATGGCCGCGACCACGGCGATCGCGATGAAGGGCATGATCACCTTGAACGACTGGTTGGGGCTGTTCCACCAGGACTGGATGCCACCCGGGATGCGCGAGACGATCGAGGCGAAGATCAGCAGCGAGATGCCGTTGCCGATCCCGCGCTGGGTGATGAGCTCGCCCATCCACATCAGCAGGACCGTGCCGGCCGTCAGCGACAGCACGATCAGGAAGACCTTGAACAGCGTGAAGTTGGCGATCAGTGTGACGTTGACCTGCTTCTCGAACGAGCGGAACAGGAATACGTAGCCGATCGACTGGG
>JBPYFQ010000044.1:0-7543 GCA_051985625.1 Solirubrobacteraceae bacterium
CCGCCGATGATGCGGCGAATGTCGAACCGGTTGGCGGCCCGCGCGGCCTGGATCTCGTCCTCGTCGGTGGCTCCGGTCGGTGCCATGGGCTCGTCGCTCATGGCCAGGCGTCGCTTTTGTTCTGGCACGGTTCCTCCTTTCTAGTGGTCGCCCACGTAAGTGCGGTCGCACCGAGAGGCGCGACTGGTGGATGCCAGGCAAGGACGCAGGAGCCGACGGGTAGCAGCGCTACCCGAGGCTCCGAGGACACAGCCTGGCGCCGCCAGGCGCGCCTCGAATGCGAGCGTATTTGCGTGAGCGGCCACTACGCGAAGATGATGTTCAGGACCACGAGGATGCCGATGGCCACGCCGCCCAGCAGCCAGGGCGAGCGCCACCACAGCTTGTCACGCGGGTCGTAGTTCTCCTCGCGCTCTTCCTTGCGCGTCGTGCCCCAGACGAGGCCGCGCAAGTCCTCCTCCGGCTTGGGCTTGGTGAAGAGCGACACCACGACGAGCACGACCCCGCCCACGATGAACGCGATGATCGCCTGCCAGAAGCTGGCCGCCAGGGGCGAGCCGAAGTTGAAGATCTCGTGGTAGGCGTTGAGCCGGTTGGTGGCATACGCCGCGGCGGTGCCGGCCACCAGGCTGCAGAAGCCGCCCCACGCCGTGGCCCGCTTCCAGAACATGGCGATGATGAACGTCGCGAACAGGGGCGCGTTGAAGATCGAGAACAACGTCTGGATGTAGTTCATGATGTTCGAGTAGCCCTTGGCGATCAGAGCCGTGATCACCGAGATCAGGATCCCTCCGATCGTCACCAGGCGACCCGCGCGCAGGTAGAAGGCGCTGTCCCGGTCCTTCATGAAGTACGGCTGGATGAGGTCATAGGTGACGACGGTGTTGAACGCGGTCACGTTGGCCGCCACACCGGCCATGAACGCCGCCACCAGCCCGGTGATGGCGATTCCTAGCATCCCCTCGGGCAGGTAATTGCCGATCAGGTGCGGGATGGCCGTGTTGTACTGGAGGGCCAGGCTCTTGCCGACACCCAGGCCGTGCACGGTGAGCACCGCGATCAGCCCCGGCAGGATGATGATCGCCGGCAGGAAGATCTTGGGGTAGGCGCCGATCAGCGGCGTGCGCCGCGACGCCGACATGTTGCGCGCCGACAGGGCGCGCTGGACCTCGGCGAAGTTCGTCGTCCAGTAACCGAAGCTGAGGACGAAGCCGAGTCCGAACACCACGCCGATCCAATCCGATGCCAGCGGGTTGGTCACATGATGGATGCCCAGGCCCCGCCAGGCATGCAGCCCGGCCTGGCCCAGCGGCTTGAACGCCTTCACCTTGTTCTCGAGGCCGCTGATGCCGCCGACCGCGTGCAGCGCCACCAGCGTCAGCGGCAGCAGGGCGGCGACGATCACGAAGAACTGGAGCACCTCGTTGTAGATGGCCGAGGTGAGGCCGCCGAGCGTGATGTAGATAAGCACCAGGACCGCGGCGGCGATGATCGCCGTGATGATCGAGACGCCGAGCATCAGGTTGATGATCAGCGCCAGGGCGAACAGGTTGACGCCGGAGATCAGGACGGTGGCGATCGCGAACGTGGCCGCATTGAACGCGTGGGTGGCCTCGTTGAAACGCAGCCGCAGGTACTCCGGGACCGATCGGACCTTGGCGCCGTAGTAGAACGGCATCATGAACAGCCCCAGGAACACCATCGCGGGGACGGCGCCGATCCAGTAGTAGTGCACCGCCGGCACGCCGTACTGCGCGCCGTTGGCGGCCTGACCCAGGATCTCCAGCGCGCCCAGGTTGGCGGCGATGAACGCCAGTCCGGTGATCCAGGCCGGCAGCGAACGGCCGGACAGGAAGAAGTCCAGGTCGGTCTTGATCGACAGCCGGGCGACGAACCCGATCCCCAGCACCACCACGAAGTAGATGCCCAGGATGACGTAATCGATCGTGCCCGGATGAAGCCGCAGCATCAGAAAGCCTCCCTCCCTCTGGACGCCCGAGCCTCCCCTGCGGCGACCCGGTTACTCGACGGGGTGCTCTATCTCACCTAATCCGTCGATAAAGATTCGTACCCGGTCGCCGGATTCAAGAAACCGCGGCGGATCCAGAGCCTGCCCCACGCCGTTGGGAGTGCCGGTCAGGATCAGGTCCCCCGGCTCCAGCGTGCACGTTTGGGAGATGAACTGCACCAGTTCGGCGCAGCCGAAGATGAGGTTCGAGGTGTTGGAATCCTGGCGCAACTCGTCGTTGACCCAGGTGCGCAGTTGCAGGTTGCCGGGGTCCGGGACCTCGTCGGCGGTGGTCACCCACGGGCCGAACGGGCAGAACGTGTCGGCGCCCTTGGCCCGGGTCCACTGCGATTCCCGCTTCTGGAGATCGCGGGCGCTGACGTCGTCGGCGATGCAGAAGCCGCCGATCTCGCCGTCACGGCCCATGACGATGGTCAGCTCGCCCTCGTAGTCGAGGCGGCGGACCACCTCCGGGCAGCGGATCGGCCCACTGGGCGGCGCCGCCGCGTTACGGACCTTGACGAACACGATCGGCTGCTCCGGCCGCTGCGCGCCGGTCTCGGCGATGTGGTCGGCGTAGTTGAGGCCGATGGCGTAGATCGTGCCGGGCGCCGGGATCGGCGCCAGCAGCCGGACGTCGCTGAGCGGCCAGGCGCCGCCGGACGGGCCCGGGACCCGGCCGGAGGCGAGCACCTCGCGCACGCCATCCGGGCCGCCGAAGGCAACCAGGCGATCGTCCTGCACCCAACCAGAGATCGGCTCCGACCGCCCCGGAGCCTCGAATGTGGCGAGCTTCATGGTGGGGTGAGCCTATCCGGGCGGGGGCCGTGGCTAACCGTCTAGCCAATATTCGCCCCGTGCGACGACGACCGCACCGCCGCCGACCACCACCCGCTCCAGCCGCGCCGCGGAGCCGTCGGCGCGGGCGTGCAGCACCGACGGGCGACCCACCTCGACGCCCTGTCGGATGAGGATGCTCTGGCCGAACCGGGTCTGGCCGTGGCGGGCCAGGTGCACGGCGAGCGGCCCGGCAGCCGATCCGGTGGCCGGATCCTCGGCCACCCCCAGCCCCGGCCCGAACATCCGCGTCTTGACCCGCTCGTCGTCGGCCGCGGCGAAGCAACTGACCCCCAGTGCGCCCAGCTCGCCCAGCGCCCCCAGGTCCGGACGCAGCTTGGCCACCGCAGTCTCATCTGGAAGCGCGACGAACGTGTGGCGCGGCCCGTTGTCATAGACCTCGATCGGCAGCTCCGAGCCGTCCACGCGCAATGCGGCGAGCAGCTCGTCCGGGCGCTCGAACGGCTCCCAGGTGGGGAGCGGCTGGTGCATCTCGCCGAAGACGATGGCGCCGTTGCGCCGTTGCAGCGCGATCCGCACCGGCCCCGAGCCGGTGAGCAGCGTGACGGTGTCGGCCCCGGATTGCTCGCCGAGCGCGAACGCCGTGCCGAGCACCGGGTGACCGGCGAACGGGAGCTCCACGTACGGGGTAAAGATCCGCGCCCGGGCGTCGGCGCCGTCCTCGCCGGGCAGGAGGAACACGGTCTCCGACAGGTTGAGCTCGCGGGCGGCGCGCTGCATGGTCTCGTCGGTGAGGCCGGTGCCGTCGGTGAAGACGGCGACAGGGTTGCCCTCCAAGGGGACCTCGGTGAAGACGTCGACGATCAGGTAGGCGCGCATGGCGTTACTCGTCGGCCATCGCCAGCAGCGTCGTGACCGTCGTCCAGTTGCGCGCGGTGGCGACGACGCCCAGGCCCTGGCCGGCCACCGCGTTCCACAGCTTCGACCGAGCCACCCCGTCCGGATGCCAGGCGTACAGCTCGCGGCCGTGGGCCACGAGCCGCTCCGCCCCCGCCGCGGCCGCCTGGAGCTTCGCGACCACCTCGGGACCCAGCTCGGCCGACAGGAAGCTCACTTGGTAGCGCTTGGGGTTGGTGGCGACGTCGGCCAGCGGGTTGAGCGCGACGACCGCCGCCAGCTCGTCCCGGGAGCGGGCGATGACCGGCACCTCGAAGCCGAAGCGATCGGCGATGAGCCGGCCGGCGCTGGCCTCCAGCTCCGCCGGATCGGCCGACGTGCTGAGCACGACGTTGCCGCTCTGCACGTAGGTTCGGACGTCCCCGTAGCCGGCCTCGGTGAGCAGCGAGCGCAGGTCGGCCATCGGCACCCGCCGCGTGGGGCCGAGGTTGATCCCGCGCAACAGGAGCACCTGCTGCATTGGTCCACTATTTGCGTGCGCCATTGGTCCGGAGTCTATGTGGGCTACTACGGATATGGCGCGTGACCATCCGCAGTACGGTGCTGGCGTGGCAACATCACCAGTGGGGGTCTCAAGCGGGACGATGGTGCTCGGGGCGACCGGGGTGACCCGGCGGTTCGGAGAGGGCGAGACGGCCGTGACGGCGCTGCGCGACGTGTCGGTGAACATCGAGCGCGGCAAGCTGACGGCAGTCATGGGACCATCCGGCTCCGGCAAGTCGACGCTCATGCACATCCTGGCCGGCCTGGACCGGCCGACCGAGGGATCGGTGCAGATCGAGGGGCGGGAGATCACCGGCATGGGCGACGACGAGCTCACCCGCCTGCGCCGCGACCACATCGGCTTCGTGTTCCAGTTCTTCAACCTGCTCCCGATGCTGACCGCGCGGGAGAACATCACCCTGCCCCTGTCGATCGCCGGGCGCGATCCGGACCCGGCCTGGTTTGACACCGTGATCGACGAGACCGGTCTGCGCGACCGCCTGACCCACCGGCCGGCCGAGCTGTCCGGCGGCCAGCAGCAGCGGGTGGCGATCGCCCGCGCGTTGCTCAGCCGCCCCACGGTCCTGTTCGCCGACGAGCCGACCGGAAACCTGGACTCGGCCGCCGGCGACGAGATCCTGGCCCTGCTGCGCCGCTCGGTCGACACGGTCGGCCAGACGGTCGTGATGGTCACCCATGATCCGCGCGCCGCCTCGGTCGCCGACCGGATCCTGTTCCTGGCCGACGGGCAGATCGTGCGGGAGATGCACAGCTCGGGCGAGGCGGAGATCGTCGACGCCATGAAGTCGCTGGCCGGAGCGCGCTGAGTGGCCTGACGTGTTCCGGGTCGCGCTCAGAGGGTTGGCGTCGCGCCGGCTGCGGGCCACCCTGACCGCGCTGGCGATCGTCCTGGGCGTGGCCCTCGTCGCCGGTACCTACGTGCTGACGGACTCCATCACCGGCGCGTTCAACTCGATCTTCGCCAACATCTACCAGGGCACCGACGCGACCGTCACCGGCCGCAGCGCGATCGACTCCGGCCAGAACGGGGGCGTCGGGGGCGGCTCCGCGCCGGCCTTCTCGGAGTCGCTGCTGACCCGGGTGCAGGGGCTGTCCGGCGTGCGCCAGGCGGTCGGCGACGTCTCGGGGAGCGTGCAGTTGATTAAGGACGGCAAGGCGATCTCGTTCGGCGGCGCGCCCACGCTCGGCTCCAGCGTGCACCCGGGCCAGCCGCAGTTCAGCGCGCTGCACCTGGTGAGCGGCCAATGGCCGGGCCCCGACCAGGTCGTCGTCGACACCAACACCGCGTCGCGCAAGGACCTCCACGCCGGCGAGGCGATCGGCGTCCAGGGAGTCGGGGCCGTGATCCCGATGCACATCTCAGGGCTGGTCCGGTTCGGCACCGCCAACTCGCTCGGCGGGGCGACGCTGGCCGGCTTCCTCGTCCCCACCGCCCAGCGGCTGATGGGCAAGGTGGGCAAGCTGGACGAGATCCGGATCACCGCCCGGTCCGGGGTCAGCCCCCATGAGCTCGTCGATCAGATCCGGCCGATCCTGCCCCCGGACGCTCAGGTGCGGACCGGCGCCCAGCAGGCCCGACAGGACTCGAACTCGATCAACAGCTTCCTGTCGACGCTGAAGACGATCCTGCTGGTGTTCGCCGGGGTGGCGCTTTTCGTCGGCAGCTTCGTGATCGCCAACTCGCTCTCCATCACCATCGCCCAGCGCACGCGGGAGTTCGGCACGCTACGGACGCTGGGCGCAACGCGCCGCCAGGTGCTGCGCTCGATCCTGGCCGAGTCGTTCGTGCTCGGGGTCCTGGCCTCGATCGTGGGCCTGCTCGTCGGGCTGGCGCTGGCTCAGGGCCTGTTTGCGCTGTTCAACGCCGTCGGACTGACGCTGCCCACCTCCGGGACCGTCGTGAAGAGCCGGACGATCATCGTCGCGCTCGTGGTCGGCGTCGTCGTGACCGTATTGGCCAGCCTGCGCCCCGCCATGCGGGCCACCCGCGTGGAGCCGATCGCCGCCGTGCGTGAAGGCGCCACGCTGCCCGAGGGCCGCTTTGCCCGGTATCGGACCGTGGGCTCGGCCGCCGCCACCGTGCTGGGATTCGCCGCGGTGCTGGTGGGGCTGTTCGCCGTGTCCGGCACCGGCGCCGTCCTGGGGCTCATGGGCCTCGGCGCGGTGCTGGTGTTCATCGGCATCGCGCTGTTGTCGGCGCGAGTCGTCCCCGTGCTGGCCGGCGTGCTGGGCTGGCCGAGCGCTCGGATCGGTGGTGAGATGGGCCGGCTGGCCCGCGAGAACACGCGGCGCAACCCGCAGCGGACGGCCTCCACCGCGTCGGCTCTGATGATCGGCCTGGCCCTGGTGACGCTGCTGGCGATGCTGTCGGCCGGGATCATCTCCAGCTTCAAGGGCGCGGTCGACAGCATCTTCGCGGGCGACTATGCGATCACCGCCCAGAACAACAACTCCCCCATCCCGATCACGGCCGGGCAGGCCGCCCGGAGCGCGCCGGGGGTGATCGCCGTGGGCGACGTGCGCGCCGGGGAGGGCCGCCTGTTCGGGTCAAACAGCCAGCTCACGGCCGTGAATCCGGACATCGAGCAGGTCGTGCGCCTGGACTGGGTGCACGGCTCACAGAGCGTGCTCGGCTCGCTCGGCGCCACCGGTGCGTTCGCCGACCAGGGGACGGCCCAGGGCGACCACCTCCACGTGGGGTCGCGTTTCACGGTCGAGACGCCGACCGGCGCGCGGATTCCCCTCGTCCTGCGCGGGATCTTCAAGCCCCCGTCCGGCGGCTCGCCGTTCGGCCCGGTGACGATGTCGGCGGCGACCTGGGACCGCCACTACAGCCAGCCGCAGAACATCTTCACGCTGGTCAAGATGCAGGGCGGCGAGACCTCGGCCAACAGCGCCGCGCTCAAACGCGAGCTGGCGCCCTTCCCCAACGCCAAGGTGCAGACCCGCCAGCAGTTCATCAACAACCAGATCGCCGGCCTGACCAGCCTGCTCAACGTGCTCTACGTGCTGCTCGCCCTGTCGATCCTGGTCAGCCTGTTCGGGATCGTCAACACGCTCGTGCTCACGGTGTTCGAGCGCACGCGGGAGCTGGGGATGCTTCGGGCCGTGGGCATGACCCGGCGCCAGCTCCGGCGGATGATCCGGCACGAGAGCGTGATCACCGCGCTGCTGGGCGCGGCGCTCGGCATCCCGCTCGGCGTGGTCCTCGCGGTGCTCGTGGGCGTCGCGATCAAGTTCGCGGCGGTGACGATCCCGATCGGAACCCTGGTCGTG
>JBPYFQ010000045.1:0-20074 GCA_051985625.1 Solirubrobacteraceae bacterium
AGTTGCTCCCAAGGGTTGGGCTGTTCGCCCATTAAAGCGGTACGCGAGCTGGGTTCAGAACGTCGTGAGACAGTTCGGTCCCTATCTGCCGTGGGCGTTGGAGAGTTGAGAGGATTTGTCCCTAGTACGAGAGGACCGGGATGAACGCACCTCTGGTGCATCTGTTGTCCTGCCAAGGGCATAGCAGGTTAGCTACGTGCGGATCGGATAACCGCTGAAAGCATCTAAGCGGGAAGCCGGCCTCAAGATGAGCTCTCCCATCCCCTTGAGGGAGTAAGACCCCTGGAAGATGACCAGGTTGATAGGCCGGATCTGGAAGAGTGGTGACACTCGTAGGAGACCGGTACTAATGGGTCGAGGGCTTGACGGATATTTTGATATCCGTGCATTGGCGCTGTGTAGTTTTGAAGGCCCGCGAAGAGCGGTCCCTCGCCTCTGGGCGGGGCCACGCGGCCTTGACAAGTTTCCGGTGGCTATGGCGAGGGGGAAACACCTCTTCCCTTTCCGAACAGAGCCGTTAAGCCCCTCAGCGCCGATGGTACTTGGCCCGCAAGGGCCTGGGAGAGTAGGTCGCCGCCGGTTTTTCTCCGACCCCGCCGCAGCGCTTCCAGCGCGGCGGGGTCTTTTTTTGCGCCCGCATCGACCTGGTGTCAGACTGCCGCGGGCGATGCACGATCTGTTCGGCCTTCACGTCCGGTTCAAGGCCCGGCCGGGCATGGCCGCCGAGCTGGAACGCGTCCTCCTGGAGGCGGCCGCCGCGGCCGGCTCCGCTCCGGAGTGCCGCATCTACGTCGTGGGCAGGACGCCTGACGACGAGGACCTGGTCTGGGTGATCGAGGCCTGGAGCAGCCGCGAGGCACACGACGCCAGCCTGGACGACCCGGCCGCCCGGGCGCTGATCCAGCGCGCCATGCCGCTCCTGGCCGGCCGACCGCAGGCCAGCGAGATCAGGCCGTCCGGGGGGAAGGGGTTGTGAGCGGTCCCTAGAGGATCCGCTCTATCTTGAGCCGGCGGCTGCCCTTGGGGGTGGGCACCTCGACGCTCTCGCCCACGGCGCGGTCGAGCAGGGCCTGGGCCACGGGGGACTCGGCCGAGAGCCTGCCCTGGGCGCGGTCGGCCTCCGCGGCACCCACGATCGTCCACGTGTGCAGTTCACCGGTGCCCTCGTCGCGCACCTCGGCCGACAAGCCGAACGCGAACTTCCCGTTGCTGTTGTCGGCCGCCTCGACGACGACGGCGTTACGCAGGCGCTGGCGGAGGCGGTTGATCCGCGTCTCCAGGTGCGCCTGATCCTCCTTTGCCGCGTGGTACTCGGCGTTCTCCTTGAGGTCGCCGTGCCCCCTCGCGGTCAGGATCCGGTCGGCCATCTCCCGGCGCCCCACGGTCTCAAGCTCGCCGATCTCGGCCTTGAGAGCCGCCAGCCCCTCCTCGGTGATCGGCTCCCCGTCATTGGCTGATGTACTCATCCGAGCATTCTGCCATGCACCCCTGCGTGGAGGTTCTGCGGGGTCCGCCAGGTTTGGGGAGGTCTGCGCTCGGTCGACCCGGCGGATAGTGGCAACATCCGTCTCTGATGCGCGCGATGGTCAAGTTCTTCCGCTCCAACCCGCAAGCTCTGATCCTGTTGATCATCTGTGTGATCCTGGGCCTGGGCACGTTCATCGCCGTGCTCATCTCACTGGCGCAGCACTCCAACGGGAGCCTCAACGGGGAGCCCTCCGGTCTCATCACGATGACCGGGGTCCTGCTCCGCTGACGCACGGGCCGGCTCTCGCGGTTCGGCGGGCAGACGCGCGGCCGCGGGGAGTAGACGCGCCGTCAGAGCAGCCCCGGACGCGGTCCGCGGCGTGCTGCGGCGGACCGGGGCGGGCTCGGCAGCTCAGCCGACGCGGTGGACCGTGGGACGCTCGGAGACGGGCCGGACGGGGGACAGGCAGTGGGCCGGTCGCGGCGCGACGGCCCCGGGTCGACGGTCTCGTTCGATCCTCACCGAGCGGCGGTGAGGGTGCGGTTCGGGAAGCGGCTCAGGGTCGGCGAGGACGTCATCCACCAGCGTCATCAGGGCGCGGATCCGTGTTATGGATACCTGGAACATATGTTCGTAAGAGTACGCTGGGGCGCGGACGGAATCGCCGACGTGGGCGGGGAGTTGCGGGGCCGCAATCGACCGTCGAGTAGTGGGGTGATTCTGCCCGGACGTGCCGCAATCTAAGCCCGCATGTGGTGCTCGGGCTGACACACGCCCGCGGAACTCGGCGTGGCGGGCCGCCGCCGAGCAGGGGCCGGGGACCGCCGGCGATCAGGAGCCCAGCGAGGACCAGACGTCCAGCTTGGTCCGGACGTGCTCCACAACCATCGCGGTGAACTCGGTCGTGCCGGCGCTGCCGCCCAGGTCAGGCGTCTTCACGCCGGAGGCCACGGTCTCCAGGGTGCCCTCGTAGATCGCGCGCGAGGCCCGCTCGCAGGCGGCTCCGAACCGGTCGGCGGCATGGCGGAGCAGGGCGCCGCAGGCCAGGATCATCGCCAGCGGGTTGGCCAGGTCCTTGCCGAGGAGCGCCGGCGCGGTCCCGTGGGGAGCCTCGGCCATGGCCACCGTGGTGTCATAGCTCCCGCTTTCGTCGAAGGCCAGCAGCACCGACTCCGCCCCGGCGATCGAGCCGAACATGGGCAGCACGAGGTCCGACAGGCAGTCGCCGTCGCGGTTGAGCGCCGGGATGACCAGCGGGGCATCGGTGGCGCCGGACAGCAGCCCGGCGTAGGTGGCGTCGATCAGCACCGGCCGGTAGTCCACGTCGGGGTGACGGTCCGCGGCGGCGTCCATCTCCTCCTTGAGCATCCCCTCGTAGACCGGGGAGACGGTCCACTTGGGCCCGCCGTAGACCCGGGCGCCCATCTTGGCGGCGGCGCGGAACGCGTACTCGGCGACCGCCTGGCAGGTGGAGCGGGTGATGCGCTCCGTGCGGAAGGCCACCTCGTTCGGGGACCCGGCGTCGCCCTCGCGGCGCTCGGCCGCCCCGTAGGCGTCTTCCACGGCCATCCGGACGACCGAGATGGGGTGGTACACGCCGGCGATCGGCGCCACGCCGGGCAGGCGCCGGCCGGTGCGGACGATGACCTTGCCGTCGACCTCCTCGCGCAGGATCCGGTTGGGCGATCCCACGTCGCCGGCGCCCTCCGGCGTGATCGTGGCCGCCTTGAGCCCCAGGCCGGCCTCGCGCATGGCGACGGCCGCGTCGTGGACAACGCCGTTGGACGTGGCCCGACGATTTTCCAGGGACAGGTCGAAGCGCCGCAGAGACAGATCGAGCCCCAGGAGATCACCGTCGAGCACCCGCAGCGACTGCTCCAGGAGCTCCTGGCCGGTCTCGTCGCCCTCCATGACGACGACCTGGATGGGGGAGGGGTCGGCCGGGGACACGAGCGAGAGCTCAGGCCGCGCCGGCGGCCGGCATCAGCTCGTCGCGGCGCTCGACCAGGGCGTCGATCACGATCGACAGGTGCTCGTCGAAGTCGACCCCCAGGTCCTCGGCGCCGGCGCGCATGTCGTCGCGGCTGACGGCGGCGGCGAAGCTGGGCTGCTTCATCTTCTTCTTGACCGACTTGGGGGTCAGGCCGACCAGCCCGTCCGGGCGGACGTAGGCGACGGCCAGAATGAAGCCGCACAGCTCGTCGACGGCGAACAGCGCCTTCTCCATTGGGGTGTCCCGGGACACCCCCAGGAAGTCGGCGTGGGAGGCCACCGCCCTTACCAGCTCGTCCGGATATCCGCGGGCCTCCAGCTCGCGTAACGCATAGCGCGGATGCCCATCCGATAACGACGGATACCGCTCGTAGTCGAGGTCGTGCAGCAGCCCGGTCAGACCCCACAGCTCCACGTCCCCGCCGAACCGCGGCGCGTAGGCGCGCATCGCCGTCTCGACCGCCAGCATGTGGCGGCGCAGCGAATCCGACTGGGTCCATTCGCAAAGGAGGTCCCAGGCGGCGGCCCGCGAATCCTGCACCTGCATGGCCGTTACCCTAGCTCAGGCTTCGGTCTCCACCCGCCCAGGCCCGTTCGGACCACCCGCGGCGCCGCCGCAATCGCCGTCACCAGCTAGGCTGACGGGCGCCCGACCACCAACCACCTCAGCGGGGTCGATCAAACTGGAGAAGTTCGTCATCGAGGGCGGGGTGCCGCTGTCCGGCACCATCACCGCCACCGGAAACAAGAACGGCGCGCTGCCGATCCTGGCCGCCTGTCTCCTGACCGAGGACGAGGTCATCCTGGGCAACGTCCCGCGGATCGCCGACGTCGAGGCGATGCTCACGCTGCTGCAGATGCTCGGCGCGCGCGTGGAGTGGCTGGGCGCCAGCGAGGTGCTCATCGACAGCTCGCCGCTCGAGTCGACCACGGTCGATCGCATCTTCGCCGAGCGCATCCGCGCCTCGTTCCTGCTGGCCGGCCCGCTCCTGGCCCGGTTCGGCTCGGCCACGATGCCGCCCCCCGGCGGCGACGTCATCGGCCGCCGGCGCCTGGACCCGCATCTCGACGCGTTCCGCGCCCTCGGCGCCGAGGTCGACCACCGCCAGGCCGACATCGTCCTCACGGCTCCGTCGCTGGGGCTGCGCCCGTGTGACTTCCTGATGGACGAGCCGTCGGTCATGGCCACCGAGAACGCGCTCATGGCGGCGGCCCTCACCCGGGGCCCGACGGTCATCCGCAACGCCGCCTCCGAGCCCCACGTCCAGGACCTGGCCCGCATGCTCAGCCAGATGGGCGCCGACATCGAGGGCATCGGCTCCAATGTCATGACCGTCCACGGCAAGGCCAGCCTGCGCGGCTGCCGCTACGAGATCGCTCCGGACCACATCGAGATCGGCTCATTCATGGCCCTGGCCGGCGTGACCGGGGGGGAGTTGCTGGTCAAGGACACCCGCCCCGAGGATCTGCGGATGATCCGGATGGTGTTCGATCGTCTCGGCCTGCGGACCGAGGTCCGCGGCAACGACATCATCGTTCCGGGAAATCAGCACCTCGTGGTCCGCAACGACCACGGCGACCACATGCCCAAGGTGGAGGACGGGCCGTGGCCGGCCTTCCCGGCGGACCTGACGAGCATCGCGCTGGCGCTCGCCACCCAGTCCTCCGGGTCGGTGATGATCCACGAGAAGATGTTCGAGAACCGGCTGTTCTTCACGGACAAACTCGTCAGCATGGGCGCCGCGATCACCATCTGCGACCCACACCGGGCGATCGTCCTCGGCCCCCGGCCGCTGCGCAGCGCCCGCGTGGAGTCGCCGGACATCCGGGCCGGCATGGCGATGCTCATCGCCGCTCTGTGCGCCGACGGCGTCACCGAGATCGCCAACATCCGCCAGATCGACCGCGGCTACGAGCGGATCGACGAGCGGCTGCGGGACCTTGGCGCCCGCATCACCCGGATGGAAGACGCGCCCGTCGTAGCGTGAACGAGAATCGCGCTGCCGGCGAAAGCAGCGCAATCGACCGCATCCCCAGCGGCACGCGCGACGTGCTGCCCGACGAGATGCGCGAGCTGCGGGCGATGACCGACCGCATCCGCGCCGTGTTCGACAACGCCGGCTTCGGCGAGGTGTACACGCCCGCGCTGGAGTACGAGCAGACGTTCCAGCGGGCCGACATCGTCGGGGCTCGGCCTGCCTACCGGGTGTTCGACGAGCACGGCAGCGTCCTGGTGCTGCGCCCGGACATGACCGTGCCGATCGCCCGGCTCGTCGCCACCCGCTACGCCCACGTCGACCCACCGATGCGCTTCAGCTACGTCGCTCATGCCTACCGCGGCGTCAGGCCGCAGCGGGGACAGACCCGCGAGCTCCTGCAGGCGGGGGTGGAGCTGATCGGCGCCCCCGGCCCGGCCGGGACGGCCGAGACGCTCGTCGTCCTGTGCGCGGCGCTCGACGCCGCAGGACTGCAGAACTACCGTGTCGGGCTCGGCGATGCCTCGCTGTACCCCTCGTTGATGGAGGCCATGGCCGTGCCGGCCGACCGGCGCGAGCTGATCCTGACCGAGCTGGCCGCCGGCGACTTCGTCGGCGTCGACCGCGAGATCCAGGCCCTCGACCTGACGCCGGCCGAGGCCCAGCTGCTCCTCCGCCTGGCCCACACCCGGGGAGGTCCGGATGTTCTGGACGGCCTGGAGGGGGCGCTGCACGACGCGCTGGCCCCGATGCGCGAGGTCCACCGCCTGCTGCCCCCGCAGGTGGCGGAGCGGATCATCTTCGACTTCGGCCTGGTGCGGAGCATCGGCTACTACACCGGAGCGGTGTTCCAGGTCTACGACCCCGCCTACGGGGTCCCGATCGGCAGCGGCGGACGCTACGACGAGCTGTTGGGCGCGTTCGGCCGGCCGTTGCCGGCCGTCGGCTTTGCGCTCAACATCGAGCGGCTGCACATCGCGTTGACCGGCGAGGAGCGCCTCGGCCGATGAGTGAGTTGCGGATCGCCGTGCCGCGCGGCTCCCTGTTCACCGAGACGCTCGACCTGCTCGACCGGCTCGGCATCGACACCCGCGAGGTGCGCGACAACGACCGCAAGCTTCTGTTCGAGGCCAGCGGCATCATCACCATGCGCCCCTCCGACGTCCCCACCTACGTGGAGGCCGGCGCCGCCGACATCGGCATCACCGGCAAGGACGTCCTCATGGAGCAGTCCGAGCGCGAGGTCTACGAGCTCGTCGACCTCGGCTACGGACGCTGCGTCATGGTCCTGGCCACGGTCGCCGGCGAGGACCGGTCTGCCGAGGCCCTGCGGCGCCTCGGCGTGGTGCGCATCGCCACCAAGTACCCGCGGATCGCCGCCCGCCACTTCCTGGAGACCGGACGGCAGGCGGAGATTGTCGAGGTCAAGGGGTCCGTCGAGCTGGCGCCCCTGACCGGGCTGGTGGAGGGGATCGTCGACCTGACCGCGACAGGTACCACGTTGCGGGAGAATGGCCTCGTCATCCGCGAGGAGATTGCGGTGTGTACGGCCCGGCTGATCGCCAACCCGGTCGCCCACAAGCTCCGCGCCGCCACCATCGACCGACTGCTGGAGCGCATCCATGCCGTATGACCGGCTGACGCTGTCAGGCGACCCCGCGACCCTGGCCCGAGAGCTTCGCGAGCTGATCCCCGCCCCCGAGTCCGTCCGCGACCGGGTGGCCGAGATCATCGCCCGCGTCCGGGCCTCCGGCGACGACGCCCTGCGCTTCTACACCCGGGAGTTCGACACGGGCGGCAGCACCCCGAGCGCGCTGCGGGCGCCGGACGCCGAGCTGGACACCGCGCTGGCCCGCCTGGACGACTCGGTCCGCGCCGGACTGCAACAGGCGATCGACAACGTCACGCGGGTCGCCGAGGCCTCGCTCGGCGCGGACTGCACGGTCGCGTTCGACGGCCACGAGATCGCCATCCGCGAGGTGCCGGTCGACCGCGCCGCCGTCTATGTGCCTGGCGGGCGCGCCCCGTACCCCAGCACCGTGGTGATGGGCGTGGTCACCGCGCGCGTGGCGGGCGTCAGCGAGATCTCGGTGTGCGCTCCGCCCGGTGCCGACGGCGAGGTCAACGCGGCCGTCCTGGGGGCGTGCCGGCTGGCCGGCGCATCGGCCGTCTACCGGGTGGGCGGGGCGCAGGCCATCGCCGCGCTCGCCTTCGGCACCGAGACGGTGGCGCCGGTCGACGTGATCGTCGGCCCAGGCAACCTGTACGTCCAGGAGGCCAAGCGCCAGGTGTTCGGCAGCGTGGGGATCGACGGCTTCGCCGGGCCGAGCGACCTGGTGGTGCTGGCCGGCGCCGGCGCCGACCCCGAGTCGCTGTCGCTCGATCTGCTGGCTCAGGCCGAGCATGGCGAGGGGTCGATCGTGGTGGCCATCTCCGACTCCGGCGAGCTGGTCGACGCGCTGGCCGAGCGGATCGCCGGGCAGCCGGATACCGAGGCCGTGACACGACTGGTGCAGGTGGCGGACCTGGAGCAGGGGCTGGCCATCGTCGAGACCTTCGCCCCGGAGCACCTGCAACTGGTGGGCGACGACGCCGAGGCGCTCGCCCCCCGCGTGCGCCACGTCGGCTGCCTGTTCGTCGGCTCGGCCAGCGGGACCGCGTTCGGCGACTACATCGCCGGCTCCAACCACGTCCTGCCGACCAACGGAGCGGCCCGATTCGCCTCGGCGCTGTCCCCGGCGCATTTCCGCCGCCGGTTCAACGAGGTGCGGATCTCCGCCGACGCGCCGGCCCTGGCGCGGGCGGCGGCGCCGGTGGCCCGGGTGGAGGGCTTCGAGGTCCACGCCCGGTCGATGGAGGCCCGCATTCGCGAGAATGGGGCCTGATGGCGCGCGCCGGCGAGATCCACCGCAACACGGCCGAGACGGAGATCGACGTCTCGCTTGTGCTCGACGGCCAGGGCCGGGGCGAGCGCCGGACCGGGGTCGGCTTCTTCGACCACATGCTCGACCTCCTGGCCCGCCACGGCCGCATGGACCTGACAGTAAACGCGCGGGGGGACCTGGAGACCGGCGCCCACCACACCGTCGAGGATGTCGGCATCTGCATCGGCCAGGCACTGGACCAGGCGCTCGGCGACCGGGCCGGCATCACGCGCTACGGGCAGGCGACCGTGCCGATGGACGAGTCGCGCGCCTCGTGTGCGATCGACATCTCGGGACGCGGACTGTGCGCCTACTCCTCGCCGCTCCCGCCGGGGGCGATCGGCAACTTCGACCATGAGCTGACCGAGGAGTTCCTGCGCGCCCTGGCCACCAACGCCAAGCTGACCCTCCATCTCACGGTCGAGGCCGGGACCAACGCCCACCACGTCATCGAGGCGTCGTTCAAGGCCTGCGCGCGGGCGCTGCGCGAGGCCGTGGCGCTGGACCCGACCGAGGACGGCGTGCCGAGCACGAAGGGAAGCCTGGGATGAGTCGCCCGGTGGCGATCGGAATCGTCGACTACGGGATGGGCAACCGCCGCTCGGTGCAGAAGGCATTCGAGCACGTGGGCGCGGAGACGCGGCTGACCGCCGACGCCGAGCTGCTGCGCGCCAGCGACGGCCTGGTGGTGCCGGGCGTGGGCGCCTTCCCGCAGGGGATGCGCAACCTGGCCGATCTCGGACTCGACGAGCTGATCCGGAGCTGGGACGGGCCGCTGCTCGGCATCTGCCTGGGCATGCAGCTGCTGTTCGAGAGTTCGGATGAAATGAGTCCCGCCCACCCCACTCCCGGGCTGGGCCTGATCGCCGGCCAGGTGACGCGCCTGCAGACCGGCGGCCTGCGGATTCCGCACATCGGCTGGAACGAGGTCGGCTTTGCCCGCGCGTCGGCGCTGACCGAGGGCCTGCCCGTCAATGGGTGCCCCTTCTACCACGTGCATTCGTTCGCCGCCCGCCCCGCGCGGCCGGACGACATCATCGGGACGACCGCCTACGGCGAGCGGTTTGCCACGATCGTCGGCCACGGCTCCGTGCTCGGCGTCCAGTTTCACCCCGAGAAGTCCTCGGCCG
This sequence comes from Solirubrobacteraceae bacterium, assembly GCA_051985625.1. Classification (GTDB taxonomy): domain Bacteria; phylum Actinomycetota; class Thermoleophilia; order Solirubrobacterales; family Solirubrobacteraceae; genus Palsa-465. The sequence continues at coordinate 9,491 of JBPYFQ010000045.1, forward strand.
ACGGGCTGCGGCTGCTGGCCAACTTCGTGCGGATGTGCGGAGCGCCCAGGTCCGAGGCGGCCGGCTCGGTCTCGTTGCGCGCATGATCCTCCTGCCGGCGATCGACATCCTGGGGGGCAAGGCGGTGCGGCTGGCCCGCGGCGACTTCGCCCACCAGACGGTCTACGACGCCGACCCGGTCGACGCGGCGCGCCGCTGGGTGGCCGCGGGCGCCCGGGCGCTGCACGTCGTCGACCTCGATGGCGCCCGCGCCGGGGAGCCCGTCAACGTCGAGCACGTCCGCCGGATCACCGAGGCGGTCAACGTCCCGGTTCAGGTGGGGGGCGGCCTGCGCAACATCGAGTCGGTGCGGGAGGTCGTCGCGGCCGGCGCCACCCGCATCATCATCGGCACCGCCGCCTACTCGGACATCGACTTCCTCGACGCCGTCGTGGCCGAGTTGCGTGACCGGCTCATCGTCTCGGTTGATGCCCGGCGCGGCCGGCTGGCCGGCGCCGGCTGGACCGAGCAGACCGACATCCCGGCCACCTCGGTGCTGGGGACGCTGGGCCGGCGCGGTGTCCGGCGGTTCGTCTACTCCAGCATCGAACGCGACGGGATGCTGAGCGGCCCGGACCTGGGAGAGGTGGCCGAGATCGCCCGGGCGGTGCGCGGCACGTTCGTCTACTCCGGCGGGGTGTCCTCGGTCGACGACCTGAAGGGGCTCGCCGGGCTGCGCCAGGTCAACCTGGTCGGGATCATCGTCGGCAAGGCGCTCTACGAGGGACGGCTCAGCGTGGACGCGGGCCAGTCCGCGCTCGCCGGCGGCCCCGGCGAGGTCGACGGCCCCGCCGAGAGCTGATGGTCTACAAGCGGGTCATCCCCTGCCTCGACGTCGACGGCGGCCGCGTGGTCAAGGGCACCGGATTCGTCGACCTGCGCGACGCCGGGGACCCGGTCGAGCTGGCCGCCCGGTACGACGCCGCCGGCGCCGACGAGCTGGTGTTCCTCGACATCACCGCCACCTCAGACAAGCGCGGGACGGTGGTGGCGCTGGCCCGCCAAGCCGCCGACGAGCTGTTCATCCCGTTCACGATCGGCGGGGGCATCCGGTCGGTGGCCGACGCCCAGGCCGTGCTCGACGCGGGCGCCGACAAGGTCTCGGTCAACTCGGCGGCGCTGCAACGGCCCGAGCTGATCGACGAGCTGGCCGCCACGTTTGGCGCCCAGTGCGTCGTGCTGGCCATCGACGCCAAGGGAGGCGAGAGCGGCTGGGAGGCATACCTCGCTGGGGGTCGGACGCCCACCGGCCGCGACGCCGTCGCCTGGGCGCGGGAGGGGGAGAGCCGGGGCGCGGGGGAGATCCTGCTGACCAGCATGGACCGCGACGGGACGAACGCCGGGTACGACCTGGCGCTGACCGAGGCGGTCAGCCAAGCGGTCACCGTGCCGGTCATCGCCTCGGGCGGCGCGGGCCGTCTGGAGCATCTCGTAGAAGCCGTGCACGCCGGGGCGGACGCCGTGCTCGTGGCGTCGATCCTGCACTACGGCCGGCACACCGTGGACGAAATCAAGCGCTACCTGGCCGCGCACGACGTGGCCGTGCGGGCGCGGCAAGCCGCCTGAGCGAATTTACGCCGCGACGTGACCGCCGGGGGGATGCAGTTTTTGTTGGGGGCCCGGGACCTGCGACAGCCGCGGTTAGGCGGCTTCTTCGACGTATCCCGCGGCGGCGCACGTGTCGCAGTACGCAGCAGGGGGAACGCGGGGCTCGTAACAGCCAGGGCGACAGCACGTGGACGAACGCTTGGGGCGGCCCCGACCGATGCGGGCGGCGGCGGCATCCTTGAGCTCCTCGCGCATGCGATCGAGCTCAGCCGCGTGGTCCGCGCAGAACCGACGGCCCTTCACGGCCGGCTGCTGGCAATGACTTCCACTACGACAACGCATAGGCCTATAATGATAGCAAGCAGGCCCCCAGCGGCCGCGTTAGCGGCTGGTTGCATGACGGGGTGATGGCGGGTCTGGCTGCGAGCGTCTGCGCTATCCGCGGCGCTGTTTTCGATGGGCCTTGCGCTGGGCGCGGTGGACTTTGCGCTTCGCGTGGTGGGCCTTGCGCTTGGCATGACGCGCGTTGCGGTGTGCCTTGCGGTGCGCCCGGCGCGCCTTGTGGTGCGCTGCCGCGTGGGCCTTGGCCCCGTGCCGCCCCGGCAGCATCTGGTAGATCGTGTTGTAGCCGTCGAGGTAGATGGCGTGGTAGTCGGCGATCACCGGGTTGAAGGCGCCGTCTCCGAAGTGGAACACCTGGTGGCCGCTGACCGCATTCAGTCCGGTGGTCGTCTTGCTTCCCAGGTCCGAGAAGTAGACGACGTTGCCGACGACCGTGGCCGCCCCGGAGATCCGGCCGCCCACCGAGTGCGACCACCGGATCCCGCCGGACTGGGCGTTGAACGCGTACATGTGGCCGTCATAGGAGCCGATGTAGACGGTCGGTCCCAGGCCGCTCGGGTTGGCCACGGCCGGGGATCCGTAGACGTAGGCCCCGGTGGACGTCGCCCAGGCCAGGGCGCCGTTGCGCGCGCCGAACGAGTACACCCGGCCATCGGTGTTGCCCATGTAGACCCGGCCGTAGGCGACGGCCGGAGTGGAGTAGAAGTTCCCAGAGCCGAAGCCGAGGGCGGCGCCGCTCGTGGAGACCGCCCACACCTGCGTTCCGTTGACGGCGCGCACGGCGTAGGCACGACCCGCGTAGTCGCCGAAGTAGAGAACGCCATTGACCAGGGCGGGGCCGCCCTTGATGGCGCCGCTGGCGTGATAGGCCCAGTACAGATGGCCGTTTGCGGTGTTGCGCGAGTACAGGTTCCCGGCTTGGTCCCCGTAGTAGACGGTCGTGTTGCTGACAATCGGCGACGTCTCGGTGCCGGCGCCGTCCGGGCGCGACCACACGATCTTGCCGTTCTTCATCGACAGCGCGACGAAGCGCCCACCGCCGGGGGAGTGGCCCTGGACCGACAGCACCGACATCAGCACGTTCTGCGACTGGGAGGCGACGGCCGGCGACGCCGCGCACAGCGTGCCGAGTTTCTTGAACCAGACGACGTGGCCGTTATGGACGTTGATCTTGCGGGCCGAGCAGTCGTCGTCGAGGACGTACATGAAGTCGTGGTAGATGACCGGGGGGAACTCCAGCAGCGCCCCGTCGAAGAACTTCCAGCCGACGTGCAGCGGGGGGTGGAGGTTCGGCGGACCGGCGAAGAACCGGCTGCGAGCCGCGTCGTAGCCGTACCACGGCCAGATGAAGTTGTCGACGGCCTTCTTCTTGTGCGGCGGCGCGGCCGGCGCCGTCGTCGTCGTCGGCGCCGTGAACTGGAGATTGGGATGAGAGACGTTGCGGGGTTCGTGCAGGAGCACGAACGCGGCGGCGGCGACCGCCAGCACCAGGACGACCGCGGCGGCAACGAGCCCGCGCCGCAGCAGCCGCCGCGAAGGGGGACTCGGCATGATCGAGCATGCTAGACAGATCCGGGCGCGCGAGAATCCACCACCGGTGCCCGGACCTGACACGGACGAGATGCTGGCCCGCCTCGCCGGCCTGCCCGCCGGAGCGCTCCTGCTGGGGCGCCTCGGCGACCTGCCGGGGGTGTACCTGGTGGGCGGAGGCGTCCGCGACCTGCTGCTCGGCGGCTCGCCGGTCGACCTTGACCTGGTCGTCGACGGCGAGATGGATCCGGTCACGGCCCGTCTCGGCACCCCGGCGCGGGAGCACGACCGCTTCGACACCGGCACGCTGGTGGTGGACGGCGTCACGTTCGACGTGGCCCGAGCCCGCCGGGAGAGCTATGCCCACCCGGGCGCGCTGCCCACGGTGGAGCCGGCGCCGATCGACGTCGACCTGCTGCGCCGGGACTTCGGGGTCAACGCCCTGGCCCTGGGGCTGGGCGGCGAGACCCGCGGCCGGCTGCTCGAGGCTCCCGGCGGGCTGGCCGACCTCCGGGCCCGTCGCCTGCGCGTCCTCCACGAGGCCAGCTTCATCGACGACCCCACCCGGCTGCTGCGGCTGGTCCGCTATGCCACCCGGCTGGGCTTCGCAGTCGAGGACCGGACCCGGGAGCTGGCCCGGGCGGCGGTGGCTGGGCGGGCGGTCGACACCGTGAGCGGGTCGCGACTGGGGGCCGAGCTGCGGCTGCTGGCGGCCGAGCCCGATCCGGTGCGTGCCCTACGGGGGCTGGCCGAGCTGGAGATCGACGAGCTCCTGGCCCCCGGGTTCGGCATTCGCACCGATGCGGCCGCCGAGGCCGCCGGGCGGGCGCTGCGCCTGCTCCCGGCCGACGGCGATCCCGGTGCGGTGGCGCTCGCTGTGGCCACGCTCGGGCTCGATCCCGGCGACCGGGCCGAACTCCTCGACCGCCTGGCGTTCCCGGCCGGCCAGCGCGACGTCATCCGGATCGCGGCCGGCCGCGCGCCCGGGCTGGCCGCGGCGCTGGCCGAGGCGGTGGCGCCATCGCAGATCGCGGCCGCCGTGGGGCGGGCGCCGGTGGAACTGGTGGCGCTCGCCGGAGCGCTCGGCGCCGAGCCCCAGGCGCGGCGGTGGCTGGACGAGCTGCGCCACGTCCGGCTGGAGATCGACGGCCAGGACCTCCTCGACGCCGGGGTGGAGCGCGGTCCGGAGGTGGGCGCCGGGCTGGCGCGGGCGCTGGCGGCCAAGCTCGACGGCCGGGCCATCGGACGCTCCGCGGAGCTGGCCGAGGCGCTGCGGGTCGCCGAGGGCACGGGGTAGGCTCCCGTCCGATGGAGCCGTTCTTCGACCTGGCCGGCCACTACGCGATCGACCTCCCGGGAGCGCGGGCGGTGTTCACGACGCGGCGCGGGGGCTACTCGCAGGGGCCGTACCGGAGCCTGAACCTGGGCGTGTTCACCGACGACGAGCCGGAGGCGGTGGCGCACAACCGCGCCGCGCTGCGCGCCGACCTGGCGGCTCCACCCCTGAGCTTCGTCCATCAGGTCCACGGCGCCGAGGTGCGGGTCGCCGAGGGAGGCTCCGGTCCCCCGCCCTTGCCCAGAGTGGACGGCCAGGTGACCGCCACACCGGACGTGGCCCCGGTGGCGCTCGTGGCCGATTGTCTGCCGGTGGCCGTCACCGGCGACGGCGCGGTGGCGATGCTCCACGCCGGCTGGCGGGGCCTGGCGGCCGGCATCATCGGCGAGGGAGTGCGGGCGCTGCGCGCGCTCGGCGGAGAGGGCCCGCTGGTGGCGGCGATCGGACCAGGCGCCGGCGCCTGCTGCTACGAGGCCGGGGCCGAGGTGCACGAGGCGTTCGCCGACGTGGCCGACGCCCACCACGGCACTCACGTCGACCTCCGGGCCGTGGCGCGCCGCCGGCTGGCCGAGGCCGGGGTGGAGGACGTGGCCGATCTGCCCATCTGCACCATCTGCTCGGACCCGGACCTGCTGTTCTCCCATCGCCGCGACCACGGGGTGACCGGACGGCAGGCAGGACTGGCGTGGTTGACCTGATCCGCGGCCTGACGGCCGAGCGGGTGCAGGCGAACCTGGAGCGCGTGCGGGCGCAGATCGCCGACGCCGGCCGCGATCCGGCGGAGGTCGAGATCCTGGCCGCGGTCAAGTACCTCCCGGCCGAGGAGCTTCCGGCGCTGGCCGAGGGCGGGGTGACGGTGGTCGGCGAGAATCGGGCCCAGGAGCTGATCGCCAAGTCCGAGACCCTGCCCGGCCGCTTCGCCTGGGATTTCATCGGCCAGCTGCAGAGCCGCAAGGTCCGCGACCTGGTCGGCCGCGTGCGCTACATCCAGTCGGTGGCCAGCGACTCGGCGCTGGCCCAGTTGGCCCGCCACGGGACCCCGGAGACGAAGGTGATGATTGAGGTCAACGTGGCCGGGGAGGCCGGCAAGAGCGGGATCGCCCCGGCCGAGGTGGGCGGTTTTCTGGAGCGCTGCCCGGTCGAGGTGGTCGGCCTGATGACGATGCCGCCGTTGGCGGCCGATCCGGAGGACAACCGGCGGCATTTCGCCGCACTGCGGGCGCTGGCGGCCGAGCACGGCCTGCCCCAGCTGTCGATGGGAACGAGCCAGGATTACCCCGTTGCCGTCCAGGAGGGGGCGACGATCGTGCGCCTGGGGACGATCCTGTACGCCAGCGCGTCATAATCCCGGCAGGGAATCGCCCCCGATGGGCGAACCACGAGAACGCTATGGCCTTCCGAGACACCTGGCATCGCACGCTCGTCTACTTTGGGCTCGCCGAGGACGACGCCTATGAGGACGACGAGCTCGAGCCCTACCAAGAGCCCGAAGTCGAGCTGCAGGACAGCTATCGCGAGCGTCCCAACGTCCGCAAGCTGAGCTCGCGCCGGCGTCGCGACGAGTTCGACGACATCTTCGCCGACGATTCGTCGACCGAGCGCCGGACGACGTCACTGCGCCCGGTCGGCGGCAGCTCGGGTGGGCGGGCGAATTCCCGCAACGGCGGCGACGTGCGGGTCCACTTCGTCGCCCCCAAGAACTTCAACGACGTCCAGGACGTCGCGGACAAGTTCAAGGACTCCATCCCAGTCATCATCAACCTGCAGGGGACCGACACCGACCTTGCCAAGCGGCTGATCGACTTCTCCAGCGGCCTGACCTACGCGCTGGACGGGGGCATGCAGCGAGTCGCGGACAAGGTGTTCCTGCTGACGCCGCGCAACGTCGAGGTGTCCGCGGAGGAGCGCGCGCGGCTCGTCGAGAAGGGCTTCTTCAACCAATCCTAAGCACGGCCGCCGGCCTGGGCCCGGCGCCCAGGTAGATTTCAAGCGGATGCAAGTCGGTCTCATCGGCGCCGGGAACATGGCGCGGGCACTCGCCCGTGGCTGGGGGGACCCTGTGCTGTGCTCCGATTCGGGTTCCGGCCGCGCCGCTGAGCTGGTCGCCGAGTTGGGCGGCCGGGCCGTCTCCAACCGCGAGGTGGCCCGGGAGGCCGATCTCGTCGTCCTGGCCCACAAGCCCTATCAGCTGGCCGAGGTGGCGTCCGAGATCGCCGGCGAGGTCAAGGCGCTGGCATCGGTCCTGGGCGGAACCTCGGCCGACGACCTGCGGGCGGCGTATCCGGGCGTGCCGGCCTTCCGCCTGATCCCCAACACGCCGGTCGAGGTGCGCCGGGGAATCAGTTGCTATGCCCCCGTGGCGGGCGTCGACCCGGGCCTGGAGCGCGAGGTGCTGGATCTGTTCGGCCGGGTGGGCACGGTGGTGACCGTCGAGGACCGGCTGCTGGGCGTCGCCGCAGCGGTGTTCAGCGTCGGACCGGCCTACCAGGCGCTGCTCGCCGAGGCCCAGATCGACGCCGCGATCCGCCTCGGGCTCAAGCCGGGGCTCGCCTCGCAACTGGTGGTGGAGACGATGGCCGGCAGCGCCGCCCTGCTGGAGGCCCGCGACTACGACACGCTGGCCGTCCGCCGCGAGGTGACCTCGCCGGGCGGCTCCACCGCCCGCGGGCTGGATGCGCTGGAGCGCTCCGGCGTCCGGGCCGCCTTCCAGGCGGCGATCGACCGCGTCTGCCGGGTCACGAACTGATGCTGGCGCTTGCCACCACCCGGTCGGACATTGCCAGCTACGTCAGCGCGCTGTTCGAGGTCTACATCGGGATCATCTTCGTCTACATCCTGCTCAACCTCCTGTTCTCGTTCGGCATGCGGTTGCCGTATGCCCGGTGGAGCGATGCGCTGATGAACTTCCTGCGCGACGTCTCCGAGCCCTATCTGCGGCTGTTCCGCCGCTTCATCCCGCCGTTGGGGGCGATCGACCTGTCGCCGATGGTGGCGATCATCGTCCTGTACTTCGTGCGCTCGCTCCTGGTCAGTGTCATCCAGGGCTGAGCAGGTCAGCGCTCCGGTGTCCGACGACTCGGCGGCGGTCAGGGCGCGCGGGGCGCGTCGCGCGGCGTTCGCGCGGGCGGCCGGCGTGATCGCGGCGGTGCTGATCATCGACCGGATCACCAAGCGGGCCGTGGTCAGCGGGATCCGGATGGGCGACGTCCACAAGTTCCTGCCCGGAGTCAACCTGGTCCACATCCAGAACAGCGGCGTGGCCTTCGGCTTCTTCTCCGGCGGCGGCGCGCTGGTCCTCGTTCTCACCCTGACTGCCCTCGCTGCGCTCGTCGTGTACTTCCTGCTGCGCCCGACTCGACCCGGCCTGTGGGTGCCGACCGGCCTGCTGGTGGGCGGCGCGATCGGCAACCTGATCGACCGGGTGTCCACCGGGTCGGTGACCGACTTCATCAAGCTGCCGCTGTGGCCGGCGTTCAACGTCTCCGACATGGCGATCACGTTCGGCGTGCTGGCGCTGCTGTACGTGCTGGAGGGGCCGGGGAACCGCCGCCGCGGTGAAAACGACGGTTCTTGAGCTGACCGTCGACGAGGCGGCGGCCGGCACGCGGCTGGACCGCTTCCTGTCCGAGCCGCTCGGCTCCCGGGCCCAGGCGCAGGCGGCGATCGACGCCGGCCGGGTCCAGGTCGACGGGCGGGCCCGGCCCAAGCGCCACCAGGTCGCTGCCGGCGAGCGGGTCACGGTGGCGCCGGGGGAGCCGTCGGCCGAGCCCGTTGGCGAGCCGGCGGTGCCGTTCCGGATCGCCTACGAGGACGACCACCTGCTCGTCATCGACAAGCCGGCCGGGCTCGTCGTCCATCCGGCCCGGGGTCACCGGACCGGAACGCTGGCCCAGGCCCTGGCCGGCCGGGCGGCCGGCGGCGAGGATTCCCGGCGGGCGGGCATCGTGCACCGCCTGGACCGCGACACGTCCGGGCTGCTTGTGGTGGCCCGCAGCGACGAGGTCCACCGCCGGCTCAAGGCATTGCTGGGGGCGCGGAGGCTGCAGCGCGAGTACCTGGCGCTGGTGGACGGTCACCCGCCGGCCCGAACCGGCACGATCGATGCTCCCATCGGCCGCCACCGCCGCGACCGGGTGCTGATGTCGATCGACACCGACGATCCGCGGGAGGCGCGCACCCACTTCGAGATCGAGCGCCTCCTGCCCCGGTCCAGCCTGCTGCGGGTCCGGCTCGAGACCGGGCGCACCCACCAGATCCGTGTCCACCTGGCGGCGATCGACCATCCGGTGTGCGGCGATCCTCAGTACGGCACGGCCGGCGAGTACGGCCTGGAGCGGCAGTTCCTGCACGCCGCCCGGCTGGCCTTCGAGCACCCGGTGACCGGGGAGCCGGTCGATGTCAGCTCGCCGCTGCCGGAGGACCTGGCGGCAGCGCTGGCGGTCGCCGAGGCGGCCGGCCGGGCCTAGCGAAGCCTACGTGCGCTACTTCGCCGAGCTGCCGGGGTTTCGGGGGCAAAGACGCGGCGGGGCGGCCCGTCCAAGCCGCCCCGCCGTCCCTGCATTGCGAACCGGCCACCGGAGGTAGGGGAAGGGAGGTCCGGTTCGCAGGGTCGAGCCACCGCCGGTGGTAGGTAGGGGGGCGGTGACTCGATGGGCCCTGAAACGAACGGGTTTCGAGAAACTTGCCTAAACTCGAAGCAAGAACTCAAACGACCCCGCCGACCGCGTGTCGCGCTCCTGCCCCGGCTCCACACCGGGGTGCGTGAACCGCCCGGCGGGCTGTAGGTCACATCACTAAGACAAGGGAGCAGTACCAGTGGCTGAGATTGGCATTAAGGAGCTGCTGGAGGCCGGCGTCCACTTCGGTCACCAGACGCGCCGTTGGAACCCCAAGATGCGCCGCTTCATCTTCGGTGAGCGGGACGGCATCTACATCATCGACCTGCTGCAGACCGAGGCGCTGCTGCAGAACGCCCGCAATTTCGCCTCCGAGCTGGCCCGCCGGGGCGGCACCGTCCTGTTCGTGGGCACCAAGAAGCAGGCCCGCGACGCCATCAAGGACACCGCGGACGCCGCCGAAATGCCCTACGTCAACCATCGCTGGCTGGGCGGGCTGCTGACGAACTTCCAGACGATCTCGGCCCGGATCAAGCGGCTGCACGATCTTGAGCGCTACGAGGCCGAGGGCCAGCTCCAACTGCTGCCCACCCGGGAGCGCCTGGCGGCCCAGGCCGACCTGGAGAAGCTGCGCGCCAATCTGGGCGGGGTCAAGAACATGCAGCGCGTCCCGGACGCCATGTTCGTCATCGACCTCAAGACCGAGGCGATTGCCGTCCGGGAGGCCCAGCGCCTGCGGATCCCGATCATCGGCCTGGTGGACACCAACTGCGATCCCGACGGCATCGACTACGTGATCCCCGGCAACGACGACGCCATCCGCTCGTGCGCCGCCGTCACGGGAGCGATCGGAGACGTCGTCGCCCAGGGCCACGGCGTCTTCCGCGCCGAGGAGGAGCGGGCCCGCCTGGAGCGCGAGCGCCAGGAGGCCGAGGAGCGAGCCCGGCGTGAGGCCGAGGAGCAGGCACGCCGCGAGGCCGAGGAGGCCCGGCGCCAGGCCGAGGAACAGGCCCGGCGTGAGGCCGAGGAGCAGGCTCGGGCGGCCGCCGCGGCGGCCCAGGCCGCCGAGGCCGCGCAGGCTGCCCCGCAGCCGGCCGAGGCTGCACCGCAGGCCGCGCCCGCCGCGCCGCAGCCGGCTGAGGCCGCACCGCAGGCTGAGACGCCTGCCGCGGC
>JBPYFQ010000046.1:0-6960 GCA_051985625.1 Solirubrobacteraceae bacterium
ACGTTGAAGGTGCCGATCAGGTTGACGGCGATGACCTTCTGAAACGGCTCGAGGGCGTGCGCGCCGCGTCGGCCCGCCACCCGCTCGCCGTGGCCGATCCCAGCACAGCAGACCGAGATGCGCAGCCCGGCGGCTGCCTGAACCGCGCGGTGAACCGAGTCCGGGTCCGTCACGTCGGTGTGGACGAACGTCGCCCGCTCCCCGAGCGCCGCGGCCAGGTGCTCGCCGCGCTCCGCGTTGAGGTCGGCGATCACAACGTGCGCCCCCGCCGCGTGCAGCGCCCGCGCCGTCGCCTCGCCCAGCCCGGAGGCCCCTCCGGCGACCAGGGCGCCGCTTCCGTCGATCCGCATGGGGCGAACCCTAGCGGCCCTCCCCGCCGCTCAACCCGCGGGCCGTGCCAGCGTGACCGCGAACAGCTCCTCGTCGTCGGTGAACCAGCGCTCGACCTCGAGACCCGCGGCCTCAAGGTCGACCTCGACGTGCGCGCGCGTGAACTTGGCGCTGATCTCGGTGCGCAGCTCCTCGCCGGCGGCAAACTCGACGCGGAGGTCCAGCTCGCTCACCAGCACCGAGCACGCGCGGGTGGCCCGCAGGCGCATCTCCATCCACTCGTGGCGGCGATCGTAGAAGGCGATGTGGGCGAAGCAGTCGGGGTCGAAGTCGGCGTCGAGCTCCCGGTTGACCACGTGCAGCAGGTTCCGGTTGAACTCGGCGGTCACCCCGGCCGAATCGTTGTAGGCGGCCTCGATCACGTGCGGGTCCTTGACCAGGTCGGTGCCGAGCAGGAGCCGGTCGTCGTCGGACAACAGGCCGCTGATCTTGCCCAGGACGGCGCGGCGGGTGCCCGGCGGGAAGTTGCCGATCGTGCCGCCCAGGAGCGCGACGAGGCGATTCCCGCCCGGCCCGCCATCGCTCACCGGGACGTGCTGCAGGTGGCGCTCGAAGTCGCCCACGACGCCGTGCACCTTGAGCCCGGGGTAGTCGCCGGCCAGCGTCTGCGCCGCGCTCTCGACGACCGACTGGGAGACGTCCAGCGGGACGTACCGGCGCAGGCGTCCGGAGTCGCGCATGGCGTCGAGCAGGACCCGCGCCTTGTCCGACGCGCCCGCTCCCAGCTCCACGAGCTCGCCGGCGTCGGTGTCGTCGACGATCTCGGCGGCCCGCTGGCGCAGGATCGCCAGCTCGGTCCGCGTGGGGTAGTACTCCGGCTGCTCGCAGATCTGTTCGAACAGCTCAGAGCCGCGGGCGTCGTAGAAGTGCTTGGGGGCGAGTTCCTTGAACGGCTTGGTCAGGCCGTCGAGCACGTCGTTGGCCAGCGTCCGCTCGTCGCCCTCGCTCAGCCACGAGTCGACCCGGATGGGGGTGTCGGCGGGGAGCGAGCTCACAGGTCGCGGGCGATGCGCATCCCGGAGAAGATCTGACGCCGCTGGGGGTAGTCCCAGTTGCGGAACGTTGCCGTCGCCACCCGGGACCGTGTCGCCCAGGAGCCGCCGCGCAGCACCTTGTAGCGCGAGCCGAAGAACACCTCCGAGTACTCGCGATACGGGAAGGGGACGAACCCGGGGTAGCCGGTGAAGTCGCTGGCCGTCCATTCCCACACATCGCCGATCATGCCCAGGCAGCCGCACGGCGAAGCACCGATTTGCAGCGTGCTGGGCGGAGTGGTCCCACCGGCGACGGTGTCGAGGTTGGCGTGGAGGCCGGGAACGGGGGCCTCATCGCCCCACGGATGCAGGCGGGCCGTCTGAAGCTCCTGGTCCCAGGTCGCCGCCTTCTCCCACTCGGCCTCCGTCGGAAGGCGGCTGCCGTGGGCTCTGGCCAGGGCGTCGGCCTCGAACCAGGAGATGTGGACGACCGGCCGGTCCGGGTGCAGTGGCTCGAGTCCCGACAGACGCCACTCCGACCGGAGGTCGGCCGTCCAACACTGCGGTCGGGTGATGTCGTAGTCCTCCTTCCAGGACCAGCCCTCGTCAGACCACCATTCGCGCCGCTCGTACCCGCCGCCCTCGACGAACGTCAGGTACGTGGCGTTGGTGATCGGCGTCTGGCCGATCAGGTAGCCGCGCACGTCGGTGTGGTGGCGAGGCCGCTCGTTGTCGTAGGCGAAGCCGGTGTCCGCCGCGCCGAGGGTGCACGGCCCGCCGGGCACCTCGATCATCTCCAGCCCGGTGGGCGCGCCCGGCGCCGGGGCGGCGCCGTCCTGGGCGGGCAGCCCGGCAAGCTCGGCCAGCTGGATCGTCTGGAGCATCGTCTCGTTGTGCTGGTGTTCGTGGCGGAGGATGAGCTCGGCGATGATCCCGTCGCCAACGCCGCGCTCGGCGATCACCTGCGTGGTGCGGTCGCGGACCTCCATCAGGTAGTCGCGGGCGGGCTCCGGGCGCAGGAATGGAAGATCGCCGCGACCGGCCCGGGGCGTCTCGAAGGCGTCGTAGACGTCGGCCAGTTCCTCGCGCAGCATGGGCCGGCCGCCGAAGCGGTGCACCAGCCACAGGTCCTCGAACGCCGCGATGTGGCCCAGGTCCCAGACCAGCGGGCTCATCAGGGTGGAGTGCACGGACTCCAGCTGATCGTCATCGAACGGGGCGACGAGCGCGAGCGTCCGCTCCCGGGCTTCCTCCAGGTCGGCCAGGACGCGCGCGTCGTCTGGCGCGGTCGCGGCTGCCGGCGAGCCGTCCATCGACTGCATTGAAGCAGCCGCGGCATTTCGGCTCGTTTCGGCGTCGCGGCGGGCCCCGGATCGGGTCGGGAAGTGGGCCTGGCCAACTCGCAAAACGGTTAGATTCCACGGCGATGAACTTCAAAGCGCTGGATCGTGGAGAGTTGGTGGCGGTCGTCGGCGGGGCCCTGCTGGGGATCTCGCTGTTCTTGAACTGGTACGCGCTCGGCAACAGCAACGCGGAGCTGGCCGGCTGCCACGGACCGGACTCCACCTGCACCGGGTGGGCCGCGCTGTCGGCGTTCCGGTTCGTGTTCCTGATCGCCGCCGCCGCCCCTCTGATCCTGGCCTGGATTATTGTGCGCGGCCATGCCCTGTCCTGGCCACGCGGTGAGCTGACCGCGGTCGTTGCGATCGTCGCGCTCATCATGACCCTGTTTCTCGGCGTCATCGATCACCCCGGCACGCCGCCGGGCGAGATCAGCGTGACCACCGGCTGGTTTGTCGCCCTCGTCGGCTGCCTGCTGATCCTGCTCGGGTCGGTGTGGCGCAGCCAGCAGAGCGCCGGCCGCCGCAAGCCCCCGGGGGTCCTGTGAGCACGCCGGCGGTCGATCGCAACCTGGCGCTGGAGTTGGTCCGGGTCACCGAGGCGGCGGCCCTGGCTGCCGCGCGCATGGTCGGCCGCGGCGACAAGGAGGGCGCCGACCAGGCGGCCGTCGACGCGATGCGCTACATGCTGGACTCGGTGTCGATGGACGGCGTCGTCGTCATCGGCGAGGGGGAGAAGGACGAGGCGCCGATGCTCTACAACGGCGAGAGCATCGGCAACGGGTCGCCGCCGCAGGTCGACATCGCTGTCGACCCGCTGGAGGGAACGCGCCTGACCGCGCTCGGCATGCCGAACGCGATCGCCGTGATCGCCCTGTCGGAACGCGGGACGATGTTCGACCCGGGGCCGTGCGTCTACATGGAGAAGATGGCGGGCGGCCCCGAGATCGCCGACCTGCTCGATCTCGACCGGCCGCTGTCCGAGACCGTCAAGCTGGTCGCCGAGCGCAAGGGCTCGGACGTCCGCGACGTGATGGTGGTCATGCTTGACCGTGAGCGCCATCACGACGCCATGCGCGAGGTGCGCGAGGCGGGCGCCCGGGTGCGGCTCATCACCGACGGCGACGTCGCCGGGTCGATGCTCGCCGTGTCGGAGAACACGCCGGTCGACCTGCTGTGGGGCATCGGGGGAACCCCGGAGGGCGTGATCTCGGCTGCCGCGATCAAATGCATCGGCGGCCAGTTGCTGGGACGGCTGTGGCCGCGCAACGACGGGGAGCGCGACGCGGCCACGAAGGCCGGCTACGACCTGTCGAAGGTGCTGACCTGCGATGACCTGGTCGCCGGCGACGACGCGTTCTTCTCGGCCACCGGGGTCACCGACGGGGACGTGCTCCAGGGCGTGCGCTACCAGAGCGACCGCAGCGCCAGCACCGAGTCGCTGGTCATGCGCTCGCGCTCGGGGACGGTTAGACATGTCTTCGCCCGCCACGACCGGGCCAAGATGCGCGGGCTGGGCATCACCTCCTACGGCTAACCAGCACGCCCGCCTTCGGCTCTAGCCGGCAGCCTCCTACGGCTGGCCAGCACGCCCGCCTTCGGCTCTAGCCGGCACGCCTCCTACGGCTGGCCAGCACGCCGACCTTCGACCGGGCGAGGTCGAGCTTGGCCAGCGAGCGCAGGAACGCGTGGGTGACGAGCACGTGGACGGCCGACTGCGTCATCTCGTAGACCGGCGCGCTGAAGCCGACGGCGATCGAGGGGTAGAAGTTGGCCACCTCCACCTCTATGAGCAGGTCCTCCCTGCCGTCCGGACGGGCCGGCTCGCGGCGGACATCGAGGGCGAGAAAGCCGCAGCCGCGTCCGGACCGCGCCACGAGCAGGCCGTCGCGGATCCGCCAGCGCACGGCGCCGTGGTCGTGCTCGACTGTGTACTCCGGGGCCTCGAAGCGCAGCAGCGTGAGCGGCCGGACGAGGAACACGACCGCGCGGCTGTCCTCGGTGTAGACCACCCGGATGAACTTGAGCGTCACCCGGGACAGGAAGCGCCAGTACGTCCGGGCCAGGTTCTCCAGGTTCTCCGGCGTCCACAGGCGCTCCAGGTCGGAGGCCTCCAGCGTCAGCTTGGCGCTCTGCACCGAGCGCACCGCGCCGTCACGGTGGACGACCGTCGACTGGCGGGGCGAGGCGATGACGGCATGAGCCGGCAGTCGGCGCGTGCGGTGTCGCCGGCGGGCGACGGCGACCAGGCCGGAGATGAGGACGGCCAGCGCGATGATCGGCGGGTACACCCCGATCATTGTTACCCGTTTTCGTCTCGGCGCAGCCCTCCGGGACGGTGTTCTGGTTAGGGGTTCATGACGCCAGCGCCGGGGGCGCGGCGCTGGTTCAGGAGGCCAGGGCCGGGGGCGCGGCGCTGGTTCAGGAGGCCAGCGCCGCCAGCGCCACCTTGGTCCCCAGCGGGAGGTGGCCCTCGCCCGCCGGGATCATGGCCAGCGCGTCGGCGCCGAGCAGCGAGGTCAGGATGTGCGACCCCTGGGGGCCGTTGGGAAACGCCAGCACCCCGGAGCTGGACTCCTCCAGCCGGACGCGGATCGCCTGCTCGCGGCGCGGGTTGCGGCGGACCTCGCTGCCGAGCAGCGCCTCGGCCCGCGGCGGCGCCGGGGGAGGCGCTCCCTGGAACCGGGCGAGCGCGGGAGCGACGAACAGCGAGAAGGTGACGACCGCCGAGACCGGGTTCCCGGGCAGGCCGAACACGAGCGTGCCGTCCGGCAGCGTCCCGAACCACGTCGGCTTGCCCGGCTGAAGCGAGACGCTCCAGAACACCTCGCGCACGCCCAGCTCGGCCAGGGCGGGCTTGACGTGGTCATGGGGCCCGACCGACACCCCGCCGCTGATGATGACCACGTCCGAGGTCTCCAGGGCGTGAGCGATCCCGGACCGGGTGGCGGCGGCGTCGTCCGGGAGACGCACCGCGGGCGTCACGTCGGCGCCGGCTCGGGTCGCCAGGCCCGTCAGCATCGGCGCGTTGGAGTTGTGGATCTCGCCCGGGCCCAGCGGTTCGCCCGGCGCCCGCAGCTCGTCGCCGGTGCATAGCACTGCCACGCGCGGCCGCGGCGCCACGGCCACCGAGCCGACTCCGGCCGACACGGCGGCGCCGAGCGGCACCGGGCCGAGCGGGAGGCCGGCGCTCAGCACCGTCGTGCCGTCGCGGATGTCCTCGCCCGGCAACCGAACGTGCTGGCCGGGGCTGACCGGGGCCTCGATGCGGATGACGGCGTCTCCGTCGAGCGTGACCTCCTCCTGCGGGATCACCGCGGTGGCGCCGGAGGGCACGGCGGCCCCCGTCGAGATGCGGATCGCCTCGTCGCCGGTCACCGTGTGATCGGAGGGGGTGCCCGCCCGTGACTCGCCGACCACGCTGAGCGTGCGCCCAGCCGGGCCGTCGATCACCGCGTAGCCGTCCATGGCCGAGCAGGCGAACGGCGGGACGTCGCCGCTGGCCTGCACGTCCTCAGCCAGGACGCGGCCCAGCGCGTCGTCGATCGAGACCGTCTCCGGCGGCGGCGGGGTCACGGCCTGCAGCACCAGGTCGCGGGCCTCGGTGATCGTGATGAGCGACGGGGACACGCTTGTTTTGAGCATATTCGGGCAGCGCGCGCCGAGGCGACGCCCCCACGTGATACAAGACGCCGCATGGCGGCGGTGCCTCCCCGTCGGCGGCGGGCCAGACCGGTCGCCGACGCCCCCATCGATTCGCTGCTCCTCCGGGCCGAGGAGCTGACCAAGGGCTGGCTGCTGGCCCTGCTGGAAGACGCCCCCCTCACCGAGGCGCCCCGCATCCTGGCCGCCTCCATATCCCGCGAGGGCCCCCGCATCTGCGAGGCCGTCCTGCGCGCGCTGGCGGGTGACACTGACCTGCGCCGGCTCGAGCCGGGCGGCGCGCTGCGGCCGCTGGCCGCCCGGGTGGGGGAGTTGGCCGGGGCCGCCACGCCCGCCGCCACCTCGCGCGCCGTCGACGCGCTGCAGGCGGTCCTCTGGTCGGCGGTGCGCGACGAGCTGCGACGCCCCGATCCGGAGCTGGTGGCCGAGGTGAGCGAACGGCTGGTGCTGATCGGCGAGGTGCTGCGCGGGGCGGCGCTGGAGCAACCGGCGGCGGGGTTCGCCCCGGTGGAACCGGCTTCGGCGCGGCCGGCGTCGGCTGGCCCGCCGCCACCGCCACCGCCCCCGGGGCCCGCGCGGCCGGCGTCGGCCGG
>JBPYFQ010000047.1:0-11640 GCA_051985625.1 Solirubrobacteraceae bacterium
CCGGCTGGCAAATGGCGCTGTCGACGGCTAAACCGGCCCAAATCGGGCCTTCTGGTTATCACTTTTTGATAAACGGCGTCCTCCGGAACCCGGTGCAGCGGCCCGTCCATCCGATCTTCATTGCCAAAGCCGTTCCCGCCCGGGGCCCAAAGGGCGCCACACGCCAAACGGCCAGACGGCCAACCGAGCAAACGGCTCAGGTCGACACAGCGCACTCCGGCTGCCCGTCCGGCTGAAGCGCCAGCGAGAACCAGACCGTCTTGCCGGCCGGCACCTCGGGCTCGATGCCCCAGTCACTGGAGAGCATGTC
This sequence comes from Solirubrobacteraceae bacterium, assembly GCA_051985625.1. Taxonomy (GTDB): domain Bacteria; phylum Actinomycetota; class Thermoleophilia; order Solirubrobacterales; family Solirubrobacteraceae; genus Palsa-465. The sequence goes on from JBPYFQ010000047.1 coordinate 311, forward strand.
GACGATCTGGAGCCCGCGCCCGCTGGGATCGTTGGGCCCGGGGGAGCGCATGGTCGGCATGCCGCTGCCGGAGTCGGTGACCTCGACGCGGACCTGGAGGGGCGAGCGGTCGATCGTGACGTAGAAGCTCATCCGCTCGTGTCGGATGCAGTTGGTGGCCAGTTCGGAGACCATCAGCTCGGTCGACTCCAGGGCCTCGGCGGTCAGCCCCGCCAGGGCGTCGGTGGCAAACCGCCGGGCGGCGTGCACCGACTGCGGGATGGCCGGGAAGGTGCGCATCCGCCTCATGTGGCCACCCCCAGCTTCGGGCCGAGCCCCATCGTGCGGATCACGCGGCGCAGGAGCGGAGACGGGTGGCGCAGCTCGAACTCCGGAACGGCGCCGGCCCAGCGGACCCACATGGCGATCGCGGAGCTGTCGGCGAAGCTGACGTCGCCGACGTCCACCACCAGGCGCGGCGGGGCGCCTGACAGCACCCGGTCGACCTCGGCCTCGAGCCGGTCGACGCTGCTCATGTCCAGCTCGCCGCCGATCCGAACCGTGGCCACTCCATCCGAAGCCGTGCTCACGTCAACCGTCGCCGGTGCCGGGAGCAGGGGATCTACGTTGTCCATCGCACCCCCACAATCGCCATGTCGTCGTCTCCGCCGCCCCCCGGGACGGCGGCCAGGAGCCGCTCTAGCAGCCCCTTCAGGTCGCCGTTGGCGACCGCGCTGGCGCGGAGCCGCTCCAGCCCCGCGTCGATGCTCTCTCCCCGCCGCTCCACCACGCCATCGGTGAACGCCACGACTGTCCCCGCCTCCGGCAGCGGGAACCGACGCGATGGATACTCTGCCCCAGCCTCGACGCCGACCGGGAGGCCGACCTCGGTCTCCAGGTACCGACTGCCCTCCCCATCGATGAGCAGGGGCGGCAGGTGCCCGGCGCTGGCCACGGTGACCGTGCCCTCGGCGGCGTCCACCAACAGGGTGAGGATGGTTGCCAGCTGGCCGGTCTCGTCGACGCTGACCAGGCGCGAGACCTTGGACAGGATCGTCGTCGGCGCATCGCCCTCTACAGCGTAGGCGCGGATCGCATAGCGCAGCGAGGCCATCGTCCGAGCCGCCCGCAGGCCGCGCCCGGACACGTCGCCGACCACCAGCAGCAACCGCCGCTCATCAATCTCGACCACGTCGTACCAGTCGCCCCCCACGTCGACGCCCTCCTCGCCGGCCACGTACCGGCCGTCGGCCGCCAGGTGGGGTCCCTGGGGAAGCGCGTCGGGCAGCAGGGCGTGCTGGAGGGTCTGCGCGATCGTCCGTTGCTCGGCGTACAGCCGCCGGTTCTCGCCTGCGATCGTCTCCAACCGGCTTGCCAGGTCCTCCGCCGCCCGGCGCCGGTGGGTCAGGCGCATCGTCATCGCGGTCGCGGCAGCGGTGAGAATCAGGCCAAGCGCGGCGATGATCCACGGCAGGTTCCGGGGCAGCGACCCGCCCAGCGGCCCGCGGGAGGACATCACCAGCGTCAGGTAGTTGTCGCCCAGCGGGACGACGACCATCTGCGTCGGACCGGGCAGCGGGAGCCGGGCGACGTTGGTGGAGATGAGATTGGCGGAGTTCTGCGTGCGTCCCAGGTAGAGCGCATCGTTGAGCCCGGCGAACGCCGATCGCTTCTGGATGGGGGACCGGCGAGCCGGCGAGAGCGCATTCTCCGCGTAGACCGCGTAGCGCCCGGCAGCGTAGGCGAACCCCAGGCGCGGCGCGGTGGGGTTCAGGAGTCCGATGACGCCGAGGGTGCCGTTCTGCTTCGTCTGGAGCAGGAAGCCGGCGGCCCGCGACGGTGTCGCGCCAAGACGCGGCGGGACGCCGGCCACCGTGACCGGTCCGCCGCTCAGGTCATCCAGCCGCCAGAGCGAGACCGACCGGAACTCCGGCGTCCGTCCGGCCAGCATCGGCGCCACGAACCGGTGGAACTTGGCCATGCTGCCGTTGGTCCCGTCGGCCAGCTCGGCCGCGGAGGCGAGGTTCGTCTGCAGCGTGGGCAGGGCAGCGGTGAGCGCCGCGCCCGCATCGCGCACCCGGAGACGGAGCAGCCGCTGCTCGTTGCTGTGGTACTGCGCCAGCGACACAAGCGTGAACGCGAGCGTCACCATCACGCCGATCACGAAGGTGAGCGCCGGCAACCCCAGGGTCCGGCGCCGGCCGCTGGGGGCGGACCTGTCCTGCGGCTGCTCGTCGTCTAAAAGGTTGCGATCCTCCACGGCCTCCGGCCGCTCGGAATCGACTGAACTCACCATCGGCTCTTCAGCTCAGCTGTCTCGGCGCATCAACGAATACGCCTCCCCACCGCAGCGGAGAAGTGTGCCATACGGCAGGGGGCGGGGACAACGATCGAAAGTCAATGGTTCGGTCCATTACCAGGGTCGATCCGCTAGGTTCCGCGCCCGCCGATCCGTCCCTGCCATAAACCTGTCAGGGCGATGACCAATGGCCGACGGCGGATCGCCGGCGACCCGTCCGGAGGGGTCGCCGATAATGCCCGGCGATGAAATCGATCGACGGACGCGCCACCGCGGCAGTGGGCGCCACGCCGGCGGAGTGCTTCTCGCTGCTGGAAGCGGTGGACGATTATCCGCAATGGACCCGCGGACTTGTCCGCGAGGTCACGGCGCTGCACCGCGATGCGACCGGGCGTGCCTCCTCGGCGCGGCTGGAGATTCATGTCGCCCAGAGCCCGTTCGCCCAGGATTTCATCGTCCCCGTGTCGGTACGGATCGAGCGGGACCGCGCGGTCTGGCTGACGCGCCTGCCTGAGGGGCCGTCCGACCGCGAGGAGCTGGAGATCCACTGGAGCCTGTCGCCGGATGCCGGGACTCGGGTCGACGTGTCGTTCCACACCGTCACGGCGCTCGTCCCGCGGTTCGTCCCCCTGCTCGGGGTGGGCGACCAGATCGCCGCGCACCTGCTCAAGAGCGCGGTGCAGGCGCTGGACATGCGGGCCTGAGCGCCGGTCAGGCGCGCGGCAGGCTCACCCGGACGACCACCCGCGCCGGCCGCGTCGGAGGCTCGAGCGACAGGAACGCGCGGACCCCGTCCCGGTGGGCGCAGAACGGGCAGGCGAGATCCTCGGTGAGCGTCAGCCCGCGCTCGCCGGCGGCCACCGGAGCATCGCAGCGCGGACAAGCCAGCGTGCCGGAGCAGACGACGCCGGATCGGGTGGCGCGGCGCTCCTCCACCTGCATGCCGAGGGCCCTGGCCAGCGGGTCCGTGCGCCCGTTGCCAAAGCGACCTGCCCGCACGAAGCTCATGCGACTGAGTGTAGGGAGCGGCGGTCACCGGGTCAGCGGCGCACACAGCCGAACCCCTGCATGCGGGCGACCCGCACCAGACGGTGCCCGCTGTACTCGTAGACGCGGATCCGATGACGCCGATCGCCGGGCAGGGCGGGAAGCGTCACCGAGCGCAGAGATCGCCCTCGCCGGGTCAGCACCAGGCGCCGATCGACGTACACCCGCGCGCGCGTGATGCGCCGGCGGCGAGAGCGCCGGAGCGCGACGCGGACCTTGCGCGCGTGCGCGCACGCGCGCAACGAGCTCGACGTCCGCAGCGCCGACCCGGGACCGGAGACGGAGTCCGGCGAGGTGTCGATGCCGATGTAGGAGTAGTCGCCGTGCCAGCCGTCGGCGCCGGCCGGGACCGTGCCCGGGCAGCCGTCGCGCAGGTCCTCGCAGTCCCACACGCGGCCGTTCGCCCGGTGGATGTCCAGCCGCGAGTAGTAGTAGAAGGAGAACGCGTTGGGGTCGTGGTTGGGGTCGACATGCGCCTCGACCGGATCGGCGCGCCAGCGGTCGCTCAAGAGCGCGGCATCGGCCGCCCCCTGGTGCTTGAGGTACTTGTCGAACCACGCGGTCGTGTACCAGTCCGTGACGTCCGCGCCGCGGAGCGAGGCGCCGAACGCCTGGTTGGGAATGAAGCTGAAGTCCAGGTGCGAGCCGCCGCGGATGACGATCTCGCCGGAGTCGACGCGGGCCCGGGAATAGGCCACCGACTCCTGCTCCTTGAACCTGGGATCCGGCAGGGAGGTGTTGGGCGTCGGCGGCAACCCGTAGTCGGCCGAGATGCCCAGCGCCGGCTTGGTGATCGGCACCGTCGTCCGGTCGCGTGGCGCGGCCGGGCAGCCGGCCTCGCCGATCGACCCCTGCGGCGAGGGCCCGCTCCCGGGGACTGCCCCGGCCTTCGGGCCCGGGCCGCCGAGGTTGTCGAGCGCCACCATGGCCTTGACCCGCGGATCCCACTGGGCGATATACGAGACGCCGGCGGCCCCGTAGGAGTGGCCGACCAGGCCGATCTCGGCCGGGTTGAGCAGCTGCCAGAACGGATCGAAGCCGGAATCGAGGCCGGCCGCCACCCGGGCGTTCTGCTTGGCCGCGTGACTCGTCGCGGTGCTGCAGCTCGGCACCGGCTGGTACGGGTGGCTCGGCGTCGACGTCAGGAAGTCGATCGCGTCCTCGGTGCCGTCGTAGAACGGGCGGCCGTCGGTCTGGGCCGGCACGCCCTCGTTCTGATCCGGGGCCTGGCCGAAGGTGTCGGACTGCCCCTGACCCTGCGGGTCGAACGTGAGCACGACGTAGCCGGCCTTGGCCAGCGTCTGGGCGGCGTACCAGTACATCTCCTCGTCGGCCTGGACCGATCCGTTGGTGATCACGATCCCGGGGCGGTGCGCCGGCCCGGCCACCGTGGCCCAGACGTGCCCGGAGATCGTGGCTCCGTCCCGGGCGGTGAACAGCACCGGGCGCACGATCCCGTACCCGTTAGCCGCCCAGTTGTACAGGCGGATGTCACCCGCGCAGCCGTTGCCAAGGTTCCAGCACAGGTCGTCGGTGTAGAACCGGCCCGGGTCGGCCGCCTCGGTGGCCAGCGCCTGCTCGGTGCTCGCCTGGCTGTCGATCGCCAGCTGCGTCTGGTACTGGGGCGTGTCGTAGATCGCCTGGCGCTGCTGGGTGATGGAGAAGTTCTCGGCCTCGACGACTGGGTTGAACACCGTCGGCGGCATGGCGGCGGCCGATCCGGGTAGGGCCGCGCCGAGGGCGATGACGGCCGCGGTAAGCACGGTCAGGACAAAGCCTCGCATCACATCTGGCTTTGTACCGAACTCCGGTGCAACGTTGCGCCGGTTGGGTTTGGCTGCCTGGCAGCGGCGGGCCGGCCCCGTCCACCCGAGCGCTACGGGCCACCCAGATCGTTGGCAACGTTGTGGAAACGTTGTGCCAACGCCGCAATGACAAGTTTCCGGTGCGTGGTCATCACGCAGCGGACCAGTACACCGGGCCGGCGGATTGGACCGCAGATCAGCCGCACAATGAACGAAAGCATGAATTCGATCAGCGAAGAGCACAGCAGGATCGCCCGATGCGAGTGCGGGGCGCAACTCGCGGGCGATCGTGTGGGGCAGCTCTTCGATGCGGCACAGACACATCTCGCACATCACCATCCCGAGCTCCTGGGGGCGCTGGAGCTCGAGACGGTGCGGCAAATGAGCGAGGAGGTACCCGGGGGCAATGACATCTGAGGCGGGCGGCGAGGGAACCGTCGCCCGCCGACGTGTCGGTCAGAAGCTGCGCCGAGGGGGAGCAGCAGCGCCGCCCGTCGCCTGACCCGTAGGCCGTGTTTGGAGTCACGGCGCAGGGGCAGGCGACGGGCTGCGCGGAGTGACGCGCCGGCCGGCCTACCGCCGGACGACGACGAGGTGGATCAGTACCCCGCGACGCTGCTGCTGCTGCTCGATGGGGCCGCGGAGGTGATCGCCGCGCCGGCCGGGGTGACCAGCCACCACTTGGCGCCGAAGGCCGAGCTGCCCTGGCCGCTGGTGGAGCCGGCACGGGTATCGCCCGCGAAGCGGTAGAGCGGATGGCCGTTGTAGACCACCTGCTTGGTGCCGTCGGAGCGTGTGATCGTGGTCAGCTTGGCCGACGTACTGGACCCCTTCGGCGTGCCCTTCGTCGTCAGCGGCGGCCATGCGGCGGCGCAGGCGCCCGAGCAACTGGACTTGCCGTTGTGGTCGGCCACGAACAGGTACAGCGCCCGCCCCGAGCCGTCGGTCAGGTACGCGCCAGCGCTGCCGTGCGTCACCTTGACGACCGTCGCCGAGGCCGCGGCGTTCGACGCCGTCGACGCCGCCGACGACGCAGCTGACGACACGGCCGAGGCTGTCTTCGTGCTGCTGCTGCTGCCGCATCCGGCAGCAGCCAACGCTCCGGCGAGCGCCACCGCGGCGGCCACGGCCGGCATCGTGCGTTTCGTGATGTTCATCCTGAGCTCCCGATTCATGGTGTTCGCCGTTCACCAACCAAGACCCCGGGGCCCGTGGTTCCTTCCCGAGGCCGGCCCGCGGGCCGTAAGCTGTGCTCAGCATGACCGATATCGGGGACACTCGGTTTCACAAGGGGCAGGCGGTCTGGGTGGTCGGCCAGGACGGCACCCGGCGAGCGGCTGAGTACGTCGGCGAGGGCGGGGCAAGTTCGTGGTTCGGCGGCCCGCCGACCGTGATCGTCGTCTACTCGGACACGCGCACCGGCGAGGCTGTCGAGGTCGACCGCGTCATCGCGCGCCGGCCCGACGCCCACAGGTAGGGCGGGAATCACCTGTTTTGGAGGACGCGGCCGCCGTCGCGGGGCCGTAACGTCGCAGGCGTGGCCACCGGCGACACTGACTTCGCGCTCCTGGTGTTCAAGCACACCGAGGCGCCGAACGCGCGTATGGCAGCGTCGCCGGCCAGGCGTCGGCCGAGCCATGGGCCCGCGAGGTGGCCTTCGTCGAACACCACGGACGTGACCGGATGGTCGTCCGGGGAACGTTCGCCGGCCACTATGTGAACGCCGACGATGACGAGGCGTTCATCGGGCCCCGGACCGCCGAGGGAGCCGTGGGCGGCGCGGCCGTTGGCCTCCTGTTCGGCCCGCTGGGCCTGGCGGTCGGGTTCGTCGGCGGCGGGATCGCGGGCGGCGTGAGCGAAGAGCATTCCGGTCCGCGCCTGCGCAGCGCGCTGTTCGATGAGCTGCGGGCCGAGGTTCCGGAGGGTTCGTCGGCGATCGTGCTCATGGCCTCTTCCGGCGACGTCGACGCGATGGCCGGCGCGCTGAGCGAGCAGGGCGGCCGGCTGGTCCGTCACCGGCTCACCCCGGACGGTGTGGAGTTGCTCCGCACCGCCGTGGCCGACAGCCCCAGCGCGGCGCCCCGGCCCGTGGCCTGACCACGGGGCGACCAGCCCCGAGTCACTTGCCGGCTCCGGCCGCCGGCGCCGCCCGGTCGGCCGCCGCCACCAGCGCGCCGGCCTCGACCTGGATGTCGTCGGCCAGGCGGTCGACGTCGGACACCAGGGTCGGATCCGACGTCACCCCGAAGTGCAGCCGCCCGGCGAGCGAGATCACCGCGATCCGCAGCGCATGGTGCTCGCGAATCTCGGCAAGCGAATGAAGCGACTGGACGGAAACGCCCATGACCGAGATCGGACGCCGCGGGCCGGGGACGTTCGACACGTTCAGCGCGAATGACCGCGGATGGGCCAGGACGCGCTCGGCGAAGCTCCGCAGGCGCGGGACGTGGCCGAGGCGAATCATGAGCGCGTCGAGGTGCTCGGCGTCGTGACAGTCCTTGCGCACGCGGGTGGACCGGTGCACCTCGCGCAGTCGCTCCAACGGGTCTTCCGGTCCCAGCGGGAGGTCGAGACAGAAGAACGAGTCGCGGTTGGCGGACTCGTCCTGCTCCTCCGCGTCCGAGGCGTGATGGAGGCTGACGGGAACCTTGACGCGGATCGGGCCGAGCCGACCGTGCATCGACTCCAGCCACCGCCGGAGCCCGCCGGAGACCACGGTGAGCACGGCATCGTTGACGGTCGCACGGTCGGTCGCCCGTGCCGCCTGGCGCAGCGCGTCCAGATCCACCGTGGCGAACGCCACCGCTCGCCGGGCGTCGATGTGCCCGTTGAAGGGCGTGCGGTGCCAGGGGTGCGGGACCTCCCGTGCCATCGCCCCGAGCGCGTCCAGCCGGTGGCCGCCGTGGTGCCCGACCCCCCCGTGCTGCCGCACCGCGGCCGGCTTGCGCTCGGCGGCAGGCTCATCCCACAGGACGGCCTGCGCGATGCGCATGAACGTCAACCCGTCCGCCACCGCGTGATGCAGCCGCCAGATCACGGCGCTGCCACCGCCCTGCAGGCGCGGGATGACGTCCATCCGCCAGAGCGGCCGCGAGCGGTCCAGCCGCTGCTCGAACGCGCGAGCGACGACCGCCCTGAGCCCGGCCTCGTCGACCGGCTCGGGCTCGGCGGCGGCGACCACGTGCGCGGCGAGATCCACGGTTGGCTCCTCGGCCCAGCACGGCCGCCCGTCCACGGTCTCCAGGCGCAGGTGCAACGGGACGACGCCCGGCAGCCGCTCGGCGATCGACGCTCGCAACTGCGTGACATCGATTCGATCGGCCAGCGTGACCACCTTGCACGTGTGCCCGGCCACGGTTTCCGTCTCCAGGGCCAGGATGCTCCGATCCTCGGCCGACAGCCACCGTGCCGCGGTCGGCCGCGGTGCTGAAGTGCCCGCCTCGGTCCCCGGTCCAGTCATATCTGACGCGCCGCCGGCCGCCCGAGGCCGGATCGGCCAACCGATCATAAACGCCGGCGCAACACGGCGGGGGCGGCGGCGCAACACGGCGGGGCGGCGGCGCAACACGGCGGGGACGGCGCGCGGCGCGCGCAACACGGCGGCGGCGGGCAGCGGCACTGGGCGGTGACGGGCTCGAACCGCCGACCCCGTGCTTGTAAGGCACGTGCTCTACCAACTGAGCTAACCGCCCGGCCCGTGAAGCGTAGACGCACCCCGGCTGCTAGTACCGTCAGGGGAATGTCGTACTTCGGCTTCGATCCGCAGCGCGCTCTGGACCAGATGAGGCGTCTGGCCTCCGACGCCCCGACCCAACTCGCCGACGGGTTCACCAAGCTCGTCCGTGACGCCCCGCCGGAGCGGTTGGCGCAGGTGATGCGCTCCCCGGCGCGGCGGCCTCTGCTGGACGGGATCTTCTGGCAGATGCCCAAGCAACTGGACACCGGGCGGGCCCGCGGGCTGCGCACGACGATCCGCTGGTGCATCACCGGGGGGCCCGACGACGGCGTCGACACCTACCACCTGTACGTGGACAACGGCCGGGCGCGCACCTCGCGGGAGCCGAGCGGCGAGAACCCGAGGCTGACGATCACGCTGGACGGGGTCGAGTTCCTGCGTCTCGTCAGCGGCAACTCCGACCCGATGTCGGCCTACTTCAAGGGCCGCATCCAATTGGCCGGCGACATCATGGCGGCCGCTCAGCTGGCCCAGATGTTCCGGATGCCCGGCGCTCCCGGCTGAGCCGGCGTTGGGGCGGCCGCTCCCCGGCCGCTCCACCGCACCCCGCCGCTCCCCGGCCGCTGCACCCCTCACCGGCCGCTGCACCCCTCACCGGCCGCTCTATGCTCAGGTGACGTGGAGGCGAGGGGATCGATCGAGCTGAGCGGCGTCGTGAAGCGCTTTGGCGAGATCGTCGCCGTCGCCGGCCTTGACCTGAGCGTCGCACCTGGCATCTGCTTCGGGCTGCTCGGCCCCAACGGCGCCGGCAAGTCGACGACGATGCGGATGCTCACCGCCCAGACGCTCGCCGACGAGGGCACCATCGAGGTGCTCGGCTTCGAGCTGCCGGGCGAGTCCAAGCAGGCGCGGATGGCGATGGGCGTCGTCCCCCAGCAGGACAACCTCGACGTGGAGCTGACCTGCCGGCAGATCCTCGGCGTGTTCGCGCGGCTGTACCGGGTACCCCGCAGCGAGCGCGCCGCCGCGGTCGATCGGGCGCTGGGGATCGCCAACCTGCAGCACCGGGCCGACACGATCGTCCGTGAGCTGTCCGGCGGGATGCGCCGCCGGCTGCTGGTGGCCCGCGGGCTGATCCACCGCCCGCGGCTGGTGCTGCTCGACGAGCCCACGGTGGGCCTCGATCCCCAGGTGCGCCAGGAGCTGTGGTCGCTGATCGACCAGCTTCGCGCCGACGGGGTCACCGTGCTGATGTCCACCCATTACATCGAGGAGGCCGAGCGGCTCGCCGATACCGTGGCGGTCATGTCGGCGGGGAAGATCATCGCCCAGGGCACGCCGGCCGAGCTGATCGCCGCCCACGCCGGACGCGAGGTCCTGGAGGTGTACGGGCCGCCGGGCGAGCTCGCCGAGCTGGAATCGCTGGCGATCGAACGCGGCTGGCGCCACCGGCGCAGCGGCCCGGCGGTGGCGCTTCTGGAGGCCGAGCGACTCAACGGCGACGCGCCGGACGGCGTCCGGCGGCCGGCCAACCTGGAGGACGCGTTCGTGGCGCTGACCGGGCAGGACATCGAATGAGCACCGTGGAGGAGCGCCGGCAGCGTCCGCAGATCTCGCCCGCACGCGTGCCGCGGCGCGTGCGCCGCCTGGAACCGGCCGCCCTGGCCGGGGTGATGATGCGGGACATCGTCCTGTTCCGGCGTTACTGGAAGGCAACGACCTTCTCCTCAATCGTCCAGCCGACGATCTATCTGCTGGCGTTTGGGCTGGGACTGGGATCGCTCATCTCCCACCTCGGCCACGTCCGGTACGTGCAGTACGTCGCCACCGGCGTGGTGGCGACGGCGGTCCTGTTCTCGTCCGCGTTCCCGGGGATGTTCAACACGTTCATCCGCTGGCAGTTCCAGCGCACCTATGACGCGCTGCTGGCAGCGCCGGTCGATGTCGAGGAGCTCGTGACCGCCGAGATTCTGTGGATCTCGGTCCGGGCCGGCGTCTATGGGCTGGCGCCGCTGGTGGTCGGGCTGGCATTCGGTCTGGGGCCGAACCCCGGGATGCTCCTGGTGATACCGATCGGGATCCTGACCGGGTTCGGCTTCGCCGCCTTCGGCGTGCTCATCGCCGCCGTGGCCAAGACGATCGACAATTTCAACTACGTCACCAGCGCCGTGCTGACGCCGATGTTCCTGGTGGCGGGGACCTTCTTCCCCATCTCCACCCTTCCCCCGGTCCTGCACTTCATCGCCCGCCTCAACCCGCTCTATCACTGCGTCGCACTGGTACGCGACGTGTCCCTGGGCGTGTACTCGATAGCCGACCTCGGCCACCTGGCCTGGCTGCTCGGTTTCGCCCTCGTCATGTGGCGCCTGGCCGTGTGGCGCCTGGAGAAACGGCTGATCGACTAGGCCGAGCCGAGGCAGGACGCGAACGTCTGGGCGAACCAGACCTCGCCGTCCACCCGGCGGGGCGAGAAGCCGGTCGGCGCCGCGCCGTCCATCTCCTGCTCCAGGCGCGTCCGGATCCG
>JBPYFQ010000048.1:0-2696 GCA_051985625.1 Solirubrobacteraceae bacterium
GACCTCGCGCAGGGCCAGCTCGCCCTCGATGCCGGCGTGGTCGAGCAGCTGGAGGGCCAGATGGACGGCCGGCACGGAGGCGGCGTGGCCGAACCGGTGGGCGACGAGCAGGTGCCAGTGCCAGTCAGAGCGCGAGTTGGGCTGCGCGTTGCAGCTCACCAGCATGATCGCCGCGTCGACGTAGCGGCTCTCGTCGAAGATCCGCAGGTCGAGCTCCAGGTCGGTCCAGTCGTCCGGGAGCGGGGCTACGATCTCATCGAAGTCAGTGACGAGCGACATCGCTGGCAAGCGTACCCGGCTCAGCCGAAGAACTGCTGGTAGAGGGCGAACAGGTTGATCGCGGTGATGCCTGCGGCGACCGCGTAGGCGCCGGTGCTGAGCAGCCGCCCATTGACATGGGCGCCCATCACGTCGCGCCGGCCGGTCAACACCACCAGCGGGACCAGCGCGAACGGGATCCCGAACGAGAGCACCACCTGGCTGAGCACCAGCGCATCGGTGGCGCTGACATGCACGGCGAGGATGACCAGCGCCGGGAGCATGGTGACCGTGCGGCGCAGAACCATCGGGATCCGCGCCCCGATGAAGCCGGCCATGACGACCTGTCCGGCATACGTCCCCACGCTCGACGAGGACGCGCCGGAGGCCAGCAGCGCCACCGCGAACGCCAGCGCAGCGCCGCCGCCCACCAGGCGTCCGATCTCGGCATGGGCGCCCTGGATGGTGGACAGCCCGGACAGCTCGGGGGTGTGGAACAGCTTGGCGAACACGGCCAGCATGGCCAGGTTGATGATCCCGGCCACGCCCAGGGCGATGACGATGTCGAGCCGCTCGAACCGCAGCACCTGGCGGCGCTCGCCGTCGTTGCGCGCGTCGACCCGCCCGTTGGTCAGCGCCGAGTGCAGGTAGATGACGTGGGGCATGACGGTGGCGCCGATGATCCCCACCGCCACGTAAACCGCGGTCGACCCGCTCAGGTGCGGCACGAAGCCATCCAGTGCCAGGTGGGCCGACGGGCCGATGTGGAGCGTCTCGTACAGGAAGCCGAGGAACACGATCCCCAGCAGCGCGGCGATGGCCAGCTCAAAGCTGCGCAGCCCGCGGCGCTGGAGGCCCAGGATGGCGAACGCGATCACGCCGGTCAGCAGCCCGGCGATCAGCAGCGGCACCCCGAACAGCAGATTGAGGCCGATCGCGGCGCCCAGGAACTCCGCGACGTCGGTCGCCATCGCCATGACCTCGGCCTGGACCCACAGCCCCCGGCTCCCCCACCGCGGGAACCGCTCGCGGCACAGCTCGGGCAGGCTGCGGTCGGTGGCGATCCCCAGCTTGGCCGACAGGTATTGGACGAGCATGGCCATGAGGTTGGCCGCCAGCACCACCCACAGCATCTCGTAGCCGAACCGGGCGCCGCCCTGCAGGTTGGTGGCGAAGTTCCCCGGGTCGACGTAGGCGACGGCGGCGACGAACGCGGGACCGAGCATGGACAGGGTGACCCGGAGCCGGCCGCCCTGCAGCTGGCGCTGCAGCGGGGTGAGATGCGCGGTGCCGGCGTCGGGGACGGCGACGGCCGGGCCGTCGGCGGTGGCGGTCTCGAAAGCGGGCTCGAAGGTCGGCTCGGCCCTCACGCCGGCCTCCCGGGGTCGGCCGGCGCCAGCTCCACCCGCATCGCGCGGGCCAGCTCGCCGCCGAGCGTGTGCACGTCGGAGCCGAAGCGCACGAACAGCGGACCGCCGAACGGCTGGCGATCCACCACCTCCAGCGGATCGCCGGGGGCGATCCCGCGCTCGGCCAGGTACCGCAGCATCTCCGGATCGGCGTCCGAGACGCGGGTGAACGTCCCCTGGTCGCCCGCCTGGAGCGACTGCAGGCTCTCGGTCCGCGCCTCCTCGATGGTCAGCTCGCGTGAGGGGATCGGGTCGCCGTGGGGGTCATGGGTGGGGTCGCCGAGCTTGGCCGCGATCAGCTCCTCCAGCTCCTCGGACAGGACGTGCTCGAGGACCTCGGCCTCCTGGTGGACCCGGTCCCACGGAACGCCCAGGCTCTCGACGAGGTAGAGCTCCAGCAGCCGGTGGTGGCGGATGACCTCCAGCGCGACGCGGCGCCCGGCCTCTGTCAGGTGAACCCCGTGATACGGACGATGGGTGACCAGGCCGAGCTCCACCAGGCGCTTGACCATCCCGGACGCCGACGCCGGGGTGACGCCCAGCCGCTCGGCCAGCGCGTTGGTGCTGACCGGCTCCCCGTCACGGGCCTCCAGCGCGTAAATCGCCTTCGTGTAGTCCTCGACGGCGGAGGAGCGGAGGGCGGCGGGATCCGACGTGGCGCTCATGCAAGTTATGGTAGCCCTAAATCTCGGTTGCGGCGAGCAGGAGCTTGAACTTTTGGAGGCACCGACTCCCGGGGCGCCCACTCGGCCCTCCTATCCTTTGTGTAGTGACCTCGCTGACCCTGTCTGACTCCGAATACCGCGCGGCCACCGAGGGGTGCGGGATGCTCGACCGCTCCGAGCGCGGCAAGCTCGCCCTCAGCGGCGCGGAGGCCAAGTCGTTTCTCCAGGGTCAGGTCTCCAACGACATCGAGGCGCTGGAGCCCGGGCGCGGGTGCTACGCCGCGTTCCTGACGCCGAAGGGCAAGATGCTCGGCGACGTCCGGGTCCTGGACACGGGCGACGAGCTTCTGCTGGATACCGAGCG
>JBPYFQ010000049.1:0-16862 GCA_051985625.1 Solirubrobacteraceae bacterium
AGTTCGACTTCGAGTACGGGGCCGATTTCGGCGCCCACATCGAGCGGTTCGACCCGGACTTCTCCAAGGTCCTCGTCCGCTACAACTCGGACGATCCGGACACCGAGATGAACCGGCGCCAGCTCGCGCGCCTCAAGGAGCTGGCCGACTGGCTGCACGCGCACGACCGCAAGTTCCTGTTCGAGCTGCTGGTACCGGCCACCGAGGCTCAGCTGGCCTCGGTCGGCGGCGACTCGGACCGCTACGACGCCGAGCTGCGGCCGGAGCTCATGCGCCGCGCCATCGAGGACTGCCAGAACGCCGGCATCGAGGTCGACGTGTGGAAGATCGAGGGCGTGGACGAGCAGTCTGACGCCGACATGCTGGCCGAGCAGACCCGGGCCGGCACCGGGCGGGAGAACGTCAAGTGCGTGCTCCTCGGCCGCGGCGCCTCCACCGAGAAGGTGGAGCACTGGCTGCGGACCGCCGCGCCCGTCGAGGGCTTCATCGGCTTCGCCATCGGGCGCTCCATCTGGTGGGACCCGCTCAAGGCGTTCCTGGACCAGGGGCTGGAGCGCAGCGCCGCCGCCTCGCAGATCGCCAACAACTATCTGCACTTCGTGCAGGTCTACGACGGGGTGAAGGTCGCCTAGATACAGGGCTGTTGGGGGCCTTGGGCGATAACTGGGACATGGACCCAGGAATCCCCCACGGCCCCCCGTGCGGCCCTGCACGATTTCGTGCAGCGGTGGTACGCTCGCCGGGCCTATGGCCATGAAGATGCGCCAGAGCCTCGCCCAGCTGGAACAGGATTTCCGGCACGAGGCCCAGCTCGACCGGACCCGGCGGGAGTCGCTCCGCAAACAGGCCGTGCGCCGCTCGCGGAAGCGCACGCACGCCCGCGAGCAGAAGCGCAGCTCGCTGCGCTACTGGATGCTCGTGCTCTCGCTGATCCTCACCGCGGTCCTGGTGACCGCGGCGATGTTTGAGACGCTGTACCTGCTGCTGGCCTGACGCGCCCCTGCCGCTACGGCCGGCGGGCCGGGTCGGTCCCCCGGGCTACTCGCCGCCCGGCGCGTCGCCGAGACTGCGCAGCGCCGCGTCGACCTCCTCGCGCGCGCCCTTGGACTCCTCGGCCCCCTCCTCCTGAATCTCGATGTAGACCTCCTTGCGGAACACCGGGATGTCCCGCGGGGCCTGGATTCCGATCCGCACCTTCTCACCCATGATCGCCAGGACCGAAACCTCTATGTCGTCCCCGATCATGATGCTCTGATTGGACTTGCGGGTAAGAACCAGCATCGTCGCCTCCCTGCAATTTCGGCCGCTAGGAAAAACGGGTGCGTTGGGCCACGCCTTACCACGCGTAGCGCAACGCCTGCCCTCGAATGAGGATACCCGTCGTGCTTTTGAAGTTTCAACCAAACGCCCAGGATTTGCACGGGTATCGGGGCCTCCAACCGACACCTGTACTAGTCTGCGCGTCTAGTTATGGCACGCCGATCACTCAGACCTGAGTTGAACCGCATCCGCGCCTGGGTCCGCCAAGGGCGGACCGACGCCTGGATCGCCCATCAGCTCGACGTCACCGTTCAACAAATCCAGGCCTTCAAGCGCGAGCAGCAGCTCGACGCCGGGGACGACGCCGATGGCGCCGCAGCCGTGGCCGAGTACGACGAGGACATCGACCTGCGAGCCGAGGACGACGCGCTGATAGCCGCCGAGCTTGACGCCGCCGCCGCGGAGCAGACCGATGAGGAGGACGAGGACGACGAGGACGAGGAGGCCGAGAAGCCGTCTCGTCGTCGTCGCAGCCGCCGCGGAGGGCGGAGCCGGAGCCGGCGCAGGTCGACCGGCCCGCTGGAGGCAACGTTCGACCACGGCGAAGAGGGATACGGGCTCTGGCTCGACCCGGCCGTGCAGGACGATCCCATCTACGCCGAGTATTGGGCCGGGCACCGTCCCGTCGAGGTCGCCATCGAGGAGGATCAGATCGTGATCCGCCGCGCCGGCACCTCCGACAACGACGACGACGAGTAGCCCACCCCACCCGGTCACATATCAAGCTCACGACTGGCCGCCGGGCTACTGCTCGGCGGTCCGTCGCCCCGTCGTGTAGTCGATCGCCTCGCGGGCGTACCGGGCGAAGGCGGCGCCGGCCACGGTCGGCATGTCCCAGGCGGCCG
This sequence comes from Solirubrobacteraceae bacterium, assembly GCA_051985625.1. GTDB lineage: Bacteria > Actinomycetota > Thermoleophilia > Solirubrobacterales > Solirubrobacteraceae > Palsa-465. The sequence continues at coordinate 2,166 of JBPYFQ010000049.1, forward strand.
GCCGCGCCGGCGCGATCCGGACCGCAATGTCAAAGCACCAGTCGGTTCCCTGCTCCACCCACAGCTGAGCCAGCTCCTGGACGGTGAACGGTCCCCCCAGCCGCCGGCGCAGCTCGGCCACGAGGGCCTCCGCGACCCGCTCCATGGCCGCCCGGTCGGCCGGCTCGGCGCGGTCCATCCGGCGCTGGCCGTCCTGCCACAGGCCGATCAGGTCCTCGTAGCGGACGCGGCCGGCGCTCACCGCCCCGCCCCTCGGGCGCTCAGTGCGAGCCCATGATCACGTACGGCCGCTCGCCGGGGCGCACCATCCCCAGACCGCGGGCGTCGCGAACGATCGTGGCCGGGTTGTTGAGCGACTTCTGCTCCCGGCGCAGCTGGTCGTTCTGCCGGGTCAGCGACTGGACGATCGCCTCCTGCTGATCGTTCTGCGCCCGGGTCGACAGGTACGAGAGGGTGTGCTCCACGTACAGCCCGACCACCACGGCCAGCACGACGAGCAGGCCGATGCGTCCCACTCGCTCCCAGCGCACCCGCAGCCTGGGCGAGCGCGACACGACGCGCGGCCGGCGGCGCGGGGACGGACGGGGCTGGCGTTTTGTGGCAGCGGCTGCGGAGCGGGAGGACGGCATCTCTCCGCCCCTTCGTTCGACGGCGGCCCGCTCCTTCCTTCCGCACGGGGCCTTGCAGTCCGTCAGCGACGGAACGCACTCCGGCCCGGGTAGGTCGCCTCCGGACCGAGCGCCTCCTCGATCCGCAGCAACTGGTTGTACTTGGCGACGCGGTCGGTGCGTGAGGGGGCGCCGGTCTTGATCTGCCCGCACCCGGTGGCCACGGCCAGGTCGGCGATCGTCACGTCCTCGGTCTCCCCGGAGCGGTGGGACATGACCGCCGCATAGCCGGCCTCCTTCGCCATGCGGATCGCCGCAAACGTCTCGGTCAGGGTGCCGATCTGGTTGACCTTGATCAGGATCGCGTTGGCCACCCCGGAATCGATCCCGCGCTTGAGCCGCTGGGTGTTGGTGACGAAGATGTCGTCGCCGACCAACTGGATGTTCTTGCCCAGTCGCTGGGTCAGGGTGGACCAGCCGTCCCAATCCTCCTCGTCCATCCCGTCCTCGATCGAGATGATGGGGAAGCGCCCGCACAGGTCGGCCCAGTAGCCGGTCAGCTCCTCGGCGTTCAGCGTCCGGCCCTCGTGCTCCAGCACGTAGCCCTGCTCCGGGTTGTGGAGCTCGGAGACGGCCGGGTCCAGGGCGATCGCCACTTGCTCGCCGGGTTCGTACCCGGCCGCCCGGATGCCCACCATCAGCGCCTCCAGGGCCTGCTCGTTGGACTGGAAGTCCGGCGCGAACCCGCCCTCGTCGCCGACCGACGTGCCGTGGCCGTCCTCGTGGAGCGTCCGCTTCAGGTTGTGGAAGACCTCGGACCCCATCCGCAGCGCCTCGGTGAACGACTCCGCCCCGACGGGGACGATCATGAACTCCTGGAAGTCGACGGCGTTGTCCGCGTGGGCGCCGCCGTTGAGCACGTTCATCATCGGCACCGGGAGGATATGGGCCGTCTCCCCGCCCAGGTAGCGCCAGAGCGGCAGGCGCTCCTCGGCAGCGGCGGCCTGGGCCGCGGCCAGCGACACGGCAAGCGTCGCATTGGCGCCGAGCCGGGACTTGTTGGGGGTCCCGTCGAGGGCGACCAGCATCCGGTCGAGCGCGGCCTGCCCGGACGCGTCCTGGCCGTGGACCGCGGTGGCGATCTCGCCGTTGACATTCTCGACGGCCTTGCTGACGCCCTTGCCCATCCATTCCGAGCCGCCGTCGCGCAACTCGGCGGCCTCGAACTCCCCGGTCGACGCGCCGGAGGGCACCGCCGCCCGACCCCAGGCTCCCGAGCGCAGGCTGAGCTCGACCTCCACGGTGGGATTGCCGCGGCTGTCAAGAATCTGGCGGGCGTGGACGTGCTCGATCTGGCTCATGTGGGGTGACGGTCTCCTTGGCTCAGGCTGGCCCGGGCGTAGTAGGCAAGCTGCTCTTCAGGCGGGAGATCGTCCCAGCTTCTGCCCTCGGATGCAGCGAGATCGCCCGCGACGGTCACCCGCTCTCGGAATCGACCCGAGGCCGCGCGCAGCGCCAGCTCGGGATCGACCTTCAGCTTGCGGGCCGCGTTGACGGCCGCAAACAGCAGGTCGCCCATGGCGTCGAAGCGCTCCTGTTCGGTGCCGGCGGCCTGCACCTGCCCGGTCTGGTCTCGCACCGTCTGGAGCGCGCCGTCGGCGTCGATCACGTCGAAACCGCTCGAGGCCACCCGGCGCTGGAGCTTGCGGGCGTGCAGGAGAGCCGGCAGGTTCTCCGGGACCTCGCCGAACACGCCGGGCTCCCGGCCCGGCTCGTCGCGCTTGATCGCGTCCCAGTTGCGCAGCACGTCGGAGGCGTCGCGCACCTCGGTCTCGCCGAAGATGTGGGGGTGGCGCCGGATGAGCTTCTGGGTCACGTGCTCGGCCACCTGGGCCAGATCCCCCGCGCCCCGCTCCTCCAGCAGAAGGGAGAGGAAGTGGACCTGAAACAGGACGTCGCCGAGCTCGTCGAGCAGCTTGGCGTCGTCGCGCCGTTCGGCGGCGTCGGCCAGCTCGTAGGCCTCCTCGACCGTGTGGGGGACGATCGAGCGCTCGTCCTGCTCACGGTCCCAGGGGCACTCCCGGCGCAGCCGCCGGGTGATCGCATCTAGCTCAGTGAGTGGGCGGGCGGCGTCGTGGCCGTCCACGATCAGGGAGCTGGGGTCTGATTACTGCTGGACGACTTGGGCGCCTTGTAGCCGCTGCAGTCGGCCATCGCGTACCGAGCCGCGCACTTGGTCTGGCTCTTCCAGTCCTTGGCGGCTTGCTGGTCGATCGACGTCTGAGCCTGGGTCTGCAGCTGCTGGGTGAGCGTCTGCTTGATCGTGGGCGTCACCTGCGACAGCGAACGCTGGTTGGCCGGGGTGATCTTGGTCACCTCCAGCACGTAGTAGCCGAACTGGCCCTTGACCGGCCCGAGCAGCTTGTTGACCGGGGCGGCGAACGCGGCCTTGGACAGAGCGGCGTCCTGCTGTCCGGCGGTGACGCCTGAGAGCAGCCCACCGTTGTTCTTGGTGGTCGGGTCGCTCGAGTACTTCTTGGCCACGACCTTCCAGCTCTGGCCGGATTGCAGTGCCTTGCGGGCCGCCGCGGCTTCGGCGGAGCTCTTGGTCAGCACGATCCGCATGTCACGCTGCTGCGGCGTCCCGAACTGGGACTTGTGAGCGTTGTAGTAGGCGGCGATCAGGGCCGGCGTCACCGTCGTGTTGTGACGCGCGGTCAGCTTGGTGAAGATCTGGTTGACCCGGACGCGGAACAGGATGTCCTGCGGGGTCTGGCCGCTCTGCTTGAGGAACGACTGGTACTGGGCCTCGGTCGGGAACTGGGTCTTCTTGGCCTTGGTGAGCGCCGCGTCAACCTGGGCGTTGGTCATCTTGATCCCCAGCTTGTGGGCGTCAGCCTGGTACCAGTAGGCCTTGATCAGGAAGTCCATGACCTGGCCGGACAGCGACGTGAACAGCTGCTGGCAGTCCGCCTTCAGCGTCTTCTCGGCGGTCTTGCGCAGCTGGGGGATCTCCGCCCGGACCTGCGAGATGCACTTGGGGAAGTTCGGCGGGTCCTCGGGCACGATCACCGGCTGCTGTGCCTGGGACTGAGCCGCCTGGCCCTGGGCCGCCACGTACATCCAGTGGTCGAAGGCGCGGGTCGTGATCTGGTTGCCGGCCACGACGGCGACGGACCCGCTGGGCACGTCGCCGCTGCTTCCGCAGCCCGCGACGACCAGAGCTATGGCCACAAAAAAGGCGCCGAGCGCCAGGATGGAACGACGAGTCTTCTTCACGACCCGGCCGATACTAGCGGCCCTTTGCCGGGGGTGAACCTAAGTATTTGTGAAGTGCCCGGCCGACCCGGGGTGGACAAAGGTTCGAGCGCTTTGATGAGCTTCACTCAACCATTGTCCCGTTGACGAGGTTTGCGCGCCCCGCTTTCATGCTGGGTGCATTTCACGGACGGAATGCGACGGACATGGGGGTCACGGAAGGCTCTCAGAGCCGCCTTGCGCGACTAAGCACGTAGAGCACCCGCCCGGGTGCTCTACGTGCTTGAGCGTCGGTTTCCGGCGGCGCCGGGGGCGCAGCGCCGCCTTGGGGGCGGGGCGGCGTCGGGGGCGCGGCGCCGCCGGGTCAACCGGTCCTGGCCGGGGAGTGCCCCCGGGTAACCGGTCCCGGCCCCCGGCGCAGTGCCGGCGCTACGCCGCCTCGCGCGTCACCGACAGGAGCACGTCGGCGGCCCGGACGATGGCCGGGAACCGCTGCTGCGGATCCTTGGGCACCCGCACCGACAGCTGCGACTTGCCGGACTCGTACAGGGCCTCCGGGATCTCGGCCCGGATCTTCTTCGCCCGCACGGAGTCGAGCTCGATCGGCGTCACAGCCAGCCGATCGCCCCGCACGGTCACGGCGCGGGCGCCGGCCTGCCCCAGCTTGATCCGCGCCTGCTGCAACGAGATCAGGTTGAGCAGCGGGTCGGGCAGCTCGCCGAAGCGATCCTCCAGCTCCTCGCGCAGCTCCATCAGGTCCGCCACCTCGCGCGCGCCCGCGATCCGCCGGTGGACGTCGACCTTGGCCTGCTCGTAGGGGATGTAGTCCGACGGCACGTAGGCGTCGACGTTCACGTCCAGGCGGACCGGCTCCCACTCCTCGGCCGGACCGGCGCCGTCTTCCATCGCCCCCACCGCCTCGTCGAGCATCTGCATGTACAGCTCGAAGCCGAGCGCGGCCACGTGACCGGACTGCTCGTCGCCGAGCAGGTTGCCCGCGCCGCGGAGCTCCAGGTCGCGCATGGCGATCTTGAACCCGGCGCCGAGCTCGGTGTAGTCGCTCAGAGCCGACAGCCGCTGGGCAGCCTCCGGGGTCAGCGCCGCCGCGCTCGGGTACAGCAGGTACGCGTAGGCGCGCTCCCGCGACCGGCCCACCCGACCGCGGATCTGGTACAGCTGGGCCAGCCCGAACGTGTCGGCGCGCTCCACGATCAGCGTGTTCGCCTGGGGGATGTCGATCCCGGACTCGATGATGCTGGTGCACACCAGCACGTCCGCGTCGCCGCGCAGGAAGTTGAGCATCCGCTTTTCCAGCACGTGCTCGTCCATCTGGCCGTGGGCGACCTCGAATCTGAGCCCGGGGCACAGTCCGCGCAAGCGGACCGCCGTCTCCTCGATCGTCTCCACCCGGTTGTGGAGGAAGAACGCCTGGCCGTGGCGCTCCTTCTCGCGCAGCAGCGCGCGCCGCACCAGCTCCTCGTCGTACTCGCCCACGTACGTCTTGACCGGCCGCCGGCCCTCCGGCGGGGTTTCGATGACGCTGATGTCCCGCACTCCGGCCAGCGACATCTGCAGCGTGCGCGGGATCGGCGTGGCGCTCATCGCGATCACGTCGACACGGAGCTTGAGCTGGCGCAGCAGCTCCTTCTGCTTGACCCCGAAGCGCTGCTCCTCGTCGACGACGAGCAGCCCCAGCTCTTTGGCCCGGACGTCGCGGGACAACAGGCGGTGGGTCCCGATCAGGATGTCGACCTGGCCCTGGGCAAACCGGGCGATCGCGTCCTTCTGCTCGGCCGCCGACCGGAACCGGGACACGTGCTCGATCGTCACCGGGTAGTCCTTGAGGCGCTCGGAGAACGTGCCGAAGTGCTGCTGGGCCAGGATCGTGGTCGGCGCCAGGACCATGACCTGGGTCCCATCCTGGGCGGCCTTGAACGCCGCCCGCAGCGCCACCTCGGTCTTGCCGTAGCCGACGTCCCCGCAGATCAGGCGGTCCATCGGCCGCGGGGCCTCCATGTCGGCCTTGACGAACTCGATGGCGTCGCGCTGGTCCGGGGTCTCGGTGTACGGGAAGTTGCCCTCGAACTCCATCTGCCAGTCGGTGTCCGGCGGGAACGCGTGTCCCTCGCGGCGCCGGCGCTCGGCATACAGGTTGAGCAGCTCGCCGGCCAGCTCCTGAGCGGCGCGGCGGGCCCGGGCCTTGATCGTGTCCCAGCGGCTGCCGCCCAGCTTGGACAGCGGCGGGTGGGAACCGCCTCCGCCGACGTAGCGGCTGATCTTGGCCAGCTGGTCGACCGGGACGAACACGCGGTCCGATCCGGCGTACTCCAGGTACAGGTAGTCGCGCGTGACCCCGGCGACGGTCTTGGTGTCGAACCCGGCGAACCGGGCGATCCCGTGGTCCTCGTGGACGACGATGTCCCCAGTGCGCAGGTCGGCGAAGCTGCGCAGCACGCCGCGGCGGCGCTCGCGGCCCGGCTTCTCCGGGGCTCGCCGGCGCTGGAACAGCCGGTGGTCGGGGATGACCGCCAGGTGGAACTGGGGGGCGATGAAGCCGGCCTGGAGCCGGGCGTGGGCCATCGTGATCTGACCGGCGGAGGGCGCCGGTGCGTCCCCCTCGCCCAGCCAGCGCGTCTTCAGGCGCCCGAGGTTGTAGGCGAAGCGCTCGCCCTCGCCGCGGCGGGCGAAGGTGAGGACCGTCTGGTAGCCCGACCGCGCGAGCTTCTCCAGCTCCGGCTCGGCCTCCTTGAGGCCCCGGGCGGCGATGTCGGCGGCCTGGGCACGGAACGCAAACGCCTGGTCCTGGTCGATGCTGGACAGGCGGATGAGCACGCGCTGGTCCAGCTGGCCGATGATTTCGTCCGGGGCGACGTACAGGTGGTGCGCATCGTCGTCGTGAAAGGCAGCGGTGACATCCTGCCAGTGGTCCGCCAGCGCCGGCTGGACGTCTTCGTTGCCGGCGATCAGCACGGTGGCGCCGCCGCCGGCCAGCTCCAGGAACGAGTGGAAGTCATCGACGGGGAGCAGCTCGGCGATGTCCGGGCGCTCGGAGGGGTCCTCCAGGGCGGCGATCTCGGCCAGCTCGCGGTACTCGGAGGACAGCTCGGCGGCCGGCGCCACTTCGACGACCTCGGCCTCCTCCAGGGAGCGTTGCGTGAACGTCGAGAACCAGCGCATGGAGTCGATCTCGTCCCCGAACAGGTCGACGCGGACGGCGCGGTCCTCGGTGGCTGGGAACACGTCGAGCAGGCCGCCGCGGATCGCGAACTGGCCTCGGTCGTCCACCTGGTCGACCCGCTCGTACCCGGCGGCGACCAGATCCATGGCGGTCTCGTTGAGATCGATCAGGTCGCCCTTGCGCAGCGAGAACGGCCGCGGGCGCATCGACGGGTCCGGGACCTTCTCCGACAGGGCGACGGCGCTGACCACCACGACCGGAGCCGCGCCGTCGTCATGCTCCAGAAGGGCATCGAGCGCGGCGATGCGGAGGCCTACGAGGTGCGGGGGCGGCGCCAGGTGCGACTCGTAGTTGACGCCGCGGCTGGGGTAGTAGCGGACGGTCCGGGGCTCCAGCCAGGTCCTCAGCCCGCCGGCCAGGTCGCGGGCGGCGCGATCGTCGCCGGCGACGACAACGGCCGGCCGCTCGGCGTCGCGGTCGAGCAGGGCCGCGATGAGGTAGGGCCGCAGAGACTGGGAGACGAATGCCTCGCCGCCCTCGCGGGCCAGTGCCGCGGTCTGCGGGTCGTCGTCGGCATGGGCAAGGAGGGGACTGAGCATCTGAGGGAACTACAGATGAGTCTAGGAGCCGCCGGCGGCCCCGTTCTGACCTTCGTCCGCCTCACGCAGCATCTGCTCCGCGGCGTCGGCGGCCCGGTCGACGAGCGCCTCCACGTCGGCCCGCGGCTCGCGGAACTTGCCCAGGACATACGCCGCAACGAGGTCGGGATCGGTGGTCGGCGGCCGCCCGACGCCGATGCGCACGCGGTAAAAGTCAGCGCTGCCCAGCGACGCCTTCAGGGACTTCAGACCGTTGTGCCCGGCCAGGCCGCCGCCCCGCCGCACCCGGATCTCACCGAACGGCAGATCGATCTCGTCGTGGATGACGAGCAGGTGGTCGAGGTCGACCTTCAGTTCACCGCGGGCGGGGCCGACCGACTTGCCCGCCTCGTTCATGTATGTCTGGGGCATGAGGACGGCGACTCGGAGCCCGCCGGGACCGGTGCGGCCTTCTGTGATCAGCCCTCGGTAGCGCGACTTCGGCTTGCCCAGGTCCCAGCGGTCGTTGAGGCGCTCGGCGACCTCGAAGCCGACGTTATGGGGCGTGCCCTTGTACTGGCTGCCCGGATTGCCCAGGCCGACGATCAGCCAGTCGACGGGCGCACCGCTCCGACGACCCGACAGCGGCATGTCGGCGGACTACTCGGAGTCGGACTCGGCCGCGTCTTCGCGGCCGCCCTCGCCCTCGCCCTCGCCGGCTTCCTCGCCCTCGCCGGCCTCCTCGCCCTCGCCGACGAGCTCGGTCTCCTCCTCGATCTCCTCGGTCTCCTCAATCTGGAGACGTGGCGGAGTGAGGGTGGCGACGACGGTCTCCGGGTCGTCGAGCAGCGTGACCCCGGCCGGCGGACGGACCGCCTCCAGCGTCACGGTGTCGCCAATCTGCATCTCGGAGACGTCATGGGTGATGTGATCCGGAATGTCGGTGGGCAGCGCCTCGATGTTGACCTCGCGGGCGACGTGCTCCAGCACACCGCCGTCGATCACGCCCGGCGCCTCCTCGGTGCCGGTCAGCTCCAGCAGCGACGTGGAGTGGATCTTCTGATCCAGCCGGACCCGCAGCAGGTCAACGTGCATCGTGTCCCCGCTGACCGGATGGCGGATGAGTTCCTTGAGGACCACCGGGCCCGAGCCCCCGCCCTCGACGGTGACGTCGAGCACCGCGCCGCCGTGGGTGAGCGCCTGGCGCAGCGTGCGCGCCGGAACCTGGAAGGAGACGGGGTCGTCGCCGCCGCCGTACAGGACGCCGGGCACGTTGCCCTCGCGGCGCAGCCGGCGGGCCTCGCGTGAGCCGCCGGGCTGGCGGGGCGTGATCGTGAGCGCGGTGGATTCGGTCTTGGCCATAAGCGGCGTTCGATGGTAGCGGCCCGCCGGAAAAAACGCTGGCGAGCGGCGCTAACGCTGCGCTAACCTTCCCCTATGAGCGGCGCAGCTTTGATCGGCTGGATCGCCGGGGTGCACCTTCTCGGGCTCGGATGCGTGGCCTTCCTGATGTGGCCTGCGCTCAAGGACAACCCGGTCACTCCGGATCGGCGCACCGACGAGGGAGACGACGGCTGGGGCCGCGGGCCGAAGACCCCGCCCACCCCGCCGGAGCCGCCCCGCGGCGGGATTCCGCTGCCGGACGCTGAGCCGGCCGGCATTCGCCTGCGCGAGCACGGCACGCTGGGCGACCGCCTGCCCAAGCGTGACCGGCGCCCGACCCGCGAGCCGGCGCGTCGTCCAACGCCCACCCGGCACCACGGTTCTAGAACCGGGTTGGGCAGGACGCGTCGCTAGGCTGGCGCGCGCTCACCCGCAGCAACTCGATCTCAAATCCGCTGAACACACTCCCGGCGTTGCGCACGCGGATGCACTGAACCCGGGGCAGCGACGAGCCGGCCAGCCAGGCGACCCGCGCCGTACCGGTGCTGCCGGTGACCGCCACGTTCACCGAGGGGGTCATGTCGACGACCGACACGTTGCCGGGATGGCGTAGCGCCGCAGTCAGCGCGGCGGTCCGCGCCCGGCAGGCGGCGTCCTTCTGGCAGCCCTCGATGAGGGCGATGACGCGGGTGGTGTCGCCCGCCGCCTCAGCTTTCACCAGATCAGTGATCGCCGCCGTCTGGGCGTCGCCGACGCCGATCGCCCGGGCCACCAGCACGCTGATGATGACGAACAGGACGACCCCCAGCACGATGGAGGCGATCACGGTGCGGCGGCGCATTGCGGCGCGGACGGTACCGCCCGCTCGACTCCGGCGGAGAGCCGGCCCCGCTCCTTCCCGAAGCTACGCCCGCTTCCGAGGCTACGGGTCGCTCAGCTCCATGAAGCGCTGGACCGACGCCTCCTGGTGCTCCAGCTGCTCGGCCAGCGCCAGCGCGTGCGCGGCGGCCAGCTCCAGGAAGTCCTCGACGCACCGCTCCGGGTCGTCGGCCAACGGGTACACGCGGCTCAGATCCTGTTGCGCGCAGGCGATCCCCATCGGCGGGCGCCCGTCGGCGAGCGTCCGGGCGCTGCACACCGGGGTGACGACGAGCTGCGACTCGGTGGCGACGAGCGCCGTGGGCAGCAGCCGGTGGGCCGGCAGCCGGACCGAGAGCTGGACGGAGTGGTCGACGGTCACCGTGCTGCCGACGAGGTCGGACAGCGGCTCGCGCCACACGCCGAGCACGGTGTCGGCGCCGACGAGCGCGTCCCGCAGCGCCGTGGCCTGCTGGACGTAGAGCTGCTCGGCCTCCTCCCGGCTCTCGGCATCGCCCAGGTCAAGGTCGCACGGCACGCGGAGCAGTTCGCTGGCCGACACGGTGGCGCCCGCGCCCCGGCTCCCGCTGGCCACGTAGGTTTGCAGCGTGCCGAGGTCGCGCCGTCCGTGGAAGATCACCGTCACCGCCTCGCTCAGCGGCAGCCCGCTGACCTTGAGCGAGACCGCCACCGCGGACGAGTCGTCCAGCAGCGCTCGACGAAGCAACTCCTCCGCTGTGCCTCCGTCGCCAGTCGGATCCTCGTCGAGCATGGCTCCCTCCTTCACAACTCGGCAACTTCGCCCCTCATATTTACGCATGCGCGACGGTCATTCACCACCGCATGCTCGACGGTCGCCACCACCGCGTGCTCGACGGTCGTCACCACCGTCAACTGAAGTATCCACCCGCCGCGCTGGTTTGCCACTGCGCGTGTCCGAACTTCGGCCGTGAGCGGGTAGGCTCCACGTCGAGATGAAGCTCCTCTACAAGCCCTTCGCGCTGATCGCCTCGCTGATCGCGGCACGGATCGGGAAGTCGCTGTTCCGCGGCCTCTGGTCCAAGGTCGACGAGGCGCCCCCGCCCAAGCCGGACACCGGCGAGGGCACCGTCGTCAAGGTCGTCGCCGGCGCAGCGCTCCGGGCCGGCGTGATGGCCGGCGTGGCCGCCGCCATCCACCGCGGGTCCGCCAAGGTGTTCCACCACCTGATCGGCGCCTGGCCGGACAAGCCGGCCGAAGAGAACGAGGACTAGCCGGCCGCGGCCGGCAGGTACCACTGCTCCAGCCCGGCGCGGGCCCAGTCCGGCATCGGCGTCTTGACCGCGGTCTCGGGGTCGACGAACACGTGGCGGATCTCGGCGTCGAGCAGAAGCTCGCCCCCGCCCCGGTCGCCTCCGCCTGCGTCGCCCCCGCCTGCGTCGCACCCGCCCGCGTCGCCCCCGCCCCGGCCGCCTCGGGCGCGGTCGCCTCCGCCCGCGCCGTCCCCGACCCGGCGAAACCGGTGCGCCGAGGTCACGCTGGTGGTTCCGAGGTTGGTCACCACCGCCTCCAGCTCCACCTCCTCGTCGAACCGCGCCGATCCCAGGAACCGCATCCGCACCTCTGCCACGACGATGTCGACGCCGCGGTCGAGCATCGTCTGATACCCGCCGTACGCGGCTCGCCACATCTCGGTGACGGTGTGGTCGATCCAGGCCAGGTAGTTGGCGTTGAACAGCACGCCCTGGCTGTCGCACTCGGAGTAGCGGACCCGCAGGTGGTGGACGAAGGGCTCAGCCATCCGGCGCCTCCCCGCCCCCACGCAGGATGAACCCGCGGTCGGCGAGTGTCGCCACGGCATCCTCGAAGGCGCCGAAGTCCCGCCGGGTCAGCATGTCGATCGGCCGTCCCTCCGGTCCCGCCGCCCGTACCCAGCGGCGCAGGACGGCCGCCCCGGCCCGCTCGTCGGCCTCGTCGAGCAGGGCCAGGAGGATCGGCAGCTCGGGGCGATGGTCCAGCTGGCCGGACAGCAGCGTGAGCGGATCGACGTCCAGGATCGCGCACAGCTCGTCCTCGCTGAGACCGAGCAGGTCCAGCAGGCGCCGGGCACGTTCGCTCTGCAGACGGTCAGGCATGGGTGGCTGAGTTCTTACCGCACCCGCGCTCGGCCCGCGCTCCCGCCCGGTTCGGGCTAGAAGAGCTGGTTCTCGCCGCCGAACACGTCGCTGACCGAGCCGTCGGTGAAGATCTGACGGATCGAGTTGGTCAGCAGGTCGGCGCAGGAGAGGACCCGGACCTCGCTGGGAGCGCCGGGCGGGAGCGGCAGCGTGTCGGTCACCACCACCTGCTCGAAGCCGGAGGCGGCGAGGTTCTCCCAGGCGTTGCCGGAGAAGACGCCGTGGGTGGCGGCGGCGTAGACGCGCTTGGCGCCCGCTTCCAACACGGCGTGGGCGGCCGCCTTGAGCGTGCCGGCGGTGTCGATGATGTCGTCGACGAGCAGGGCGGTCTTGCCCTCGACGTCACCGATGACGTAGCCGATCTCGGCCACCTGCTGGGCCGGGCGCTCCTTGTTGAGAATGGCCAGGTCGGCGCCGATCTTGGCGGCGAAGTTCTTGTTCAGCTTCACCCGGCCGACGTCCGGGGAGACGACGACGAGATCCTCCAGACCCAGGTCCTTGAAGTACTGGGTCAGCATGAACAGCGCGGTCATGTGGTCGCACGGCTTCTGGAAGAAGCCCTGGATCTGGCCGGAGTGCAGGTCCATGGTGAGGATCCGGTCGATCCCCGCCGACTCGAGCATCCGTGCCACCAGCCGCGCGCTGATCGGCTCCCGCGGGGCCGACTTCTTGTCCTGGCGCGAGTAGCCGTACCACGGGGTCACGGCGATCACCCGGTGCGCCGAGCCGCCGACGGCCGCGTCGATCATCTCCAGCAACTCCATCAGCGCGTCGTTGGCACTCAGCCCGGTGGACGGGTTGCCGCAGATCGGCTGGACGATGAACACGTCGGCGCCCCGCACCGACTCCTCGTACCGGCAGTAGACCTCGCCGTTGGAGAACGTCTTGGTGATCGTCTGCGAGATCTCCACGCCGAGCTTGGAGGCGATCTTCGCCGCCAGTTCCGGATTGGCGCGCCCGGTGACGAGCATCAGCCGCTTGTCGTGGGCGTAATGCAGCGCCGTGGGCGCCGGATGCGTCTGGACGACCATCGTGTCCGCGAGTCTACGCTGGGCGGCCGACAAGTCGGTGGCGGTCACCGGGCTTCCCCGCATTTTGCAAACGTCCGGTGCGTGGGGGCGCTCATCGACCTGGATCCGGGGTCCCGGCTCGGTCGCGGCTGTCGGCCCCGGCGCCCTCCTGGCTCCCCGGCTCGCCGGGCTGCCGGTTGTCCCCCTCGCCGCGCTGCCGGTCGTCGCCCTCCCCGCGTTCCGAGCTCTCCCGCTCGGCTCGCACCGGGTTCTCCGCCTCCGCCCGCTGGCGGCGCCGCTCCGCATACCCCTCGATGTTCGACTGGCGCGCCCGCGCCACCCCCAGCGCGCCGGGCGGCACGTCGGTGGAGATGACCGAGCCGGCCGCCGTGAACGCGTCGTCGCCTACCTCCACCGGCGCGATCAGGGTGGTGTCGACGCTGGTGTGGACGCGGTGGCCGATCCGGGTTCGGTTCTTGCGGTAGCCGTCGTAGTTGGCCGTGATCGTGCTGGCGCCGAGGTTGGTGTCCTCGCCGATCTCGGTGTCGCCGACGTAGGAGAGGTGCGGCACCTTGGTGCCCCGGCCGACGTCGGAGTTCTTGATCTCGACGAACGTCCCGGCCTTGGACCCCTCCCGCAGGATCGTGCCCGGGCGCAGGTAGGCGAACGGGCCCACGCTGACGCGATCGCCGACGACGGCGCCGGTCACGTACGCGTGCAGGATCGTGCTGCGGTTCCCGACCTGCGCGTCGATCAGCGTCGAGCCGGGTCCGACGGTGCACCCCTCGCCGATAGCGGTCGCGCCGCGCAGGCTGGTGAACGGCTCGATCACCGTGTCGCGCCCGATCGCCACCCCGTGATCGATGACGGTGGCCGCCGGGTTGACGATCGTCACGCCGGCCAGCATCAGCCGCTCCTGGATCTGGCGTTGGGCGATCGCGGTGACGTCGGCAAGCTGGCAGCGGTCGTTGATGCCGAGCAGCTCGCCCGGGTCCTGGAGCTCGTAGGCCCCGACCGTGCGCTCGTGGCGGCGCAGGATGGAGAGCACGTCCGGTAGGTAGTACTCGCCCTGGGCGTTGTCAGCGCGCACCTCTCCGAGCGCCGCGACGAGCGCCCCGCCCTCGAACGCGAACAGCCCGGTGCTCACCTCGCGGATATGGAGCTCCAGCGCCGTCGCGTCGCCGGGCGACTTCGTCTCTACGACCCGCTCCACGGTCCCGTCCGGCGCCCGCACCACCCGCCCGTAGCCGCGCGGATCGTCGAGCACCATCGTGGCCAGGGTGGCTGCTGCCCCCGAGCGCTCATGGCTCTCGACGAGGGCGCGCAGCGAGTCCGGCCGGATCAGGGGCGCGTCCCCGTTGACGACGATCACCGTGTCGTCGCCCTCGATCTCCGGCACCGCCGCCCGGACGGCGTCGGCCGTGCCGAGCGGCCGCTCCTGGACTGCCAGTACCACGCCGTCTGGCAGCGCCGCCTCCAGCCGCCGCTCCGGCGAATCGACAACCACCACCTGGCGCGCGCCGGCCTCCACCGCTGCCGCGATCGGCCACTCGATGATCGGCCGGCCGCACAGCGGGTGCAGCAGCTTCTGCAGATCCGAGCGCATGCGCGTGCCTTGGCCAGCGGCGAGAATGACGACGACGGGCGCGGCCACGACGTGATCCTAAC
>JBPYFQ010000050.1:0-18995 GCA_051985625.1 Solirubrobacteraceae bacterium
CGTTCGCGCCCATGTAACCCATCAGCCCGGCCCCGCCCCGGGAAATCAGGTTGAGGTCGTGGCCGGCCGCGGCGAGCCCCAGGGCCGCCCAGCCGGTGTACAGCGGGTTGGACGACTGCCCGGGCCCGCCGCCGAAGCCGCCGTCGCGGTTCTCGGCGGACAGCAGATAGGAGGCGGCGGCAGTGGTGAGGGACGGCGGTGCGGTGGGGTTGGCGTGGGCGGTCCGTGCCGTCACGGCCAGAGCGGCCGCCGCTGTGAGCGCGGCGACGACCAGCCACCGCGTCTCGGCGGGAAATCCACGCTCACCGTGGGTTTCCTGCCGAGCTCCCGGCCCGGACCCGGGCACGCCGCCCGACCCCGACTCCGGTCCGGGCGACAGCCACGTCACCTGCAACCGCGCGGCGAACCGCTGCACCGACCGGATCAGCGCCGGTCCGATCGCCAGGGCGAACACGACGCACCCGGCCGCGTGGATCGCGTCGAACCCCAGCCCCTGTCCCACGTACAGTCCCAGCGAGCCGAGGCTGTGGTCGCTGTAGGTCACCCAGTCCCCCACGTCCTGGAACGCGGTGAAGGCAAAGCCGACGACGCCACAGATGATCGCCAGGGGCCAGCGGCCGATCACCGCCGGCCGGGCGGGGCCGGGACGGTGCCGCACGGCCAGGGTCCAGGCGAGCCCGGCGCCAATCACCCCGGTGGCCCCCCAGCCGGCCATCTGCCAGGGCGTCCACGGCCCCTGGCCGAAGAAGAAGTTGGAGGTCAGCGCGGCCAGCGCCCCGACCGCGAACCCGGGGCCGCCGCCCAGGGCATAGCCGGCGACGAGCACGATGTCGGTGGTCGGCTTGACGTTCGGCACCGCGGCGAACGCGATCCGGCCCAGCGCGGCGAATGCCGCCAGCGTCCCCACCAGGGCGACGATCCGGGCGTCGGGCCGGGTGCGCTCGTACCAGGCGAACCCGCCGACGAGCGCCACGGCCAGGAGCGCAAACGAGCCGACCTGCCAGCTCACACCATCGCCTCCCGCGCGGGAGCGCCCCCGGCCAACAGGGCCGCCCCCTGCTCCGGGGTGAGCGCGCCCCCGGCCCCGCCCAGGATCCGGGCGGTCTCGGTGGCGAAGTAGCTGCCCCCGGACAGCACCGCGGCGGCGCTGCCGTCGGCGATCACCGTCCCGTCGGCCAGCAGGACCACCCGGTCGGCGAACGCGCTGGCGAACTCCGGGTCGTGGGTGGCGACCACCACCGCCGCGGCCAGGCCGGCCAGCAGCCCGGCCAGGTCGTGCTTGTGGTCGCGGTCCATCCCCCGAGTCGGCTCGTCGAGGCAGATCGTGGCGGGCGGCTCGCTCAGGTCGCCGAGCACCACCGCCAGCGCCAGGCGCTGCTTCTCCCCGCCGGACAGGTCACGCGGGTGGCGGTGGGCGAACGCCTCCGGGTCCAGTCCCGCGGTGCGCAGCGCGGCGGCGGACGCCTCGTCGGCGACGGTCTCGTGGACGAGGTAGTCGGTGGGGTTCTGGAGCAGCAGCGCCACCCGCCCGGCCGACCGCACGGCGCCCCGCGTGGGGCGCATCAGGCCGGCCGCGTGGCGCAGCAGGGTCGACTTGCCGGCCCCGTTGCGGCCCATGAGCGCGATCCGCTCGCCGGGTCCGACCGTCAGCGACAGGTCGCGCAGGATCGCCGGGCCGGCGCGCAGCTCATGCCAGACGCGGTCCAGTTCCAGCGCGGGCGCCGGCTCGCTGGACCGGCGGCGGCGCCGGCGCCGCGAGGGGTCATGCGCGGACTCGGTCCGCCCCATCCCGGGCGCCGCGGAGGGCTCGCCCTCCGGGAGCAGCCCGCGCCGGCGCAGCGCCGCCCGGGCGCGCTTGACGCCCGGAACTGGGGTCTCCCCCACCGAGCCGAGCAGTCGCGCCCCCGGGGTCTGGAGATTGGGCGCCGCCCCGGCCGCCCACTCCAGGAACCGTTCCGGACCGGCGTCGCAGACGATCCGGCCGCCGGCGAGCGCGATCACCCGGTCGGCGGCGCCCAGGCATCGCTCCAGCCGGTGCTCGGCCAGGATGATCGTGGCGTCGGCATCCTCGTTGGCCCGGCGCAGCAGGCCGATCAGCTCGTCGCCGGCAACCGGGTCCAGCTGCGAGGTGGGCTCGTCCAGCACCACCACCGGGGGCCGGCCGGCCAGCGCCGCGCCCAGGGCCGCCCGCTGCAGCTCTCCGCCGGACAGCTCCGCGGTCGAGCGCTCCAGCAGCCCCTCTATCGCCAGCGCCAGGGCCGTCTCCTCCACCGCCCGGGCGATCGCCGCCGGCGCAAACCCGCGGTTCTCCAGGCCGAAGGCCAGCTCGGCGCGCACGGTGCCCATCACCACCTGAGTCTCTGGATCCTGAAACAGGGTGCCGACGGCGGCGGACAGCTCGCCGGGGCCGTGCTCACGCGTGTCCCGGCCGGCCACCGTCGCCCGGCCGGCGAAGGTGCCGCCGTGGAAGTGGGGCGCCAGACCGCTCACCACGCGCAACAGCGTCGATTTCCCGGAGCCCGAGCCGCCGGCCAGGACGACCATCTCGCCCGGCCCGATCTCCAGGTCGATGTCGCACAGCGCGGGCGCCGGCGCTCCCGGATAGGTGTAGCTGACCCCGGACAGCGAGACGGCCGCGCTCATGTCCGCAGCCCCCGCCGGTCGGCGAACGGCAGCAGCGCCACCACCACCGTCACCGCGGCCACGCCCAGGACGGCGCTGCCAGCCGGGTCCTGGAGCGCCGGGTAGGCCGAGAAGGGCGCCAGCCCGCCGGCGCGAGTGGCGATCGCCAGGGCCACCGTCGCCGTCGCGGCGGCGTAGAAGGCCGCGTCGTGGCGAGAGTACGCCGCCCGCCAGGTCGGCCCGCGCCCGGCGGATGGGCGGGCTCCGTAGCCCCGGACCTCCAGCGCGGCGGCGGTGTCCAGCGCCCGGTCCAGGACGCCGCTGCAGGCGGCGCGCATCAGCGTCACGCGTGAGGGCGGCCGGCCCGGACGGCACCGCTGGGCGTCGGCCAGCCGCCGGCCGTCGCGGACGAGCAGCGGCACCAGACGGGTGGCCAGAGTGGCCGACAGCGCCGAGCGGAACGAGATGCGGCGAAACAGGCGCAGGACCTCGTCGGGGTCGACGGCGACCGTGTACAGCGTGCCGCACAGGATCAGCGCCATCGCCCGCAGGCCGAGGATCAGGCCGTAGACGGTGGCCTCGAGGGTCACATCGGTCTGGCCGAGGAGCGGCAGGTTGCCCAGCCGCGCGATGACGGTCAGCCCGTTGCGGTCGACCAGCGCGTTGATGAGCGCGATCGCGACGACGATCGGCAGCGCGAACCGCGTGGCCCGCAGCAGTTGCGGTCCCACCCCGGCGGCGACGCCGGCCAGCACGATCGACAGCGTCACCGCCCCGAGGACGATCGGGTTGGATTGCATCAGCGCGGCCAGGGCGAGCGCCGCGCAGTAGGCACAACCGGCGGCCGCCCGCGCGGTGTGCAGTGGGCTGGCGCGGCGGCGGTAGATCACGGGGAGGCCTGCAGCGGGACCGGCAGCGTCGCTCCGCCCTGGACGGCGAGCGCGAAGTGGTTGTGCAGCGTCTGAGCGCTCAGGGCGTGGGCGGCCGCGGTCACGCCGGCGACGTCGGTGCCGGTCACCATCCAGGTGGGCACGCTCGTCTGGTCGGCGGTGGCGGCGATCAGCCCGGCGCCGGCGCCGAGCGTCCGGACCACGTGGCCGGAGGGGTCGAGCAGCGCCAGTTGGTCGCCGTTATCGGTGAAGTGGGCGTAGACGCCGCTCGCCCCGGGGCCGTGGGCGACGAGCTCCGCGGCCAGCTGGGAGCGGATCTCGTTCCAGGTGCCGACGACGAGGCCCAGCGTGTCCGGTCCGGAGCCGGTACCGAGCAGTTGCGGCGCGGCCGGGACGTGGGCGGCGTTCATGGCGGCGGTCACCCGCTTGCAGGCCGGGCCGACGTTGGCCGCGCACTCGACCGTGACCGGATAGCGCTTACCGGCGATCCCGTTGACGAACGGCTCCGGGAAGGAGCCGACGACGGCCGGGATCGTCTGGGTGGCGCTGTAGTCGTGCAGGTCCCACCAGATGTGATCGCCGGCGTGGACGCTGGTTCCCGCCGCCCCCTTGGGGGCCAGCACACCGTTGACGTAGTAGAACCAGTCGGTGTTCGAGCCGCTCGGCCCCAGGCCGTCGATCGACTGCACGAAGCCGCCGCCGTAGCGGGTGTCGATCCGGAACGAGCGCTCGAGCATGCGCATCACGGTCTCCGATCCGGGGACGCGCGACTTGTCCACCTGGGCGATCTGGCGGTGGCCGAAGCCCTGGGTCACGGTCAGCGTGACCCCGCTGGTGCCGCGCCCGGCGCCCAGCCCGCATCCGGCGATCGCGATCGAGCAGACGATCGCGATCGCCGTGGCGAGACGGCGGTGGGTCATGGCCCCGGGGTCCGGCGGCGGGCGCGGCCTGCGGTCACTTCACGACCTTGAACAGGAGCCGCTCGCCGCGGTGGAGCTTGACGGCGCAGGCCCCCTGGCTGGACGAATGGCCATTGACGTAGAGGGCCCAGTACTGCGAGCCCTTGGGCTTCACGCCCAGGATCGACGTGATGAAGATCCCGCCCACGCTGGAGTAGTACTTCCCGCTCCACCTGCCGTGCGTGGCAGCGGCCAACGCGCCCATGGCGCTGTTGCCCGAGCACTTCCCGCGCGGCGTTCCGCCCTTGGTGATCCACCCCTTCTCGCCGTGCACGATCCTCGTGCGAAGCGTCCTGGACAGGGTCTTGATCTGGACGTGTACGGCCGGACCGGCGCTGGCGGCCAGCGCTGAGCCGGCGGCCGCGACGGCGATGGTCATCGCTCCTAGCAGGGCGATAAGGGTCTTGCGATGCATGAGGGCCACCCCTTTCCACGAGGGCTTCGGCATGACGGGCGGTGGCTGGTCTCCTGGCTCCCGGGCCTATCAACCACGCCTTCCCGGCCGTCCGATGGCGCGGCCAGTGGCAAGTATGTGGCTGACGTCCCCGGTCACAGTGGCGGGTCCGCGCCGGGCTCACACCGGCTTCCCATGACCACCGACCTTCGAACGCGATGATCGTACCGACTGCATGCTTAGACTGGCGTTATGACCGTCAACCTGACGCGCATCTACACCCGGCTCGGCGACGGGGGCGAGACCCATCTCGGCGACATGAGCCGGGTCCCGAAGACCCATCACCGGATCGCGGCCTACGGGACCGTCGACGAGCTCAACGCTCAGATCGGCCTGGCGATGACCGTCGAGGGCATGGCGCCGGAGTACCGCGGATGGCTCGCCCGGATCCAGAACGATCTGTTCGACGTGGGCGCCGACATCGCCGCCCCGGAGAACTCCGAAGGCCGCGAGCGGCTGCGGGTGCTCCCGGAGCAGACCAGCTGGCTCGAGGAGCGCTGCGACGAGGTCAACGCCGGCCTGACGCCGCTGAAGTCCTTCGTCCTCCCGGGCGGCAGCCCGGCCGCCGCCCACCTGCACGTGTGCCGGACCGTCTGCCGGCGCGCCGAGCGGGCGGCGATCGCCTGCGGGGACGATTGCAGCCCGGAGGTGGTCCGCTACCTCAACCGCCTGTCGGACCTCCTGTTCATCCTGAGCCGCGGCGCCAACGCCGGCGACGAGCCGCTCTGGGAGCCCGGCCGGTACCGCTGATTTCCGGCGGGGCGGCCGGAGCCGTCACCCCCGGCGCAGCATCAGCGTGAGCCCGGAGCCGATCGTCAGTCCGAGCACGCCGATCGCCGCCGCGCCCAGCACGAACCACTCGTGGGCCCGGGCGTAGTCCAGCACCGGCTGAGGCCGGGCGAGAACGACGAGCCCAATGCACGCCGCGCCCAGGGCGATGAGCGTGGCCATCGGGGCCAGGGCCGCCCGCACGCTGACCGGGGCGCCTCGGTGCGATGAGCCGGTGTCAGGGGCGGGCCCGGATGCGGCCGGGGCGCCATCCCGGCCGCGCGCGGCTGCGCGGGCCTCGTAGATCGAGAGCCCGGCGACCCCCAACAGCGTCCACATCGCCGCGATGAGGAATCCGCCGATGACGTCGCTGGGGTAATGCCAGCCCAGCTCCAGGAACGAGTAGCAGACGGCCAGGGCGAAGGCGACCATCGCCGCCGCCACCATGGGGCGCCGGCGGGGCGGCGCCGCGATCACTGTGCACAGCGCCAGGGTCATCGACGCGGTGGCGTGCCCGCTCGGCCAGGACTCCTGGCCCAGGGGCCACCACCATCCCGTGTGCCGGGGGCCGTCCAGCAGCGGCTTGAGCAGCTGGGTGGTCTCGTTGGCGCACAGCAGCACCACCGCCACCAGGACCGCCACGCGGTACCGGCGCCGGGCGATGGCCAGCGCGAGCGGGACCAGGGCCAGGAACACGTACCGCTGTGGGTTGCACAGGGAGGCGAGGTCGTAGGTCAGCCGGTTCAGCCGCGGCCGGGCCATGTCGGCGAAGCCGATCAGGATGTTGACGTCGGCGCGGTGGATGAACCCCACGTAGTGGGACAGGAACCACGTGACGGCCAGCAGCACGACGCAGATCGCCGCGCCGATGAGACCTATCCGGGCGCGTCTTGACGCAGACAGCGGCATGGGCCGAGGGTAGCCACGGCCCTTCAGTCGGACGTAAGTGCGGCTTTTAGGAGACGGCCTCTACGCGTCAGACGGGAGGTCGGCCCGGTCGCCGGGCGTTCCGGGCTGCGCCGGCCGGGCGGATCCCTCGGCGTCGGCCTCGCCGGGCCCGGTTTCGTCGGCCGCCGCCTCACCGGCTGCCCCGGTCGAAGCCTCGGCCTCCGCCGGCGGGTTGCGCGTCACCCGGAATTCCGGGGCGATGCCGGTCCGGCGGACATGGGAGTAGAGCTCCAGATCCTCGGGCGATGCCACCTGGACGCTCACCTCGTCGGAGAGATCGAAGCGGTTGGCCTCGTACAGGAGCTCCTGATAGCGAGCACCGGCCGCCCGTCCCGTGTGGACCTCCTCGGCGGCATCCCCGTCGCCGGCCACCTCGGTGTCCGCCCGCTGAGCCGAGCGCTCCACGTCCAGGTCGTAGTCGCTGAAACGCAGCGTCCAGCGCCGCCCGCGGGCCAGCTTCTCGCCGCTCAGGTCGACGGTCACCGTCTCGGTGCGCGCCGACGCCCCGGGCAGCCCGCGTTCACTGCGCAGGCCGGCGTGCTCGGCGCTCAGCGCCTTTGACAACCGGTCGTAGTTGCGCGCGTAGGGCGCGGGCACGATGGCCACGGCTCCCTTGGCGGTCTGATCGCCTCGGATGGCGTGGCCGACCGGGCCGACCACGATGAAGTCGATCTTGTTGGCGTTGAGCCAGCGCAGGACGGCGATGGCCTTGGGCTCCAGGTGGTCGAAGCCGGCGCGCAGCTGCACCGAACTTGCGTCGATCCCCGGCGGGCGGTTTCTCAGCAGCATGCTGATGCGATTCGCCCCCTGCCGCGCGAGTCCTTCCTAATTGTGCGCCGGCGTCCCCGCGCTCTGGGCGAACTCGGCCACCCACTCGGAGACCTGCCCCGGCTCGGTCCGGATGGCCCAGTGCGAGCCGGGCACCATCCGGCGCCGCAGCCCCGGCGCGACGTGCTGGGCGGCGTCGTAGTAGGACGCCGAGATGAAGCGGTCCCCGGCCGGGACGATCAGCTGCACCGCCGCGTGTGCGCGGCCCATTCGCCGCCGGCTCAGGACCCGGCGCGGGATGTTCCGCCGGTAGAGCTTGGCGCCGTGCAGGCCGTCCCGGGAGACCGACGGACTCGGATAAGCCGCGTCGGTCGGGACGCCCTCCAATTCCAGGTATCGCCGCCACCGGCGCGGGCCGAGGAGGACGCGCCAGGCCAGCTGGGGTCCGCCGGGCAGGCAGAGCGGCACGATGTACCACGAGCGCCGCGCGCGCGTGAATGCCGTGGCCACCTGGCCGGAGCGCAGCGGGCGGCGGGTGGCCCGCGCGGCGTGGGCCAGGGCGGGTCCGGCGATGCTGGTGAACGACGCGATGTCGCCGGCGAACCGCGGGTCGCACACGAACTCCCACCCTTGGATGCCGCCCCAGTCGTGACCGACGAGATGGACCGGCCGGCCCGGCGAGACCGCCTGGCGCACCGCCGCGAAGTCATCGGCCAGGCGGGCCAGGTCGTACGCCGCCGCCGGGCGGGGCGCGCCGGATGCCCCGGCGCCGCGGACGTCGTAGGTCACGACATGGAAGTCGGGCGCCAGCCACGCCATCACCGGCTCCCACACCTCCTTGGTGTCCGGGTAACCATGGATCATGACCACGGTCGGCCGGACCGGATCGCCCGCCTCCGCCACGGCGAGCGAGACATCTCCGGACTCGACCGTCCGGACCCGCAGATCGGACGGCACGCCATGTCTCGACGGGCGGGGCACCGGTGGCAATCTATATACGCTCGTCAGCTGATGGACCCACACCACTACCAGACCCGGCGCGCGCAGCGCGCGGAGGAGCGCAGGCGGCGGTTGATCCGGCGCCGGATCGCCGCCCTGGGCGGCCTGGTGGTCGTGATCGCCGTCGCCGCCGTGGCGGTGGCGTCGGCCGGAGGCGGATCCTCGCCCGGGACGGGAGCGTCCGCCGTCCACGGTCACGGCAGCGGCGCGGGAGCCTCCCATCACAAAGCCGGCCACTCGGCCGCTCCCGCCGCCCACCGCGGCTTCACCGCGGCCGCGCTGGGCGCGCCGACCGGCCATCCCGGCACCGCGTCGGTGCCGGTGCTCATGTACCACGTGATCGCCCCGCCGCCGCCCGGCGCCCCGTACCCCGGCCTGTACGTCACCCCGCAGGACTTCGCCGCCCAGATGCAGGCGCTGAAGAGCGCCGGCTGGACCGCGGTCACCCTCGACCAGCTTCGCGCGTACTGGTCCAACGGGGCCAAGCTGCCGCCCGGCAAACCGGTCGTGCTCACATTCGACAACGGCTATCACTCGCAGTACACCGAGGCGCTGCCGATCCTCCGCCGCCTCGGCTGGGTGGCCGACGAGAACATCCAGCTGACCGGCCTGCCTCCCTCCCAGGGCGGGATGACCACGGCCCAGGTGCGCGGGCTGATCGACGCCGGCTGGGAGTTGGACACCCAGGGCATGAGCCACGCGGACCTGGCCACGGCCGGCCCGTCGGAGCTGCACTACCAGATCGTCACCGCCCGCACCCTGTTGCGGCGCACATACCACGTGCCGGTCAACTGGTTCTGCTACCCGTCCGGGCAGTACAACGCCACGGTCATCGGGGCCCTGCGCGCCGCCGGCTACGTCGGCTCCACCACCGTCGTCCCGGGCTGGGCCGGGCGGTCGACCGACCCCTACCGTCTCCCCCGCCTGCGGGTGCTGGGCGGGACGAGCCCGGGGGCGCTGCTCTCGCAAATCGCCGCGGCGCGCAGCGCGGGCGAGCCCCCCGCCAGCTACGTGACTTCGTAGAACGCCGTCACCATGACCCGGGCAAGGCCATGACCGAGGTGCGCGAGTGGGTCTCGCACCTGGGAGCGGCCACCCTGCGCGCCCAGCGGCCGCGCCGCCCGGTCGGCATCGCCGCCTCGCTGGCGGCGGTGGCGCTCGCCACGCTGGCCATCTTCCCCCTGGAGCGGGTCGCCAAGGTCGAGTCGCTGGGGGTGGTCTACCTCCCCGCCGTCCTGGTCATCTCCACCTACTGGGGCCTGGGTCTGGGCCTGCTCACATCCTTCCTGAGCGCCGCCGCGTTCAACTTCTTCCACCTGCCGCCGGTGGGCCAGTTCACGATCGCCGACAGCCGCAACTGGGTGGCCCTCGCCGCGTTCACCGTCGTCGCCGCCACGGCCAGCACCATCGCCGAGCTGGCTCGCTCGCGCGCCGTGGAGGCGGAGCGGCGCCGCGCCGAGGCCGACCTGGCCGCCGCCCTGGCCCGCGAGCTGCTGGTGGGCGTCGACACCCCCACGGCGCTGGCCAGTACGGCCCGCCGGGTCGCCGAGGCGCTCGGGCTGCGGTCCGCCGCGATCGAACAGGGAGTCCGGACCGCTCAGGGGCGACACCAGGCGCTCCCGCTCCGGGGCGCCGACGACCGGCAGGTGGCGACGCTGATCGTCCCCGCCGATCTTCCATCCGACACCGAGCAGCGACTGCGCGGGCAGGTGGTGCCCGCGCTCGAGGCGCTCGTCGCCATCGCCCAGCGCCGGGACGCGCTGCAGGCCGAGCGGGTGGAGACCGAGGCGCTGCGCCGGTCCGACGACATCAAGACGGCGGTGTTGCGGGCGGTCTCCCACGACCTGCGCACGCCGCTGACCGCGATCGTCGCCGCCGGCCACGCCCTGGGCGGCGATTCGCTGACCGCACAGGACCGGGCCGAGCTCAGCGCCGCGGTCGTCGGGGAGGGCAACCGGCTCGCCCGGCTGGTCGACAACCTGCTGGCGCTGTCCCGCCTCCAGGCCGGCCGGGCCATTCCCCGGTCGGACTGGGTGTCGGTGGAGGATCTGATCGCGGCCGCCACTGAGGGCCTGCGCGATCAAACCGTCGACATCCGCCTGACCGTCGACCCCGACGTCCCGGAGATCCGGGCCGACGCGGCCCAACTGGAGCGCGCGTTCGCCAATCTCCTGGAGAACGCCGCCCGCTATGGGGGCGGCAGCCCGGTGGTGATCCACGCCCGGCGTTCCGGCGGGGACCGTGACCGGGTCCTGATCAGCATCGTGGACCGCGGGCCGGGGATCGCGTCGGCCGAGCAGCCGCGGATCTTCGAGCCGTTCTACCGCGGCCGCAGCGCCAGCGCCTCGCCGGCGACGGGCTCCGGCCTGGGCCTGGCCATCGTCAAGGGCTTCGTCGAGGCCAACGGCGGTTCGATCACGGTCGAGTCGCTGCCCGGCCAGGGCACGAGCTTCGTCGTCTCGCTCCCGGTGGCGGAGCGCACCGGGCCCGACGTTCGCGCCGAGGTCACCGGGGCCCCGCATTGACCGCGGCCGGCCGGAGCGCGCGCCAGCAGATCCTCGTATGCGACGACGAGCCGCAGATTCTGCGCGCGCTGCGCGTGATCCTGCGCGACGCCGGCTACGAGGCGCTGCCGGCCAGCACCGGCGAGGAGGCGCTCGACGTCGCCGCCGTGTCGCACCCCAGCGCCGCCATCATCGACCTCGTCCTGCCGGACATCGACGGGATCGAGTTGTGCCGGCGGCTGCGCGAATGGACCCAGATGCCGCTGATCGTCCTCTCGGCCGTGGGCGAGGAGGAGGCCAAGGTGCGAGCGCTGGCCGCCGGGGCCGATGACTACGTCACCAAGCCGTTCGGGCCGCGGGAGCTGATCGCCCGCCTGGAGGCGAACCTGCGCCGGACCGGCCCCGAGCGGGAGGATCCCGTGATCACCACGGGGGACCTGTCGGTCGACCTGGCCGCCCGCGTGGTGACTCTGCGCGGCGAGGAGGTTCACCTGACGCCGACCGAGTTCGACCTGCTCCGGCTCCTGGTCCGCAACCGGGGGCGTCTGATGACCCACCGTGATCTGCTCGTCGGGGTGTGGGGCAACGGGTATGCCGAGGACACCCAGGTCCTGCGCGCACACATCGCCAACCTGCGGCGCAAGATCGAGCCGGCGGGATCCGGAGGAGGGGGCGGCCATCGCTACATCCGGACCGACCCCGGGGTCGGCTACCGGTTTGCCGCCTGAAAATAGGTAATAATCCCCATTGACACGGGGAGAGCTCGACGCAGCCAGCTATCGTGGACGGAACCAGTGCAATCGAGCATTCGTTGACGCGCCGCCGGCACACCGGGGTCGGCCAACCAAGGTGGGGAACATGAGTCCAACGCCAGGACGGCCAACGCTCGGACGTAGACCCGGCCAGGTCGACGGCACCGATGGACGCGAGGCGCCGTCGGACACCGGTAGGTCCCCCGCCAAGCGCAACTTCAACGAGGCGGCTCACAAGCTGGGCGATTACGAGGGCCGGCGGGCCTCGGCCAGGAAGGACACCGGCCCGTCGGAGACGATCCGGGCCGCCGCCCAGGATGAGCGGGACGTCGTCGCCCATGCCGGCAAGCTCGTGCTGGCCATCGGCGCGCTGGGCGTCGTCTACGGCGACCTGGGCACCAGTCCGCTGTACACCGAGCAGTTCATCTTCACCGCCCACGCCAACGCGGCCCGGCCGGATGTCAACGGCGTCTACGGGATCGCCTCGCTCATCTTCTGGGCGCTGATCATCGAGGTCACGCTGAAGTACGCCGGGTTCATCATGCGAGCCCACAACCGCGGAGACGGCGGGATCATGGCGCTGACCGCGCTCATCCTGCGCAAGCACATCGGGCGCACCGCCATCCTCGTGACCCTGGGCATCTTCGGCGCGGCGCTGTTCTTCGGGGACGGAATGATCACGCCGGCGATCTCGGTCACGTCCGCCGTGGGCGGCCTGAACGTGGTCAGCCCCAGCCTGGCCCACCTGGTGGTGCCGATCTCGCTCGGCATCCTGCTCGCCCTGTTCGCGTTGCAGAGCCGGGGGACGGCCGCCGTCGGCTGGCTGTTCGGGCCGGTGATCGCCGTGTTCTTCGTCGCGATCGCGGCGTTCGGTCTTGGGCATATCCTGCCCCATCCCGGTGTGTTGCAGGGCCTGTCGCCGACATGGGGGATCAGCTTCCTCGTCGACCACGGCGTCGACGGCTGGCTGACCCTCGGCGGGGTGGTGCTGTGCTGCACCGGCGCCGAGGCCATGTACGCCGATCGCGGCCATTTCGGCGCCGGCCCGATTCGCTACACGTGGATCTTCATGGTGCTGCCGGCCGTGATGATCTCGTACCTCGGACAGGCGGCGTTCATCCTCTCCCACCCGGCCCAGGTCAAGTCGGCGTCGTTTAATCCGTTCTTTCAGATCGTCCCCCACGCTCTGCTGCTGCCGATGGTGGTCCTGGCGACGGCGGCGACGATCATCGCCTCCCAAGCCGTCCTGACCGGCTCGTTCTCGGTGGCCAAGCAGGCGGTGCAGCTGGGATTCCTGCCGCGCCTGAAGATCGTCCACACCTCCGAGATGGAGGGGCAGATCTACGTCCCCATCATCAACTGGATCCTGTGTGCCGGGGTCGCCACGCTCATTCTGGTGTTCCAGAACGCCACCACGCTGGGCAACATCTACGGCGTCGCGGTCACCGGCACGTTCATCCTCAACACGGTCCTGTTCGTGGCCGTCGCGCGCGCCCTGTGGCGCACTCCCTGGTGGCGCCTGGGACCTTTGGCGGCGCTATTCCTTACGCTGGAGTTCGCCTTCTTCAGCGCCAATCTGACCAAGCTCCTCGACGGCGCATACTTCCCGCTCGCCGTCGGCGTGATCATCGCCAGCGTCATGCTCACCTGGCGCTGGGGCTATCAGCGGGTCAGCCGCAACCGGAAGGAGGAGGAGGGGTCGCTGGCCGACTTCCTAGAGGGGCTCTGCACGGCCAAGCCGGCTCCGGTGCGGCTGCCCGGAATGGCCGTTTTCCTCAATCCCGGAAAGCAGACGACGCCGCTGGCGCTCCGGGCCCAGGTCCGGCACAACCACGCGCTGCACGAGAAGGTGCTCATCGTCTCATTGGAAACGGTCTCCATCCCCCACGTCTCGAACGAGGACCGCTTCGCCGTCGAGATGCTCGGACGGGGCCTGTTCAAGGTGGCCGCCATCACGATCCACGTCGGGTACCGAGACGGCTCCAACGTGCCCGAGCTGCTCGCGCTCGCCCGCAAGCGCGGGCTCCTGGAGCGCAACCTCGACCTGGAGCACGCGTCCTTCTTCGTCTCCCGCATGACCATCCAGCCCCAGCCGGGCCGGGGCCTCACCGCCTGGCGCAGGCGCCTGTTCGTCGCCATGGCCCGCAACGCCAACAGCCCGATCGACCACTTCCAGCTGCCGATCGACCGAACGGTCATGACGGGCTCGCAGGTGAAGTTCTAGCCCCCCGAATTGGGGACGCTTCGGGTCTGGACCTTCAGCGCCCGGCGCGGGAGAATGGGGCAGGAACGGATCAGTCCGCCAGCTACGGGAGGCTCGATGAGCAGCGATTACATCCTCTCCTACGGGACCCATGCCAGGCCGGAAGACGGCCGGTGCGCGATGGAATGGGTGAGTCACCTGGCGGGAGAGCCCCACAGTGATGAGCCCGCGTGCGTGAGCCCGGTCCTGCGGGCGATGTGCATCGCGCTCAACGACGGGCTGGAGCACGAGCCCCGGCAGCGGTTGCGGCCGTACCTGGCGCGCACGATCGGCACGGCCGACGACGGGCTGGACACCCAGCGCGGCTGGATAGCCATGGACTGGCTGATCCGCGTCTACACCCCGGCCTGGCTGCGGGCGGCCGGCCTGGACGAGATCGCCGCCGGGCTGGCCGAGCTTCCGACGATCGCCGACGGGGACTCCCTGCGCGACGCGCTCGGGGTCCTGGATGCCGCGCGCCGCGAGGCCCGGACGGCTCGGGCGCGGATGTTCGGCGTCCCCCACCCCACCGGGTGGGCGGCCTCGGTGGCGGCCGGACTGGCCGGCCGCGAGGCCGCCTGGGCGTGCGCCGGAGCGGCCGCGTGGGCGGCGGCGCGGGTCTCCATCGGCGACGCCGCGGGCGACCGGGCGCGGGCGGCGACCCGGGCTACCGCCGGCGACGCGGCGGCCATCGCGGTGCGCCAGTCGCGGCTGGCGGCGCGCCACGGCGGCGCGCGCGAGGCGGCCCGCACGGTGCTGGCGCCCACCCTTGACGCGCTGACCGACTCAGCACTGGAGGTGCTGGACCGGATGCTGCCGACCGAGGTCATCGAGATGCCGCGGCCGGCGCCGAGTCGCGCCACGCGCGTGCTCGCCTAGCCACATTCCGGGCCCCACGGGCCCGGCTTCACACGATCTGTATACGACCCCGCGGTTCCTGCACGGGTCCTTGACGCCGGGCGTCCCATGATCTCGGCATGGACATTGTCGCCGTAGCCCTGGGAGTGCTGATGTTCGCCATCCTGCTGGCGCTGATCTGGGGGATCGAGCGCATATGAGTAGCTGGATGACTCGCGCCGCCGCCTTTCAGGCGAGCCCGGAAGGCGAGCGGCGGCGATGAGCGCGAGCGATCTGTTCGGATTGATCGTCTCCGCGATCGTCTGCCTGTACCTCCTGTACGCGCTCATCCGTGGAGAGAGGTTCTAGCCGGCCATGACGTTCACCGGCTGGCTCACCATCTTCTCCTTCGCGTTCATGCTGACCGCGCTGGCAATGCCGGTTGGCTCGTACATGGCCAACGTCTACACCGGCGAACGCACGTTCCTGGACCCGGTGATGCGTGTGCCGGAGCGCTTCCTGTACCGGCTCATCCGGGTCGACCCCGCCAACCCCGGCCCCCAGGACTGGAAGGCGTACGCCAAGAGCCTGATCCTGTTCTCACTGTTTGGCTGGCTCGTCCTGTACGTCATCCTGCGCACGCAGACGTTGTGGAACTGGACCGGGCTGAACCCCGAGGGCTTCCACTCGGCCCCTTGGAACGTGACGTTCAACACCACCTCGTCGTTCGTCACCAACACCAACTGGCAGTACTACGGCGGCGAGACGACGATGAGCTACTTCAGCCAGATGGCCGGGCTGACAGTGCAGAACTTCGTCTCGGCCGCCGTCGGCATCAGCGTCGCGGTCGCGTTGATCCGCGGGATCGTCTCCCGCAGCGGGAAGAGCCTGGGCAACTTCTGGCAGGACCTCGTCCGTACCTGTCTCTACGTCCTGCTCCCGCTCTCGATCATCGTCTCGCTCGTCCTCGTCTCCCAGGGTGTCATCCAGACGTTCGGCGCCTATGTGACCGCCCACGGAATCACCGGCCTGACGCAGACCATCGCCCGCGCGCCGACCGCCTCCCAGGAGGCGATCAAGCTGCTCGGCACGAACGGCGGCGGCATCTTCAACACCAACTCGGCCCACCCATTCGAGAATCCCACCGGGTTCAGCAACCTGATCGAGATGCTGGCGGTGCTGCTCATTCCCGCGGCCCTGGTGTTCATGTACGGGAAGATGGTGGGCAGCCGCCGCCAGGGCTACGCCATCTACTCGACGATGATGATCATGTTCCTGGGGGCGTGCGTCGTCGCCTACATCGCCGAGGCCCACGGCTCCCCCGCCCAGCACGCCGCCGGACTGCACACCGGCGTGATCGCCGGGTCGACGGGCGGCAACATGGAGGGCAAGGAGCAGCGCTTCGGCATCGCCGGATCCGCCCTGTTCGACGTCGTCACCACCGTCACCTCGTGCGGTGCCGTCAACAGCGCCATCGAGTCGTTCACCGGCATCGGCGGCGCGGTTCCGTTCGCCAACCTGTCAGCCAGCGAGGTCATCTTCGGTGGCGTCGGCACGGGCCTGTACTCCATCCTCCTCTACGTCCTGCTGGCCGTGTTCATAGGCGGGCTGATGGTTGGCCGCACGCCGGAATACCTGGGCAAGAAGATCGAGGCCCGGGGGATCAAGCTCGTCGCTCTCGGCATCCTGATCACGCCGCTGGCGGCGCTGTTCTCGACCGCCCTGGCCGTCGCCTCCAGCGCCGGCCGCCAGTCGATCTCGGCCGCCGCGGCGGGCGGGCCCCAAGGCTTCTCCGAGACGTTCTATGCCTACCTCAGCCAGGCCAACAACAATGGGTCGGCGTTCGCCGGCTACGGCGGCTTCGTCCAGCCGGTGGCGGGCAACCTGGGCTCGCACGGCATCACGTTCGCCAACCTGGTCGGCGGCCTGGTGATGCTGTTCGCCCGGTTCGCGCCGATTCTGTTCGCGCTGGCGGTGGGCGGCTCGCTGGCCGGCAAGCGGATCAGCCCACCCGGGCTGGGCACGATGCGGACCGACAACCCCACGTTCGTCGTCCTGCTCATCGGCGTGATCGTTCTCGTCGGCGCGCTCACCTTCTTCCCCGCCCTCCTCCTCGGCCCGATCGTGCAGGGCCTGACCGGACACCTTTACTGATGTCTCGAATCAGAGACTCACGCGCATTCGAGGCACCCCCGGCGGCGCTGGGCGGCGTCCTCGTCGCCTCGCGCAGCTCTGCTGCCGCGGGCTTGCGGCCCGCTCGGCATCCTGCCTCGCCCTTACGGGCCGCGCCCGCGTCGTCCGGCTGGCTCCTGCGTCCTTGCCCAGCAACCCCCGGATGGCACCTCTCGGTGCCCGTGAACCTCTGACCCGAGACATCATGGCACTCAAGAAAGACACCCTCACCGCCGGGCTGGCCGTGCTCGTCCTGACACTGCTGCTCGGGATCCTGTTCCCGCTCGTGATCACCGGCATCAGCCAGGTGGCGTTCCCGGGCAACTCCAACGGCCAACTCGTCTACCGCAACGGCAAGCTCGTCGGCTCCGACCTGATCGGCCAGAACTTCGCCGACCCGGTGGTCAAGAACGGGAAGGTCGTGCTGGACAAGAACGGTAACCCGGTGACCGTTCCGGACCCGCGCTATTTCCAGACGCGGCCGTCGGCCACCGTCCCGTCCGACAACGCGGCCGCCACCACCTTCTCCAACCTCGGTCCCAACAGCGTCGCGACCAAGCAGGAGCTGACCAGCAACATCGCCGCCTACATCACGCTCAACGGTCGCTACTACCCCGGAGGGCTCACCGCCGCCAAGGTGCCGGTCGACGCCGCGGACACGTCGGCATCCGGCATCGACCCGGACATCTCGGTGGCCAACGCCCGCATCCAGGCCCACCGGGTGGCCGCGCTCCGCCGTCTATCGCTGCGCACCGTCAACCGCCTGATCGACACGTACACGGGCGGGCGCGGCGTCGGCTTCTCCGGTGAGCCCACGGTCAACGTGCTTCAGCTCAACCTGGCACTGAACCGCGCCTCCACCGGAGGCCGCCGATGACCGTCAAGGCCCCGGCACCCCCCACCGAGCCGCGGCGCGAGCCGACTCAGGGTTCCGAGCGGCGCGCCGTTTCACTATTCCGGCGCGACATCGTCGTCCGCGCGCTCCGCGACAGCGTGACCAAGCTCGATCCCCGCGTGCAAATCCGCAACCCGGTCATGTTCGTGGTGGAGATCGGCGCGGCCATCACCACGGTCACCTGGTTCATCCAAGTGTTCGGCGGCAAGGCCCTCGGGGGCACCGACCCGGCCTGGTACACGTTCGTCATCTCGTTCTGGCTATGGCTGACGGTCATCTTCGCCAACCTGGCCGAGGCCTTCGCCGAGGGCCGCGGCCGCGCGCAGGCCGACACGCTCCGCGCGATGCGCAAGGAGACCGTCGCCCGCCTCCAGGACGGCACCGTCCTACAAGCGTCCGAACTGGGCAAGGGCGACGTCGTGGTCATCGAGGCCGGCGAGCTGATCCCGGGCGACGGCACCGTCATCGAGGGGATCGCGTCGGTCGACGAGTCCGCCATCACCGGGGAGTCAGCCCCGGTCATCCGGGAGTCCGGCGGCGACCGCAGCGCGGTCACCGGCGGGACGCGCGTGCTGTCCGATCGCATCGTCGTCGAGATCACCCAGGAGCCCGGCCACTCGTTTCTCGACCGGATGATCACGCTGGTGGAGGGCGCCGAGCGGCGCAAGACGCCGAACGAGATCGCGCTCAACATCCTGCTCGCCGGGTTGACGCTCATCTTCATGATCGTCGTGGCCACGCTGCGGCCGTTCGGCCTGTTCGCCCACACCTCGATTTCCGACACGACTCTGATCTCGCTACTGGTGGCGCTCATTCCCACCACCATCGGCGCGCTGCTGTCGGCGATCGGCATCGCCGGCATGGACCGGCTGGTGCGCCGCAACGTGCTGGCGCTCTCCGGACGGGCGGTGGAGGCCTCCGGCGACGTCGACGTCCTGCTCCTCGACAAGACCGGCACGATCACGCTCGGCAACCGCCAGGCCGCCGAGTTCGTCCCCATGCCGGGCGTGACCGAGGCCGAGCTCGCCGAGGTCGCCCAGCTGGCATCGCTCGCCGACGAGACGCCGGAGGGCCGGTCGATCGTCGTGTTGGCGAAGCGGTACGGGATCCGCGAGCATAATCTGGCGGACCTCGACGCCGAATTCGTGCCGTTCAGCGCGGAGACGCGGATGAGCGGTGTCGACC
>JBPYFQ010000051.1:0-66110 GCA_051985625.1 Solirubrobacteraceae bacterium
GACGGTGGCCTGGCACTCCAGCAGCCCGTCGTCCTCGACGACGCGGGCGCGCAGCCGGACGTCCTGTACGACAAGGTCTCGGCGTCGCTCCAGCGTCACCGGCCGCCACGGACCGGTGACCGGCGCGTCGGGCGAGAAGCTGGGCGCCCGGCCGAGCAGCATCGTCCGGTGAAAGCGGAGGTTGCCGTTGGAGACGAGCTTCGTCCGCCACCGCGCGCGCGGCTTGCGGCGTTGAGCCAGGACCGGGCCCAGGGCGCGAAAGCAGATGGCCAGGTCGTTGTCGTGGGAGTCATGCAAGCGGCCGCCCACCGCCACCTCGTGGCGGTCGTACATCGAGGCGCTCTCCAGCACCAGCGCCCCGTTGACGTACACCTCGGCCAGCGTCGCCAACCCGGCGAGGATGAGCACGATCTCCTCGCCGGGGGCCGGCGGGGCGGCGGTGAAGCGCACCCGGTACCACCAGTCATGGGCATCGAGGTCCTGGGAGGCGGCGTCGGCGCCGAGCGCGCCGGCCACGGTGCCGGGCACGGTGGCCGGGCGCCAGGACAGCTCGTCGAGGCGATCCGCCGACGGATATTCGCCCGGCGGTGTCCAGGACAGCTCCCACCCCTCGCCCAGCTCGCGACGGTCCGCGGCGTCGCTGGCGGCCGGTGTGCTCACCACGCTGAGTCTGGACATGGAGCCGGACGGGGCGGTGAGCCGGCGGTCAGCCGACGGCGGCCACCAGCCCGGCCATCGCCCGCTCCCAGGCGCGCGCCAGCGTCTCGACCGACGGCGCCGGGTCGAAGGCGCGCCGCCGGGCGAGCCGGAACGAGAGGGCCTTGCAGGTGTCGACGATCTCGGTCATCGCCGCGGCCGTTCTGACCGCGTCGGACCCGAGCAGCCACCGCGCGTGGTCGGCGGCGACCTCGAACGCGGAGCCCGCCATCCGCACGGTGGCGAACGCGTAGGCGTGGTAGTCGTCCAGATCGCCGGCCAGGAGAGCGTCCAGCTCCTGCCCCAGCTGCCGGCCGAACCGCTCGAACGGGTTCGACGACGGCCGGTGGGCCAGGTGGTGGCGCAGGAGGTCCCGGGCGGCGTCGGTCAGGGCGTCGCCCTCCAGGCGCGGCCCCGCGTCGAAGCGGACGATCTCGGTGTACGGCGGTAGCGCCGCGCCGGGATCCTCGCCGATGCGGAAGATGCCGCGGTAGTCCTCGCCGGACAGCTCGAAGAAGCCCGCCGAGTGGAAGTAGCGCAGGACCTCGTTCTCAGGATCGATGGCGTCGGCCGCGACCGACGTCTTGACGTGCTGGGCCCGGTAGCTGGTCGACGCCGTGTCGGGCAGAAACCACGAATCGAGCTCGACGATGATGGTGCGGTCCTGCGTGATCTGCTCGGCGATCTGCTGGGGTAGCGGCCGGTAGGGCTGCATCTCGTGGATGTCGACGCCGAACAGCCGCTCCAGGTCCTCCGGCGGCGGCTTGAAGAACGTCCACTGGTCGCCCTCGAAGTCCATCCGCAGCACGTGCCCGAACGCCGCCAGCGGCTCGTAGCCGCACGCGTGGAGCAGCTCGATGATCACGTCGGAGTAGCAGTTGGTCTCCGGGTAGGAGCGGGCGGGGGAGTGGAGCCGGTGGCGCTCGTAGTCCACCGGGTCCTGGCCGGACAGGCTGAGCAGCCCGCGATCTGTGGCGATCACGCTCATCGCCACAACCCGGCGCGCACGCTGGTCGGCCAGGTCTCCGGATCCAGGCCGTGGGTGCGCAGCAGCGCCAGCACGATCCGCTCGTGCCCGAAGCCGAGGCAGGCCGTATGTGCGGTCTCGCCGGTGGACAACGTCAGGCCGTAGTTGGAGGCGAAATGGTCGCGGTGGTGGTTGAACGACGCGCACGCGGTCGGCTCGGGGCCGGCGATCGGCACGAGCAGCTCCAGCTTGAGCTTGTCCTGGCGCTGGTTGTTGGCCAGGATCCGCCCCCGGCGGCCGAAGAACGGGTCGTTGGCGGTGTCCAGCTCGGCGTCGAGTCCCAGGGATCGCAGCAGGTCAAGGCCCCGCTGAGCCCACTCGTCACGCCACTGAAGCACCGCGTCGGGCTCGCCGATCCGCACCAGCTCGTGCTGGTGGAACATCTGGCGCCGGGCCGGATCGTGCGACGGCTCGTGGCGGAACACCCAGGCGCCGCCGGCGTCGACGAACACGCCGCCGGTGGGCAGCGGGCCCCGCTGGGCGATGGCCGGGTAGACCGGGTAGCACGCAGCCGGCATCAGCGTCAGCTCCGTCGGGCGCTGGAACTCGCTCCAGTCCTCGTGATTGCAGGCCCGCTCGCTCTGGACCTGAGCCTGCTTCTCGTCGCCGTCGAACGAGTAGATGCTGCCCGCCAGGTGCGGGAAGGAGGACAGGTAGCCGCTGGACTCCAGCTGGCGCCGCGGCAGCACCGGCGGGAACCGCAGGCTCTCCGCCCCGCGCACGCCGGCCTCATGGCTGAGCCGTTCGGCCAGGCGCTCGCGGATGGCCTCGAAGACGGTCCCGTGGCCGTACACCCCGGGGACCCCGGACTCGATCAGAAGTCCGTTGGCGATCAGCTCGCCGAGAAGCTCGGCCTGATCGGTGGATGCTTCGCGCACCTGGGTGGGCATGTGCTTCAGACCTCCTTCGCGATCATGAGCAGGCCGGCGTCGACGGAGTGGATCCGCTCGTTGGCCACCATCAGCCGGGCCGACAGCGCGTCCCGCAGTTGCCGGCCGACGCCGAACGGCGAGTCGTTCTTGTAGGCGGCGATCCCGATGACCTCCAGGACCGCCGAGCAGATCCGTGGCGTCTGCTCGGACGCCGCCAGCTTGAGATTGTTGAAGCGCAGCACGGCGGCCATGGTCGACAGGGCCTCCCGCTCCGGGTCCTCGTCGTAAGCTGTGAACTCGGCGAGCGCGGAGTGGACTTCGGCCCGGAGCATGGCCAGCTCGCTCATCACCCGGGACAGGGAGTGAGCGGCCGGCACCGGGGTGCCGGGGCTGCGGCGCGCCGCGGCGCGCACGAAGGCCCGCCCGCGCTCGAACGCCTCGGTGGCGATCCCCAGCCACACGTGCGACCACAGGATGTGCGAGATCGGCACGTGGGTCTCGGTCATCACCTTGGAGAACGGCGCCGGGAGGACCTGCTCGGGCTCAAAGCAGGCGCGGACGGTGAAGCCCGGCGAGCACGTCCCCCGCATCCCGATCGTGTCCCAGGTGCCCTTCAGCTCCATCCGCGTGTCACAACCGTGATGCAGGACGAGCACCTGGTCGACCTGCTCGGCCTCCTCGGACCGGCGCACGGTGGTGAACAGGTCGTCGGCGTGGGCGCCGTAGCTGACGGTGGGCGCCTGCTTCTCAAAGCAGAACCGGCCGTCCTCGCCGGCGACCACCGGCGCGATGGAGCGCCCCATGTCGCCGCCGGTGCCAATTTCCGACGTCGCCGAGGCCACGATCCGCTGCTCGGCGGCCACCCGCCGCAGGTAGCCCTCGTACCAGGACCCCTCCAGATGGCGCACCATCGTGGCGATCTGGATCTGATGCATGGCGAACACCATGGCGGTGGCCGAGCAATGCCGGCCCAGCTCGTAGCAGGCCTGGGCGAGCGCGCTCAGCGAGACGCCGCGCCCACCGAGCTCGGTGGGGATGAACGCCGAGAACGCCTCGGCCTCCTTGAGCGCGGTAACGGCCTCGATGGGGAAGCGCGCGTCGTGGTCGACGGCGTCGGCGTGCAGCGCCGCCACGTCCTTGGCGATCCGCCGGACGTCGTCGAGGAACGCGGTTTCGGTGTCGATGATCGTGGTCATGCCGCCTGCTCCGTCAGTTCGGCCACGGCGAGCATGATCGAGGCGATGCTCTCGAACACGTTGCGCGTGAGCATGGAATCGGGGAACTCGATGTCGAAGGTGTCCTCGAGGGCCAGCATCACGTTGACACTGGCGTGCGAGCTCATCCCGGCCTGGAACAGGTCGGCCCGCTCGTCAATGAGGTTGGCGTCAAGCGGAAGCCGCGCGTGGTCGTTGAGGACCTGGCGCACCTCCGCGGACAGCGTCGTTTGCACTGGTTGGCCTCCATCGAGCACCACTGCCGCCCCGTGGCCTCGGTCGTCGCTATGTCGGCGGCTCTCGATTGGCATCTCGGTGTAGTAACGGCACCGAGGCTCGGAAACTTCACGCGGTGCCGAGCGAGTTGATCCGCGTTGCATGGGCCCTCGATCCGCCTCTCATCGACCTGCATTGCGGAGCAGAGACCTGGGGTTACGAATCAACTGTGCGAAATCGATCAGCGCCGGGACGATGTCGCGGCTGCTGAACGCGGGGTCGGTCAGGCCGTGGTTCCGGTCACGGATCCATCGGCGCCAGGCGCGGATCTCAGCCCTGCTCATCCGTCCGCTGAAGCGCTGGGCGATCATCATCAGATGCATCGGGAGTCGGTGCACATAGATTCCGCCGTGTGACGCGGGACGCAGGTGAATATCTTCCAGCGAGCGGTGCTGAGCGTCGGGACCAAGGGCTGCGCAATACGCCAGCCACGGCAACGGCAGACCGCGGTCGATCTCAAACGCCATGTGGTTGTAGAAGCGCGGGTTGAAGTCAATCAGGAGCTTGTCCCCCCCGTCGATGGCAAACTCGACGTCGAACACACCCACGAAGCCCGTGTCGTGACACAGCCGCTGCAGACCGGCCAGAATCTGGGGGTCCAACTCAGCCGGCTCAAAGCAGACTCCTGCGCCTGAGCGTCGCGGCAGCTGGAGCGATTTGACGCACGCGAGTGCACCAACGATGTTGCCGCTGGCATCCGCAAACCCGTCAACGGTGTAGATTCGCTCTGAGACGGAGTGGAGTGCCTGGACGATGGGCAGGTTCAACTGCGGAGCCACAGCAGTGGCGTCACGGTGGAACTCCATTGCGTCACGAACCGACCGCCAGGCGTCGACTAGATCCTCCGGCCGGTCAACCCGCTCTCCCTTGCTCGATCTGAGAGCGAGAAAATGGGCGCGCGGCTTAACGATGACTGGCATCGGCAGCTCAGGCAAGACGTATTGCAGTTCCGCTTCGTCGCGAGGAACCCACGTCTGCGGAGTGAGAAGGCCAGCGTTCCGACACGCTTGGGACAACCGGCTCTTGTCAAGCACCTCGACCAACGCTTGGACCCGAGGCGAAAACAGCCGATACAGAGGCTCGAGTGACTCCCGGTGCAGAGCGATCAGGAAGGCGACGTCATCGCTCGTCGGATACAGGACGCATCCCGGGTTCCGCGTGCCAAACTCGAGCAGCCACTCCACAAATCGATCAACCTCGCCGATCGCTGGGCACCGGACCGCCGACCGGGTGTGGCGAGACCAGCGGACAGGCGCCGTCGCCGTGTCGTAGCCGGCGATTACCGGCACCCCGCGTGATCCGAGGTCGCGGGCGGCAGCAAGTGTGCCATACCAAGTCGCGTCGGTCAGGAGAGCCGGCGGCGGCGCGGTTGGAGACTCATGATCGGGACGAGGGACGCCGGCGAGATCGCTCGTTCCCTCGCCGGTCAGGACCAGCGCTTGCGGATCGCCGATCGTGGTGAGCGGAGTCACTGGCGCGAGTTCATCGCCGACCAGACCTTCGTAATCGGTCGGCGGCGTTAGAGCTGACGGGCTCATGATGCCCTGGACTCCCTGCTTATCGGGTTCAATGTGCGTCCTTTCACTCAGGCTCCGACGGTGGATGTCCCACTCGGAACGGTCAGTGCCCCGCTGACCAACAACGCGAGGGCATTGCGCTTTAATTTCGGGCGCCGCGGCACCGGAGTCGGCTTCACGTGTCCCTAACATCGCAGGGGACTTGGCTCCTACGTGGGTATGGCAAACCCCGGCCCAGCCGCGGTGGTCGGGCTCGGCCGGCAATCACCGGCGGCTGCCGGCTCAATAGGAAAGGCGCCGAGTGCGGAGATGCACCCGGCGCCTACCTTTCCCTGCACACGTCAGGCTTTGACAGGAGCGGCGAGCCGAGGCGCCGTCGAGGTCGATAGCCATTCCCCGCATCCGCAGACACATCCCGCACGACTCGGGCTCGATCAGAGCTACGACGCGTTCATCAGGCCCTGCCCGGTGACGGTGAGCCAGTCGCCGTCGGATGAGCCGAAGGCCTTCCCGGCCAGAGTCAGGGCGTGGACTGCACCGAGAACTTCCAGGCGGAGCGGCTCATACTGCGCCGCCGCCTCAGGTCGCGTGACGTGATCGGACATGATGTATTCCTCCTTTCTGTGTATCGACTGAGAAGGTTGGTGGTTGATCGTGACCAAAACTCAACCGCCCGGGGGCGCGTACGGGCTGACCGTGCGAGGGCTCGCTGAGGCGCGGGATCTTCTCGTTGATGCCCCGTCCCACTGGCCTCCGATGGACATTGCGGTCGCCAGTCAACGCGATGCGCCTCCCGAGGAGGAGGTCGACGCTGCGCGGGCCGTCATCCACCTGCGGTCCGGGGGTTGGGTGACGGTGGGGCGGACCGAGCGGCGTGCCGTGTTCTCGATGGCGTCGACACCGTCCAGCGCGGCTCTGGTGCACCCGCACCTGGCTGCCGTCGCCGTGGTCGAAGCGCACTGGAACGAGCGGGAGAGCTTCCACGCGGGCGCGTTCGCCTGCGCCGGCGGTGTCTGGGGGGTCCTGGGGGACAAGGGAGCCGGGAAGAGCTCGCTGCTGGCGTCCCTGGCATCAAGCGGCGTGGCGGTGATGTGCGACGACGTTCTCGTCGTGGCCGAGGGCATGGTCTTGGCCGGGCCGCGGTCGGTCGATCTGCGGACCGGGGCGGCGCAGCATCTCGGCCATGGCGTCTCCCTCGGACCGATTGGCGGCCGGGAGCGGTGGCGGATGAGTCTCGATCCGGTGCCGGCCGAGCTCCCGCTCCGTGGCTGGATCGAGCTCCGGTGGGGCCCGACGGTAGGAGTCCGGGCCAAACGAGGATCCGAGAGGCTCCGCGCATTGGTCCCGCACCGCGCACTGCGCGTCGAGCCCACCCGACCGGAGCAGTTGATCGATCTGGCCAGTCTGCCGGTGCTGGAGCTGCACCGACCCCAGCAATGGGGTTCACACCAGCAGGCCATCGAGGCTCTCCTCGGCGCGGTTCTCGGCGGATGCGAGCCAGGCCGCTTGCAGCAGCGTGAATGACTGGGCTGACGGCCCCGTTAGCCAGTGTTCGCGCAACGCATCCGCATCGACGCATTCGGACGGAACGCCGCGTCCATCCCACCGCTGAGCGAAGCACCTCGCCGTCCCGGTCCACATTGCTCCGTCGAACTGGGCCTTCGTCTGACGGGTGAGAATCGAGCGCGGCAACAGATCCCCAAACAGGCTGACCATTCCGTGGCTCCGATCAGTGAACCCGGTGGGGCCGGCAGTCCGTCCGACCGATGCCCACAGTTGACGCTCCAGGAGCGGATGCACCAGTGTGACGTTGGCGTCGTCGGCGGCGAGCCTGAGGCCTGCGCGACCATCGTCCATGTACCGCAGTGCTCGCCACCAAGCGAGCCGCTGCGGCAGCGAGCGTGGCTCCTGAGCGGCGATGGACGTGACGTGATCGAGGAAGGCGCGCCGTGCTTCGGGTCGCAGCCACAGAAGGCCCCCAGGCTCACGGCCGCGCCGCCGGCCTCGTCTCGCCACCGCCCGGGCCCGGTGCAGGGTGCCGGACAGGAGCCTGCGTGCGGGCGACCCGACGGCGGCGTCGAGAGCGGGATGTGTCTGACGTGCTGCGGTGAACAGCTCGTCGCCGCCCACCCCCGTCACCAACGCTCCGCCGGCGGCGGCGTCGAGGAGTGGAAGGTGGAAGTGAACGTTGAAGGGCAGCAACAGTCCATGGCGACGCATGATCCGCCGGGCATACGGGCCGAGCAGATCGAGCTCGTCACGGTGCTCGACCCGGAACCACTCGTCGAGTCCAAGGTGGGTCACGACGGCCGCCTGCCAGGAGGTCTCGTCGGCTCCATCGGCTTCCGGGAACCGGTTCGTAGCGGGAATAGGGGCGTCCAGTCCCTCGCGGCGGGCGAGGTCGACCGCGGTCGCCAGCACCGCGGAGGAGTCGCGGCCGCCCGAGAAGCTCACCAGGCACGGGGGACGAAGCAACGCCGGAAGGATCGCTCGTTCCAGCGCCTCGCGAGGCCGAAGTCCGAGGTCAGGAAGCGGCTCGACCTGGGCGCTGCAGCCCAGCATCGTGCCAGTGGCGACATCGAGTTGAGAAAGAGATTGGCTCATGGCGCCAGCCGCGTCAGCTCCAGCCATGGGTCGGCCGCGGCCGACGGCGCTCCAAGATCCAGCCATGCATGAGCGGCAAAGGCGTCTGCTGGAGCGGTCACTCCGATCACCACATCTCTCATCACGCCATGTGCCGCCAGCCATCGCTGACGGACGAGCGCTCCCTCCAGACACGTGTGCCGGCTGACCCGCAGCCACGTCTCCACGCCCCGAGACGCGCTGGGCGGCAGCGCTGGGGGCTCAGGCACCGTCACGTCCCGCACGCCGCCTTCGGCCAGATCGCGGTGGGCGGAATGGAGCGCCCTGCGCGCCCACCAGGCCGCTCGGACCTCCGATAGCCGCGGTCGCCACCTCACGAGCTCAACAGGCCCCGAGCGTCCAGATCGGCGATGAAGCGATCGACATCGGCCGCGGCCACCCCGGCATCGATGCCATAGGCCTCGGTCAGTGTTTCGATGAGGGTGTCTCGACTCGTGGATCCGGCCAGCAGACGCCAGACGAGGGCACTCGGACCGCGCACCGAGAGGTAGACGGAGCCGAGAACATCCAGGGCGACGATCTCATCATCGATCTCGCGCCAGTCCAGATCATGGTTCCGCAGGCAGAGGCTCATGGTTCAGGTGCTCCAGTTCGTCAGATTCGGTGCTGGGATACAGGCAGCAAGGCTCGGCTCACCGCGCGGGCCGAGCGGCGCATCTGGTCGCCCCACGATTCCTCTTCGTAGGGCATCGCGGTCCTCCGCATTTCGGCGCCCACTCCCTTCAGCGTGGCTCGCGCGGGGAGCGCCCACATCGGACCGAGCACACGGGCCAGGTACGACTCCAGCACGCTAGGTTCACGCAGTGTGCGAAGATGCCGCGCCCAGGTGCGGACGGTGATCGGCGCCCGGCCGGTGCCCAGGAGCGCGTCGATGCAGGTCATCGTGGTGCGCCAGAGTCTCTGACACCCCCACCGGTCGGCGAGGGCCTCGGCGCTGTCCCGGTCACCCTCGGCCAGCACGGCTGCCACGTCGACAAGGTGGCCGACGCGCTCGAGCGGCCCGTGGGCCCACCCGTGCACGGCGAGAAGCACAGCGTGTGCGGCGGGAACGAAGCCTTGGACTCCGGCGACCCCGGTCCGGCTGGGGTAGGTGAGCGCAAG
Source organism: Solirubrobacteraceae bacterium (assembly GCA_051985625.1). Lineage (GTDB taxonomy): Bacteria > Actinomycetota > Thermoleophilia > Solirubrobacterales > Solirubrobacteraceae > Palsa-465. The sequence continues at coordinate 9,347 of JBPYFQ010000051.1, forward strand.
CAGGTCGTCCAACTCAGGCGTCGGCAGGCCCGAGACATAGTGAGGCGCGCTGTGCACCTCGACGGTCAGGGGCACACCAGGCCAGATCAAGGCAGCCACATGATGTTCAGTGGTGCCGGCTCCCGGGACCGTCTGGAAGCCGGCCGCCAGCAGCGCGGCGCGGAGCCGATCGGCGTCGTCGGTCAAGATGTCCAGATCCTTGAAAGGCCGGCACGCGGGGATCTGGTAGCTGGCGGCGGCTTCCGGTCCTTTCATCACCACGACCGGCTGCTCGGCAGACGCTGCGATCCGCTCAAGCAGGCGCGGGACGGCGATCGCTCTCATCGCTGCGATCCGCTCGGCCGCGCGGAGTTCCTCGTCGACGGTGCGGCCGGCGTTCCGAAAACGGTGGGCGGCTACGAGATCGAGCCGGTGGCGACGCAAGGCGGCGACGTTCGGTGCGTGCTCCACCATCTCTCCGACCTGCTCCCAGAGCGATACATGATCAGTCATGTCAGTACAGCCCCAACGTGCCGAGGCGTCGCTCGCGACGAAGGAAGAGTCGAAACAGGGACACACCGATGGCCAGGCTGGCAGCCGCCAACGGCAGCAATTCGATCAACGCGGGTGTCAAGATGTGCCACCCGGCGCCGCCGATCAACGTCTCACGCAACGCCGTGAGCGTGATGGCAACCGGATTCACGGCGGCCACGTGCTGCAGCCATCCGGGGAGAAGCGAGAGGGGAAAGAAGGCACCTGATCCCAGTCCGAGTAGCGCCACCCCAGTCCCGACGAGCCCGGCGCCCCGGCGGAAGGTCAGCATGGCACCGGCCGCGATGAGGCCAAGTCCCCACAGGAAGGGCAGGAACTCAAGCATGAGAGCGGTCGCCGGCAGGATGCCTCCGCCGTGGAGATGAAGTCCGAACAGGATGGCGATGACGGCGAGGAACAGCGCCACACGAAGTGGTACGTAGAGAAGGTTGAACAGCGTCGTACCGATCTGGACGGTCGCAATTCGGGTGGGGGTGACCAGCAGTGGCTCGAGGGTGCCGGTCATCTGCTCGGCACGGAGGGCCCGGGCGAGCTCGTGGATGAGGAGCAGCACCATCATGTTGAGGCAGATGCCGATGGCAACGAACTCCATGTAGCTGCTGCGCGTCCCATCGAACATCGGCATCCTCGTCGGGTCGACGAGCTTCCCGACGAAGGAGAAGGCGATGACCTGCGCGACGACGCCGAACAAGCCACCGACCAGGCCAGTGCGGTAGCTCATCGCGATCTTGGCATCGCGCCGGACGAAGGCCGGCAGCTTGGCGGCTTCGGAGCGCACGCTCATGCCGCCACCTGGCCGGCCAAGTGCAGAAAGGCCTCTTCGAGCTCAGAGTGCTCGTGGCGGCACGCGAGCACGTCGAACCCGGCGCCGACGAGCCTCGCGACGGTTCGGCCAAGTGACCCATCGTCGTCGGGGGCGATGAGAAACTCGCAGCCGCCGTCGGCCGGGTGGGAAACCGTGCAGTCGGCGCCCGCCGCCAGTTGGAGGGCGGCCAGTTGGGGCGTCGCGAGCGAGTTCCTCTTCCGTACCTGAATGACATACCGCTGAGTAGGCGCCTGCGCAGCTAGCTCGCTCGGGGAGCCGGTGAAGCCGACCGCCCCGGCGCGCAGGAACGTCATCGAATGCGCGAGGTTGCGAACCTCGTCCACCCGCTGGGTCGTCCAGACGACCGCCACGCCCGCGGCAGCCAGGTCGCGTATGAGGCCTTGGACGCGGCGGGCGCCCTCGGGGTCGAGGTCGTGCGTCGCCTCATCCACCAGCAGGATCTGTGGCTCCACCAGAAGCGCTCGAGCCACCGCCAGGCGTTTCTGCATGCCATGCGAGCAGCGCCCCACCGGGCGACCGGCGACCTCGCTGAGGCCAACCTGCTCCAACACCTCGTGAGAGCGCCGCTTGGCCGAGCGCAGTCTCAGCCCGTTCAGCCGAGCGAAGAAGATGAGGTTCTCCAGCGGGCTGAGCCGCATGTAGAACGAGCGGTCTCCGGACGGCACCAGCCCGACCGTTCCGGCTCTGGTCACGGATCCCGAGTGCGGCTCGACGATCCCGGCGAGCACGCGGATGAGGGTCGTCTTCCCAGCCCCATTCGGACCCATGAGCGCATGGATCTCGCCCGGGCGCACGGTCAGGCTCACGCGGTCGAGCGCGAGCTTGGCCCCGAAACGGCAGACGACATGACGCACGCAGAGGCTGGTGCTGGCAGTATCCACGCCTCAACAACGCCTCGGCCGACCTTGCCCTTTCGCAGCCGACCCTATTATGGTGCCGTCTCGACGTCGTACCGGGCCACGACACCGAAGGCCGTCCGGAAAGATGTGCCGGCTCGGACGTTGCTGATTTGCGTGACCGGCGCTTGATCCCACCAGCGGAGGCCTAATCGTGTCGAGACGGTATCGCCGTATCCTTCTGACCTGCCTGCTTGCGACGGCTGCGGTCGGTGTCGGCGTGCAGGACTCGGTGGCGCGGACATCGCACCGGCATGGCGTGCCGATTCGCCGGAGCCTCCCGCGGGTGTCCGGGTCGCCGGTGGTGGGGGCGACGCTGCGCGCCGGCCGAGGACGATGGAGAAAGGCGAAGCACTTCAGCTACCAGTGGAAGCGATGCAACGCTCACGGCGGCCGGTGCAAGCTCATCCGACGGCCTCGGTCAAAGCGCGGCACGCGGCGGCAGCCCGCCAACTCGTACAAGCTGACGAGCGCTGACATCGGCCATAAGATCCGCGTCACGGTAATTGCGCGCAACCGGCGCGGCAGCACCTCGGCCACATCGCGTCCGACCAAGCTGATCAGGCGACGTGCGGCGAAGACGCCGGCGCCCGCGCGGCCGACGCCCACACCACTTCCTGCGCCGACGAGCGGCCCGGGTGTCCACGTGGTCGGGAACCGCCTGGTGAACGCACACGGGCAGACGATCGAGCTGCACGGAGTCGACCAGTCGGGGAGCGAGTATGAGTGCTCTCAGGGGTACGGGATCTTCGACAACGGGACCGCGTCGGCATCGGCGTCCGAGACGGCGCAGGAGGCCGCGGACCTCGTCGTCATGTCCCTGTGGCGTGTCAACTCGGTGTTCATCGGACTCAACGAGGACTGCTGGCTCGGGATCAACGGGATCAAGGCGGCCTACAGCGGCCAGAACTACATCAACGCGATCAAGTCGGCCGTATCGAGCGCGGAACGCGTGGGGATCTACCCGGTGATCGGCTTGTATTGGGGCGATCCAGGCAGCGAAGTCCCGAACGGGAGTGATGGGAACGGCGGAGGCCAGCCGGCGATGCCGGACAACGACCATGCCCCCTTGTTCTGGGAGGAGGTGGCCCAGACGTTCCGCAACGATCCCAACGTGATCTTCCGCCTTCAGGAAGAGCCCCACCCTGACTCCAACAACACGAACCTGGCGGCGTGGAAGTGCTGGAGCCAGGGTGACGTCCAGTACGGCACGACGTCGGATGCGGCCACGTTCGGAACAGCTCCGCGGCCGAGCTCGCGCGCCCAGCACTGCAACGAGACCTCGACGAACGGCTCGACGCACTACGCGACGGTGGGGATGCAGTCGCTGGTCAACATAATCCGGGGTACGGGCGCCGCCAATGTGATCCAGCTGCCAGGCCTGGCCTACGCGAATATGGCGGCCTGCTCGCCCACCGGCAATCCCGCGGCCTGCGGAATGCTCGATTCGCCTGACGGCGTCAGGGTGTCTGATCGATTGACGAACCCGCAGCTGATGGCCGACTTCGACATGTATCCCGATGCGGGACAGATCTGCGACACGACCGGCTGCTACACCGCCACGCTGGCCCCCGTTGCGGCCGCCATGCCGGTTGACCTCGGGGAGATCGGGGCTCAGAACAACGTCGACACGCAGGCAAACGTGCTCCTGAACTGGATGGACGCGAGGCGGCAAAGCTACTACGCGTGGGCCTGGGATAGTTGGTCGGAACTGATCAGCAGCGACGCCAAGGGCATTCCGGACTCTCCCTGGGGCGCGGACTACAAGCGTCGGCTCGCCGCCCTGCCGTAACCTGCGGGCGACGTGAATCGATCGACGAACCCCACATCACCTCCAACTCCGTCTGACTCAGGGCCGGAGACGACCCTGAGCGCCACCCCGGATGGGCCGCCCCTGAAACCCTCCGTTCGGTTGTTCTCGTTCCGGCTTCTCAACTACGTGACCAACCATGTCGTCGCGCACGTCCCCAGCTTCGCGCTCCGCAGTCTGTGGTATCGCCATGCGGTCGGCCTGCAGGTGGGCCGGCGGACTCGGGTGCATCTCGACTGCTACATCTGGTTCTACGGTCGCGGCCAGAACCTGCGCTCGGGCGCGCGTATCGGCGACAACACGTGGATCAACCGGCGATGCACGCTGGATGCGCGCGGAGGCCTACGGATCGGCGCGAACGTGAGCGTGTCCCCCGAGGTCATGATCCTCTCCGCCTCGCACGATATGAACCACCCGCGTTTCAAGCTGGTGGACTTCCCGGTCGTCATCGAAGACCATGCCTGGATTGGGACCCGGGCCATGATCCTTCCGAACGTGACGGTCGGGCGCGGCGCGGTCGTGGCGGCCGGCGCCGTCGTCACTCGTGATGTGCCGCCGATGACGGTGGTGGCCGGCGTACCCGCCAAGCCGGTGGGCATGCGGGACGACGAGAACATCGCATACGTCTTCGGCGGCCCCACCCCCCTGTTCGAGTAGGGCCTGACGCTTCATTGGGACACGGCGTCTGCCCGGCGCGCAGGTGTTAGCGCGGGATGAACGCTTGGTTCCAGGGTCGTTTCGGCCACGCGCCCCGAAAGTCCGGCCCGTCCGCGAGCGTTGGTCGAGTGGATGAAAAAAGTTCGACCGCAAAGCGAGGCCGGGCCCGTGGATGTAAAGCCTGATCAGAGCAAGTCGACCTCCATCCGGGAGACGTTCCGTCGTCATCGCGTGTTGTTCTCGCTCCCGATGGTTCTCGGTCTGCTGGCCGCCGGGTTCGTGTTGTTCCACACGACAACGACCTACCGATCAACGACGAACCTGTGGGTCGACACCGCGCCGCCGACGGCCTCCTCTGTCGGCGCCAACGCAGTCCCCCTGCCCACAACCCCAGCGGCTGCTGAGCAGAGCGTCCTCTCCGAACTGCTGAACACGCGGTCGTTCGCCGTCTCAGTGGCCCGCGAGTCGCTGCTGGGCAAGTACCTCGGCAGCCCGGCCGCCATCGAGCTTCATGCGCCGTCGCTGCTCACGTCGTCGCAGGTGGGTTCGCTCGCCGCCGGGCCCCAGCTCTTGCAGATCAGCTACACGGCGACGTCGCCGGCGGTGGCCAGCAGCACACTGGGCGCCATCGTCAAGGAGCTGCAGCAGGACAGCGCCGGCCTCAGCACCCAGCACAACCAGGACGCGATCGCGTACTACAAGTCGCAGGTTGCGGTCGGCACAAAGGCGGTTGCCACCGCGCGCGGCCAGGTTGATGCGTACCTGGCTCAGCATCCCCACTCAACCAGCCAGTCGGACCCCAATCTGAGTGCGCTGATTGCGGCGGTGAATGCGGCCAGCACCCAGCTCGCCCAGAGCAACACGGCGCTCAGTCAGGCGTCCGGTACGCGGGCCGGTGGCGGTTGGCTCGTGCAGGTCGTGGATTCGCCGAGTGCGGCTGTCGCGAACGCGCTGGGAAAGAAGAAGATGCTCGAGGTGCTCCTCGGCGGAATCTTCGGCGGTGCCCTGATCAGCTTCCTGGGCGCGATGGCGCTGACGCCGGCCAAGAAGAAGGAGCCCTGGGAGGACGAGTTCGCGGCGGACAGTCCAGCCCCGTCCTACCCTGCTCGTGACGCTTTCGCCGGTGGACTCATGGGGGAGTCTCGGGCCCGATCCCGGGCTCGATCCGCCGCGTCCGAGCTTGAGGATGAGCGCCACTTCGTCTTCGGTGGAGCCCCGGGCGACCTGGACCGGCAATGACCCAGTGGGGGATGCTCCTCATCTGTGTCTACATCGGGCTTGGCGCCGCCGGTCGCCTCACCTGGCGCAAGGCGGGGCGCATCGCTCTCGGCGTGACGACTGTGGTGATCGCCGCGGCGATCGTTAGCTACATGCACACGACTCCGACCGATAAGTACTACCGCAACGTCGATGCCAGCGTGTACGCGACGGGCTATCCGTACGGCACACCCACGACGAGCAGCCCTACCGGCACGCCCAGCTCACAGAGCACCGAGGACACGACCGGCGTCCAGCCCGCGAACTACAAGAACACGGTCGCCGGCATCCCTGCCGCGGGATCGAGCAGCAACGGCGGGGCAGGGTCCTGATGTCGGTCGGCGCTCCGGCACTGGAGCGGGGCGCGACCTTCAGGACCCCCACCCTCAAGCACTGGATTGGACTGATCGTCGGCGGCCTGGTGTTCGGCCTGTTGGCCGGGTACCTGGGCACCAGCGGGCATGCCACCAGAATCCTTGCTCTGACCGTTGTCTTCCTGCCGGTGGCGATCTGGAAGCGACCGCAGATCGCCCCAGCAGTCCTGCTGGCGGCGGCAATCCTGATCGAGCAGAACGGGCAGATCCCGACGATCCCGATCACGCAGAAGATCCCCCTGTTCCAGGGGATCGGCCCGGGTCACCTCCAAGGCGCGGACATGCTGCTGCTGATGATCGTGATCATCTGCGTGCTCAAGCGCCACGAGCTGGGACTGAACCCGTGGCCAAGATCTCACATCACGATCGCGATGTACGGGATCGTGGCGGGGATTGCGCTGGCGGTGGGACTCGGGCAGCTGCATCACGGCGCGCTGCGGGTGTCGCTCATGGAGTGCCGCCCATACGTCTACGTTGTTGTCAGCTATTTCCTGACGTCGATTCTCATCACGAGTCGTAAGGCAGTCAGAATGCTGCTCTGGGCGTTCGTGCTCAGTGTCGGGTTCAAAGCTCTGCAGGGGCTCTATGTCTGGGTGGGCCACCGACACATGTATCCGAAGCCGGAGGCCTACATCGGGCACGAGGCGTCGTACTTCTTCGTCATCTTCATCGTCCTAGTCCTTGCGCTCTGGGTGTGTCATAAGCCCGACCGGCTCCGCACCGTGGCCACGTGGCTGTTGCCCATCGTGTTGTTTGCGGCGGTCATCAATCACCGCCGAGTCGTGTGGGAGATGCTCGGGGTCGCGCTGCTGTGTTTTGGCGTGGTCGTCTATCACGCACTTCCGCGCCGCCGGCGGCTGCTGGGCAAGAGCGTCGTCGCCATCCTTCTGGCCTCGGCGGTGTATTTCCCTGTGATGTGGAACAGCACGGGCAGCCTGGCCATGCCGGCGCAATCGATCAAATCCCAGATCCACCCGAGCGTGCGGGACGCCTCGTCGGACCTATACCGGGTTCAGGAGAACGCAAACCTTCAGCACAACATCCAGCAGGGAGGCCTGCTCGGCCGGGGATTCGGCGTCAAGATCGACTATGCCCTTCCGATCGCCGACATCAGCACGATCGATCCGCTCATCACCTACATCCCGCACGATGACGTGCTCGATGTATTGATGCGCATGGGGCTCCTGGGAGGGATCTCCATGTGGTTCCTGATAGGAGCGGGAATCATCACCGGGAGCCGGCTGGCGAAATCGCGTGACCGCGAGACCGTCGTCATCGGCCTCGTCGTGAGCGGGGCGATGGTGGCGTGGGCGTTCATGGCGGCCGAGGACCAGGGGTTCTACATGTTTCGCCTGGCGTTCGTCAGCGGCTGCGTGCTCGGCCTTGCGGAGGCCGCGCGCCGACTGCAACGCACGCGAGCGACCGCCGGTACCGGTCGCTGAGGTCAGCACGTGAAAGCCCAACTCGCGCAGCCGGCGCACGACGCGGCGGCCAGGGTAGATCACGACGACGAGACCCGACTGTTCCACGAACTTCGGGGTCCGGCTCCGCGCTCGACCGCACCTCCGTCATCGCCGAATGCGGAGCCGCCGAGATTGGCCCGAAACTTTGGGGCGCTCCTCGGGGGACAGGTCGTCACCTGGACGATGACCCTCGTGTGGACGCTCGTCGTCCCGCGCGTGCTGGGGCCGGCGGGGTTCGGAGTCGTGACGGCCGCGTTGTCGGTCAGTGGAGTACTTGCGATCGTGCTCGGCCTGGGGACACGCAACTATCTGGTCCGCGAGATCGTTCTGCATCCCGACCGAGGGCCCAAACTGATCGGCACCGCGATGATGCTCCGGGTCATCCTGTCCCCGATCGTCGCGGTCGCGGCGGTGGTGTTTGCCGTACTGGCGCATTACGGGACCGAGCAGACCATCGCCCTTTACCTGGCTGCGGCTGCGAACATCGCGATCCTGCTGACCGACCCTGCTCTGGCGATGTTCCAGGCCAGCGAGCGGATGAAATACATGGCGCTGTCCGACGTCATCAACAAGTCGGCACAGAGTCTGGTCGGCATCGCGGTGGCGCTGGCCGGCCTGGGGGCGATCGGCATCACCGGGAACATGGCCGTCGTGGGCGTGGTCGTTCTGATTCTGAACGTGATCTGGGTGCGACGGTACGTGCGGGTCGATCTGCACACCAGCGGACAGCTGATAGCGAGCATGGCGAGGCAGAGCTTCAGCTTCTGGGCCACGGGCGTGTTCTTCACCATCTATCTCTGGATCGACACCATCATGGTCTCGCTGATGACCAACTCCAGCGTCGTTGGTTGGTACGGCGCCTCCACCACGCTGTTTCAGACGTTGATGTTCCTGCCCACGCTGGTGGCGACGGCCTGGCTGCCGCGGCTGGTCCAGGCATACAGGGGCGGACGACGGCAGCTTGCCCTGACCGCGCGGGAGCCCCTTGAGCTCATCCTGGTGATCAGCGCACCGATGGCGGCCGGGACGGTGATGGCGGCCCACGCCTTGGTGCTGCTGTTGTACGGCGCCGCGTATAGCCATGCCGTCCCGGTGATGGCGATCCTCGGCCTGTGCCTGCCCCCGACCTACATGAACATCATGATGAGCCAGGTCCTCATCGCTGAGGGGCGTCAGGTCGTCCTCCAGTGGCTGATGGTTGCCGCCACGATCGTCAACCCGGCTGTCAACCTCGTGCTGATCCCGGTCACCCAACATCGCTACCACAACGGCGCGATCGGAGCCGCCGTCGCCCTGCTCATCACCGAGGTACTCGTCGCCGGGGGGGCATTTGTCATGGTGCGCCAGGTGTTCAACCGCGCGTCTTTCACACGCTGCTGTCTTGCCGTTGGGGCCTCGGTGGCCATGTTGGGTGCTTCGGAGGCAGCGGCGCCGCTGGGAACTGCTGTGGCCCTCGCCGCCGGCGTGGCAGCGTTCGTCGCGCTCGCGGTGCTCCTGCGCATCCCCACCGAGGGGGAGGTGCTGTTCATTCGGCGCCTGGTCGCTCGGGCCCGGCCTCGGATGGAAATGCGTTGATAACTTGGAACCTGACCGGAGGTAGCAAACGATGGGTGATGGGAAGATGCCAGGTAGTCGCCGGGTGCACATGGGCCGCATAGGCGTGACGGCGGTCGTATTGTGCGTGGGCGCCGGCGTGGGGCTTTCGGCGATCCATGGGTCGTCAGCGGCGGTCGTCACTCAGCGACGTGAGGCGCATCCGCAGACTGCCTGGGCCGCGTGCAATCGCAACGCGCATAACGGGCGCCCCTCGACGTTCCGTCCGTTGGCCGACTCAAGGGCTGCCTCGCTGGTGACGCCGGAGCCCGAGACCCGACCGGACAACGGTAAGCCCTTCAGCATCGACGGGCGCCGCTACCCTGCACCCAACGACTACGTTCCGGCGGCACGGCAGCTCGCGCAGTTCCATCGTGCGAGGACCTCCGCTGGGCAGACGAACCTCCAGTTCAACCCCTACTATCGCTACGTGGATGGGCGTGACGGGCTGCGGCGTCCCACGACGGACGAGTTGATCCAGTGGGCTGCCCACAAGTGGGGCATTCCCGAGAACTGGCTGCGTGCCGAGTATGTGCATGAATCGTATTGGAATCAGTTCATGCTCGGTGACGCGACACCCGTGAATGGCCGCGACTACCGGCGTTACCCGTCGCAGTCGCGCATCCCGGGCGGGTCGACCGCCTACCAATCCCTTGGGATCACTCAGGTGCGCTGGGCGACCGATGGATCACTGCATCCGGGCACGGAGCCGCTGCGGTGGCAATCGACTGCGTTCAACATGGACTATCAGGCTGCCACTCTGCGGTTCTACTACGACAACCCGCAGCGAACCCGTACCGCGTGGAACGACCGGAGCTACCGGCCGTGTCAGAAGTGGAACAGCCTGGGCGGCTGGTTCAGCCCCTACCCGTGGGGGAACGCGGGACAGAAGACCTATGTGCGGGCGGTCCAGCAGATACTCGGCCAGCGCTCCTGGGCGACGGGAAGCTTCCAGACCTGGTCGCCCTCGTCGCTCCCGCCGGGCCTCAGGATCAGGTAGTCGGTCGGCATGATCCCTCGGGCGCGCAGTTGCCGTGGCTGCCGCGCGTCCGAGGGATCAGTCGATCGCCGGTAGCGGCAACAGGGTCGCCACCGCCGCCAGAAGGTCGGGGGCGACGTCCACCCCGGGTGTCGGCCCGGGCGCGCGCGGACCGAGCCACACTGCGTGCGCCCCGGCGCGCCGGCCGGCGAGCACGTCGCTCTCCGAGTCGCCCACCATGACGCTGGACCGGAGGGTTGATAGACCGAGGTGCTCCTGGGCTCGGCGGAGGAGTCCGATGCCGGGCTTCCGGCACTGGCAGACGCCCTTGTCGTGCGGGCAATGGAAGATCGCGTCCAGCGCGGCCCCCTCCCGCGCCAGCAGGTCGCTCAGCCGGGCATGCACCGCCGCCAGGTCGTCCTCGTCCATCCGGCCAAGCGCAATGCCGCGCTGGTTGGTGACGACCACGGCCGGGACGGCGGCGACGTTGAGCGCCCTGATCGCCCGTGCGGCGCCGGGCAGGAGACTCAGCTGCTCGGGACCGGTGATGTAGTCACCCTCGGCCGCCTTGACGTTGATGGTTCCATCGCGGTCGAGGAGGACCGCCGCGAGTCGGTCCGGCAACGTGGCTACCCGGCCGAGACGCCGGCGGGGAACATCTCCCGCTCGACGAGCTCGCACATGATGTGGGCGTACAACATGTACCCCTCCTGGATGCGAGCGGTCGACTGTGAGGGCACGACGAGCGCCAGGTCGGCGAGGCAGGCGAGCTCGGCGCCCTTGGCGCCGGTGAGTGCCGCGGTGAACATGCCCCGCTCGCGGGCAGCGCGGATCCCGGCCAGCACGTTGGGAGACGAGCCGCTGGTGGAGATCCCGATGGCCACGTCGCCTGGCGATCCAAGTGCCCTGATCTGGCGGTCGAAGGTCGACGAATACGCGTAGTCGTTGCCGATGGCCGTTATCGCCGAGACGTTGTCGGACAGAGAGAGAGCCGGCATCGGAGCCCGATCGAACGCAAAGCGACCGACGAACTCGGCCGCCAAATGGGTGGCGTCCGCGGCGCTGCCGCCATTACCGAACAGGATGAGCTTCCCGCCGGCACGCAGGCTCTCGACGACCTCGTCGGCGAGCCGGGCCAGGGCATCGACCAGGTCGTCGTGCAGGAGCTCCCGCTTGACGGCGATGCTTTCGTTGACCCGGCGCCGGATGACGTCGTGAAAGAGATGGCTCGGCTCGCTCTGGTCAGGCGATGCGGGCACGACAGCCAGCTGTGCGTTCTTACTCATTGACACTCCACGTCGTCAGACCGTTGGCGGTGAACTCGAATTCCGTCACCTCGCCACCGAGCGAGATGAGCGCATTGGCGACACGATGCTTGCGCTGGAATGGGCAGTAGAACAGCATGTAGCCGCCACCTCCGGCGCCCGTGACCTTGCCTCCCAGCGCGCCGTGCTTCATCGCCTCCTCGTAGGCGGTGTCGATGAACTCGTTGCTGATCTTGGGCGACAGCCGCTTCTTCTCGGTCCAGGCAGTCCCCAGCAGATCTCCGAAGTCGTTGAGCCGACGCTGAAGCAGGGCGTTCTTCATGGCGAGGGCGAGCTCCTTGCCCGCGCGGAGGCCGGCCAACGCCTGCTCGTCGCCGCCTGTCCAGCGGCTCGTCTGGTGCTCGATGATGTGGTCCGACGACCGAGTCTTGCCGGTGTAGCACAGCAGCATGTTGTGCTCGAGCTCGTGAACCACATCGGCGGAGATGCGGAGGGGGTTGACGATCACCCTGTCCGCCTCGAACTCGATGAGGTTGAACCCGCCGAAGGTGGCGGCGTATTGGTCCTGCAGGCCGCCCCGGATCCCCAGATCCTTACGCTCGAGGTCGAACGCCAGCTGAGCGACGTCGTAGTCGGTCAGGGGCTGGGCGTGGAACTCCTTGAGCAGTCCGATCAGGGTGACCATGACGGCCGATGAGGAGCCGAGCCCCGACCCCGGCGGAGCGTTGGAGTGGAGAAAGAGGTCATAGCCGCCGCGCCCCATCCGGCGGATTGCCGCCTTGGCCAGGTCGAGACGGCCGTCGAAGATGAGCTCGTCCTCGGCGCCGTAGTTCAACGACATGCTGAAGTCGACGCTCTCGAGCCCGATTTGTGAGTCGCCGCGAGGAGCCAGGGCCCCATAGGCGTACCGGTTGATGGTGGCGCTCATAACGAGACCACCCTCCTGCTCGGGGAAGGGAGGGACGTCCGTTCCCCCACCGGCGAAGCTCACGCGCAGCGGCGCCTTGGCGTGGATGACCCGCATGAGCTATCGCGCCGGTCGTGCGGCGTGGACGAGACGGGACGTCAGCGCCGACCACATCAGCTCAACCAGGAACGGAATCCCCTCCAGCAGATACCGCTTGTACAGGCGCCGTGGTTCCTGGGCCATGCGATGCAGCCATTCGAGCCCCAGACGCTGGACGAGCAGCGGCGCGCGCTGGATCTCACCAGCCACGAAGCTGAACGACACACCGCAGGAGAGAAACCAGGCCTGCGGGAGGCGGGTGCGGAGGCTGCTGATCAGCCGCTCCTGTTTGGGGAAGCCCAGGCCGACGTAGACGATGTCCGGCCTCGCATCGCGCAGCGCTCGCTCGATCCGGTCGATCCATTCGGGCTCGTGCTCGAACCCGAAGGGAGGGCACAGGCTGCCGGCGAGCCGGATATCGGGGCTCACGCGGATCAGTTTGTCGATCGCTACCTCCGCCGTGCCCGGGTTGCCGCCGAGGAAGAACACCGACGCGCCATTGCGCGCGGCCGCCTCGGTGAGAGAGACCACCAGCGTGGAGCCGGCCACGCGCTCGGGAAGGGGAGAGCCCTGAAGCCCTCCCGCCCAGACGAGAGGCATGCCGTCCGCGACGACGAGGTCGGCGCCGGCCATCAGTTGGCGGACGTCGGCTGACGCGCGCCACTGACGCAGCACATCGAGGTTGACGGGGCAGATCCAACCCCCCCGTCCCTCCGCCAGCCCGTTGAGGACGTAGTTGATCGTCTCCTTTTCGGAGACGGCGGCAATCCCGAGTCCCATCAAGGGGACAGTCGGATGTGGGGCAGGGCGGGCCGTATGCGATGAGGTCTCCATGACGCCCGATCAACGCTCAGCGACCGCCAGTGCTTGCACCGCGCTGAAAAACGGGGCTGGACGGGGAGTAGCCGATTCTCGTACTGGCGCAGCGAAGACGAGGTTGGCCCGGCCCGTTCCTTGGCTAGGACCATGAGCCAACACGCTGCCATCGAGCTGAGAACCGATGAGGCGCGCGTCACCGGACCGTTTCTGCCGGAGCCGCACCTCGTCGCGGTGCCTGCGGGCGCCGCCACCCCGACCGTCGACCAGCTCGCGACGGTCACCCTGAAGTCGTCTCCGCCGGCGGCCGTGGGGGCGAATGAGTCCCGGCAGCGGCGGATTCTCATCGGCGCCGACGTCGCCGCGGTGGCGGCCGCCTGCGGTGCGGTTCTATGGCCCCTCGGGGCCACGGTGGCCGTGGCGGCCTTCCTACTCAGCCTTCTCCTGCTCGTCGCACTTCTCAAGGTCGCCGGCCTGTACAACCGCGAGGAGCTCCGGCTCCGGCACACCACCTTGGACGAGGCGCCGGTTCTTCTGCAGGTGACGGGGCTGCTGTGTCTGGGGATCGCCGTGCTGCTTCCATCGGTGGTCGGCCATGGTCTGAGTAGCGACAAGCTGGCGCTGCTCTGGGCGGCCATGTTCGTGGCGGTGACGAGCGGGCGAGTGGCGGCGCGCGTCGTTGTGCGCCGAGTCGTACCCGTCGAGCGGTGCCTGATCATCGGCGACGCCGGGGGCGCGCAACGCATCCGGCAGCGCCTGGCATCCGGCCGTGCGCGGGCGGAGGTGATTGCGTGTCTCGCCAGCGACGAGCTCCGCGCTCTCGGTGGCGCCGACACAGTGCACGAACTGGTCCATGAACTGGACATCCATCGCATCATCCTCGCCCCGATGACGACCGGCCCCGATGGAGGCGCGGTTGACCTGGTACGGATCGCGCGGGCCGTTGGAGTCAGAGTCAGCGTGGTGCCGGGCATCCTCGAGGCGATCGGCTCGAGTGCCGCCTTCGACGAGGTCGAGGGCATGGGATTCCTAGGGGTCCCGCGCTTCGGTCTGGCCCCGTCCTCACACCTGCTCAAACGGGCGTTCGATCTCACGGCCACGGCAGCCGCCCTGGTGATTCTCAGCCCCCTGCTGGTGGCGATCGCGATTGCCGTCCGGCTGGACTCCAAGGGCCCGGTCTTCTTCCGTCAGGTCCGGGTGGGACGTGGCGGCGAGCACTTCTCGATCGTCAAGTTCCGGTCAATGGTGACTGACGCCGAGGCGCTCAAGGATGGGCTGCGCGCGCTGAGTGTCGCCGGTACCGGATTGTTCAAGGTGCCCGACGACCCGCGCGTCACTCGCGTCGGGCGCTTTCTGCGCAAGTCGTCGCTCGACGAGTTGCCTCAGCTGCTCAACGTGCTGCGAGGCGAGATGAGCTTGGTCGGCCCTCGCCCACTGGTGGTCGACGAGGACTCTCAGGTGCTGGGTCTCGACCGGAGCCGTCTGCGATTCACACCCGGGATGACGGGTCCCTGGCAGCTGCAGCGCTCACGCGTCCCGCTGAACGAGATGGTCGAGATCGACTACCTGTACGCCGGCAGCTGGTCGATGTGGCTTGACCTGAAGATCCTGCTGCGGACAGTGCAGCACGTCCTCCGCCGCGGAAACCTGTAACCGCGCCGGATGCTGACCGTCGCGATGACTTCACCAGTGAAGCCCCGAGCATCGGTCGTCATACCCGCCTACAACGAGGCCGGTGTCATTGGCCGCTGCCTGGACGCGCTCTTCGCCGGCACTGAGCCCGGGGAACTGGACGTCGTTGTCGTCTGTAACGGCTGCTGGGACGACACCGCCGCCATCGCACGCGGCTCGGGGCACCCGGTGCGGGTGCTGGAGCTCGCCGAGGGCTCAAAGCCGGCTGCTCTCCGCGCCGGCGATGAGGCCGCGCGGGCATTTCCCCGCCTGTACCTCGACGCCGACGTCGTCTTGGACGGCCGCTCTGTCCGACGGGTGGTCGAGCGCCTTCAGGCCGGCGCCGTTGCGGCTCGGCCGGGCCTCACGTACGACTCGAGGCACTCCACGCCGCTCGTGCGCGGCTATTACCGGGCACGATCTCGGATGCCGTCGGTCCTTGGGTCCCTCTGGGGCGCCGGTGTCTACGGCCTGTCGGCCGAAGGGCGGTCGCGCTTCGACGTGTTCCCCGACGTGGGAGCAGATGACCTGTGGATCGACGGCCAGTTCGATCCGGCGGAGATAGAGATCGTGGATTGTCCGCCGGTCATCGTCACGGTACCGCAACGCTCGCGCGACCTCATTCGTGTGCTCCGCCGTACCTATCGGGGAAAGTCAGAGACGAGCCCCGCCGAGGGTGCTGACGAGCGGAGTCGCGCTACGACTTCCTCTGCCAAGCAGGACCTCCGCCGCCAGGTGTGGCAGGGTCCGGCGTCTGCGTTCGACGCGGCGGTCTACGCTGGTTTCGCGTTGGGCGCCCGCCTTGCGCTGGCCGTCCAGACCACCACGGCCCCCGCCACCGGGACGGCGGCCTGGGAGCGGGACAACAGCTCTCGGCCGGCTCTGGCCGACGCCAGCTAGCCCTGGGCCGGTCCCCGGCAGTGGCGTAGGCGCCCACAGTGAGCCGCCCGGCCAAGGCCCATCGCCGACGCTCGGCGAGGAAGCGACATATAACGTGCGCTTATCCGCCGAGGTCGGTTCGCTGGCCTCGGCGAGAAACCGGCCTATATCGCCGGTTTCTCGCCGAGCTGCAGTTGCCAAGCCATCTCCTCGGCCGGCCGTTTGTGTCCCGGCTACGACAACGGGCTCGCTCCGGCGGGTTGCGCGACAACCTCCATACGTGCGCTTATCCGCCGAGTTAGTCCGAGGACCTCGGCAAGAAACGGGACCCACAGTCCCGTTAGACGCCGAGGTGGGTCGCCTGCCGGACCGGGGAGCCCGTGGCCCGCGGGTGCCGAGAGAGCAGGCAGGCGTCAGCGGCGCGAGGCAACGGCCTCGTCGACGGCGCGTGTGAGCGCCGCCTTCCACTGGTCCAGCCCGTGGCGTTTCTCCACGGCCTGGCGACCCGCCTCGCCGAAGCGCCGGCACTTCCCGGGGTCGTTCCAGAGCTCAACGATCGCCTGGCGCAGCGCGATCGGATCCGACGGAGGGACGCGCAAACAGTTCACGCCCGGCTCCAGCAACCCCGTCTGTCCCGGGGACTCCGTGCAGATGACGGCTTTGCCCATGGCGAACGCCTCTGTGATGACTGTGATCCCACTGTCGTTGTCAGATGGGAGAAGCGGTACGACGACGAACCGCGAGCGGGCATATAGATCCCGGAGTTCGGCGTGTGGTTTGCGCCCGATCGTCACGTTCGAGGGTATTGGCTGGTCGCCGACATTTGCTTGCCAGTCGCTGTCGAGGAATCTGGCGTGGAACAGGCCCTGCCCCGCAGCGATATGGCACGGGATGTCCAAGGGCCTGAGCGCCGCGAGCAGTGTCGCGTAATCGCGCATCTCCTGGCCGGGACTGCAAATGAGGTCACCGGCGCCCTCCATCGGCCGCCAGAAGTTGGTGTCAATCGAGTAGCGGGCATCGATGAGCCGCGCCGGCGGGATCCGCAGCGTCTCCTCAGCGAACGCTCGCTGCAAAGGCGAAGGGACGATGAAGCGGTCTATCCAACGACAGGCCGGCCGTAGGGACAGCTGACCCTTGTTCGTCTTCGAGGGCCAAATGAGGATGGCGACATGGGCAGACGGGCGCCTACGGAGACGAAGTACAGCGGCGATAACAGCAGAGTGCCGCTCACCCCAGGTGACCACAGCGTCATAGTCTGCGCCGCGGAGGAGAAGTTCGAGGGCTTGCGCCGCGAGGAGCGGGAGGCGGCCCACGAGGCGCCCGCGGCGCTCAAAATAGCGGTCATCGACGATGGTCGCGCCGATCGCGTCGTCCGCCGAGACCGTGTCCGGGAGTTGGTCCGCGGCGATGAGCCGCCGCAACTCGGCGTCGGGCGGCTTCTGCTGACGGCTGGTGAAGACGAGCGTCCGCACCGGCCCGCGGCTGTCCTTCGACGCATTCACGTCCGCGGCGGCTGGGGCCGGAGGCTCGGCCTGGCCTGTTGTGACCGAGCGTGGGCGGCTGATTGACTGCATGGGTCAGCTCGCGGTCCGGAGGCTTGCCCGCGTCCCGACCGCGGACTCGACGGCCCCAACCAGGGTCGCCTGCCACCGTGGGAGACCGTGATATTCGGTGACCATCTGGCGGCCGGCCATGCCGAGCCGCGCGCATTTGTCAGGGTCGTTCCAGAGGGCCAGCACAGCTGCGCGCAGGGCCTCGGGATCGCCGGGCGGGACACGAAGACAGTTGACGTCGTGTTCCAGAACTCCCGTCTGTCCGTCGGTCTGCGTGCAGATGACGGCCTTGCCCATGGCAAAGGCTTCGAGGATGACGGTGATTCCGTTGTCCATGTCGGAGGGGCGAAGCGGGACGACGACGAAGCGCGATCGCGCATACAGCTCGCGCAACGCCACGTGTCCCTTGCGGCCAACAGTCACGTGCGGGGGCAGGGGCTGGTCACCGACGTTATCGGCCCACTCCTTATCGAGAAACCGGGAGTTGAACAGCCCGGTCCCGGCGGCGATGTGGCAGGGGATGTCAAGCGACCGGAGCGCTGCGATGAGCGTCCCGTAGTCCCTCATCTCCTGTCCGACGCTGCAGATCAGGTCGCCTGCGCCATCCATCGGCCGCCAGAAGGTGGTGTCGACCGGGGCTCGCGCCTCGATGAATCGTGACGGCGGAACGCCGAGTCGCTCCTCGACAAATCGGCGCTGCACGGGCGGCCAGACGATGTACCGGTCGATGCCGGGGATCGCGAGCCGTAGGAGCGTGGCCTTCTTGGTCTTCGATGGCCACATGAGAATCGCGACGTGGGGAGGGCGGCGACGGCGAACGCGCAGCGCAGCGCCCACTGCGATCGCCGGGAGGTCGCCCCAGGTGACGACGGCGTCGTACGCGCCGCCGCGCAAGAGTGCCTCGGCGGCCTGGGCAGCGGGGAGGGGGAGTCGGCGCAACAGCCGCCCCCGGGCTCCTGGGAGAGCAGCGAGGTACCGGTCGTCGACGATCGTCGCCCCCACGGCGTCCTCGGCCGAAACGACGTCAGGCATGACGTCGTCGGTGATGCGTTGCCTGAGCTCTGCCTCCGGCGGCTTGCCGGAGCCTGCGATGACCATCGTGCGCCGGCCCACCGGACTGCGGGGCACGGGCGCCTCATCGGAGATAACGGTTGCCGACTCGAGGAGACTCATCGTCAGAAGGAACGATGTGGGCGGGGCCGATCTTGCGATCAACGGGGTGCGACGGGAACCCCGCCCAGAGCCATCAGGCCGCTCGGGTGAGCGATGGCGTGGCAGCCGGCCCAACCCCGGCGACGACGCGCTGATAAAGCTGTTCCAGGCGCTCCCCGGCGAGATCCCAGGTGTATTCATCCGCGGCCAGACGGCGACCGGCGTCGGCCAGTGCCTGCCGGCGCTCGGGGCTCTCGAAGAGCTCGACGATGCGCGCCGAGAATTCCTCCGGGGAGTCCGCGATGAGCAGGTGGTCGCCATCGGTGACGGCGATGCCCTCGCAGCCGAGCCGCGTGGAGACGATCGCCTTTCCCATGGCAAGACCCTCCACGACCTTGAGCCTCGTGCCGCCCCCCATGCGCACCGGTACGCCGACCACGCACGCATCACGGAGGTAGGGGCGAACGTCGGCCACCTCGCCGGTGACCGTGACCCCGGGGCGGCGGAGACGACGGATATCGGCGGTCTGCGCACGCCCGACGATTGTCAGGCGGGCCCCGGGACAGCGAGCCATGACACGGGGCCAGATGTCATCGACGAGGAAATGAGCCGCGTCGAGGTTCGGACGGTAGTCCAGGATCCCGTTGAACACGAGCGAGTTCGGCGCGACCGCTGAGCCGCTTGGCGTGAAGTGATCGATGTCGACACCGTTCGGGACCACAGCGGTGGGCGTGCCGGGCGCGGCGCCGCGAACGATGGGCTCTTCTCGGCTGGAGGTCACGACGCAGCCGTCGACGCGTCGCCAGGCATTCTGCTCGAACTGCCGAAAGCGCGAGTATTCGCGCAGGTTGAACGCCCGGCGTGCCGGTGAGCTCTCGCCTTCGCACATCCGGCGGAACACCTCGTACTCGATGTTGTGCTCGTCGAGAACGACCTTCGTGCCGTCAGGCACCTGGAGAGCGGCCAGGAGGCTCCCTTCGAGTTGGACGACATCGATCCCATCGCGTCTGCACACATCGGTGATGGCTCGTTGCATCTCGTGCGTCTCGACGTCGCGCGAGGCAAACGGGAGCGGTGAGGCGAGCGACCGCATCTGGGCGATCCGCTTGTGGCGATGCGAGGTCGGCCGGCGCTCCACGATCTCGACCGGTAACTGTTCGCGTAGCGCGGCCACTCGGTCGTGGTCGTCGGGCGCCGCGTAGCTGAGCAGGGTAACGTGATGGCGCGCCGCCAGTTGACGCGTCAGTTGATAGACGCGCATGTTCACGCCCGACCGGGGCGGGAACGGAAACTGGACGCAGACGACCAGGACGTTCATCGACTATCAACGGCTGGGTGTGGGCCGACCTTCCGTACCCGCCCGGAGCCGGGATGACTCGGCGCTCACTCGGCAGGAGCGCTAAGGGTCACCGGGCAAGATGCCGATATCTGATCAACGATCGCCCTCCGATCGCGCCCGGAGCCTGATCATCCGCTGGGCGAGCTGAGCCTGCCTTCGGACGTTGGTGCGAGCCTCGCGATGGACATTTGTTCGACCCCTCCCGCCTGAGGGACAGGTTTTCAACCGCCTGTCGATACAGACGGCTCACCAATGGCGAGCAAGAGGGGTGCTGATGCGGCGGGTGTGCGGTCTCGTGGTGCTGTGCTTGTCGTGTATGGCGGCCGTCGCCTGGGCCCGGCCTACCCTCGATCAGCTGACCTCATCATCCACGGCGTCGGCGAGCAAGAGTCGCGCGTCCCGACACGTCAACGCGCGGCGGGGCGACGCCCCCGCGAAAGCGTTGATCCTGTTTGGTAACCGGGCGGTCGAGCCATCCACTGCGAAAAACCGGAGCGGACGGGCGCAGGCGTTCCGGTTCGTGGGCAGGAACACCGGTACCGCGCTGACGATCAACGTCTACGTCGCGCCCCGGAACCGCGCCAGGACCCTGATCGCCGGGCTGTACGCCGATCGGCGCGGTGCGCCCGGCAAGCTGCTCGCCTCTGGCGCGACCCGCCTCGCGCGCCATGCCACGTGGGCGCGGGTAGGCGTCGACCCCGCCTCAGTACGGGCCGGCACGCCCTACTGGATTTCGGTCCTCGGTCGCGGAGGCGAGCTTCGATTCCGAGACCGCGCAACGGGTTCGTGCCGTACGCAAGTGCTCGTACGGCGGGTGATGGCTGCGCTGCCACGGACGTGGCGGCGGGGCAAGGGTTCACGCACCTGCTCTCTCTCCGCGTACGTAACCGGCGACGCGATCGCGCGGGTCTCAAGCGTGCCGTCGTCCAGCACTCATGGGAAATCGACTGGGGCCGGGACCCGGACCACGCCGTCCACCCCGCCGTCCACTACGAGCACGCCGACCACGACGAACCCCACCACCAGCACGCCGACCTCAACGACTCCCACCGTGACGACGACCACAGCGACGACGACCACGGCGACCACAACCAGCACGACTACCACGACCCCGGTTGCACCCCCTCCCGCCGCGACGACCCCGACGAACGTAGCCCAACCCGCGATCGGTGGGACCACACGGCAGGGTCAGGTCCTGACCGCGAGTGCCGGCACCTGGTCCGGCAGTCCAACCGGCTTCGCCTACCAATGGGAGCGCTGCAACGCGACCGCCTGCGCGAGCATCTCCGGCGCCACCGCCCAGACCTACCTCCTCGCGGGGGCGGACGTCGGGGACAGGATGGATGTCGTCGTGACGGCTAGCAACAGCGCCGGCTCCGCGTCCGTGGTGTCGGCGAAGACAGCGGCGATCGCGCCGCTTCCCCCGGCAAACACCACGGCCCCCCAAATCTCCGGCGTCCCGCAGGTGGGGCAGCCGCTCAGCGCCAGCGCCGGCTCGTGGACAAACGCTCCCACCGGTTACGCCTATCAGTGGCAGGATTGCACCGGGTCGCAATGCTCGGCCATCCGTGGAGCGACGACCTCGGCGTACACGGTGCAATCGTCGGATCTGGGTCAGGCGCTCGATGTCGTCGTCACCGCGACCAACTCCGGTGGCTCGGCGACGGCCACCTCGGCCCAGACCGGACAGGTCACCGCTCCCGGAGGGAGTGGCACGGCCTCCCCGGGCGTGCTCGTCTCCGGGAACAGCCTGGTCACCGGCGGTGGCCAGCCGGTCGTGCTACACGGCGTCGACCAGTCCGGTACGGAATACGCCTGCGCGCAGGGGAACGGCATCTTCGACAACGGCGCTAGCTCGGTGGTCGCTTCCGCGTCCGACGCGACCGCCCTGTCGGCGATGGCGGCATGGCATGTCAACTCGGACTTCATCGGCCTGAACGAGGACTGCTGGCTGGGGATCAACGGGTCCGGCGTCAGCAACTGGACCGCGGACAGCGGTGCGAACTACATCAACGCGATCAAGAACGCGGTCAGCGCCGCCGAAAGCGAGGGGATCTACCCCGTGATCGGGTTCTACTGGGGAGACCCCGGCACTGAAGTTCCGAACGGCAATGATCCGAACGGCGGTGGGCAACCGCCGCTACCCGACAATGATCATGCTCCGCTGTTCTGGGAAGAGGTGGCCAGCACGTTCAAGAACGACCCGAACGTGATCTTCCGCCTTCAGGAAGAGCCCCATCCGAGCAATACCGGCACATCGTTGGCGGCATGGCAGTGCTGGAGCCAGGGCGACGTCCAGTACAGCACGAGTTCGGACAGCGGCACGTTCGGTGTCGCTCCGACGCCGGCGTCCAGCACGGCGCACTGCAACGAGGACGCGACGAATGGGTCAACCCGCTACTCGACGGTGGGCATGCAGTCTCTGATCAACATCATTCGCGGGACGGGGGCGACCAACGTCATCCAGGTTCCCGGCTTGGCCTACGCGAACATGACGGCCTGCTCCTCGACTGGGTCGCCTTCCGTGTGCGGGATCCTCGATTCGGCCGACGGGGTGCGCTTGACCGACCCGTTGGCGACCAGCCCCCAGGGCTCACAGTTGATGGTCGACCTGGACATGTATCCCGACGCCGGACAGATCTGCGACACGGTCACCTGCTACAACGACACAATCGCGCCGGTCATGTCAGTGATGCCCGTGGACCTCGGGGAGATTGGGCCGGTAAACGGCTCGGAGTCCGGAGCGATGGCCTTGCTGAACTGGATGGACGCCAGGAGCCCTCAGGGCAGCTTCTATGCCTGGTCTTGGAACACCTGGTCCGACCTGCTCAGCAGCTACAGCGGCGGAGCGCAGGCCCCCTGGGGGACGAACTACAAGGGCCTGATCTCGGCTACCGGTGCGCCCGCGAACTCCTCGGCGCCGAGCATCACCGGGACCCTCCAGCAGGGGACGTCGGCCGCGGCCAACGACGGAACCTGGACGCAGGGAGGCATTGCGAGCTACCAGTGGATGGACTGCACGAGCGCGAGCGGCGGCTGCTCGGCGATTGCCGGAGCGACAGACCAGGCGTACTCGCCCGGGCCATCGGATGTCGGCGACTATCTCCAGGTGACGGTCACATACACCAACAGCTACGGGTCTTCGAGCGCAGCCTCCGCGGAGGCCGGGCCGGTACGGGCCCTCGAACAGCCAACCGACGGGATCACGTTCGATCAAGTCCTGGCGAGCTCGAACAGCAGCTGCGACCCCACCAGCGCCACGTTCAGCCTCAACCACGTCAGCGCGGGCGATCGTCTCTTCTTGGTGGCCGCCGGAGTGGGCTACACCGGTCCTGCGTCGACCGTCACCAGCGTCTCCGACAACAAGGACGGGAGCTGGACGGCGATCGAGAACTCCGGGTCCCATCTCGGGAACGTGAGCAGTGAATACGCCTCGTACAGCGTCTACGAGTACGACAACTCGGCCGCGGCGACCACCGGCTCGCCGATGGGTGTCACCGTCAAGGGAGCTTGGGGCCAGTCCGGCACATCGTGCGTGATCGTGGCGGTCAAGGGCTCCAGTTCATTCGCCCAGGCGCACGACACCGCGATCCAGGGCGCGGCCTCGACCTTCACCGCACCGTCGGTGGCGTCGGTGCCGGCCGGAGACGTGATCATGGGGCTATTTGCGTCCTACTCACACGCGAGCGACGTCTTCGCCGCACCGTCGGGCTGGAACACGTCGGGCACATACTCGGATGTGAGCCAGGGTGCCGCCGCCATGGACTGGACCCAAACCACGTCCGCGGGCGCTCAGTCGGCGTCGATCCTGCTCAACTCAAACGAGATCCACTACGGGATGACGGTCGACCTCCACCCGTGAGCGCTCGGAATCGATGAGTCCGTCAAGTGCTGTGTCGAGGGCGGTCCGTACCCCGTACTGAACCGGGAGGGGCCGGAACCTCTGGTCGTCCCCGCCCAGCAGGGAGACGTCAACTCCTGACAGGCGGCTCAGCCGGGCGCGACGGCGGGGCATGCTGAGTTGCGCGTAGGCGTACGAGGCCTTCTTGAGCTTGAGCACGACCAGTGTTCCCCGGTCGCTCAGTCGCGCCAACACTCGGTCTGACCGGCTCGGCAGGAACTGTCCCAGCGCGACATAAATGCGATCGGCAGCTTGCAGGAACCGCATCGACCTCCGCAGCGCCGACAAGAAGCGCGCCTTCGGTGCCGAGTCGCCGGGCTTTGCCTTCCAGCTCGCCAGCCACGAGTGCCGGATCGTGTGGGTCCACCAGGTCCATTTGAAGATCATCATCCCGATGCCGAAGACGCCGACGACGCGAGGATCTCTCAGCGCGGCCTCGATCGACCGGTATGCGCCAGAGCAGAAACCGACCAGGACAAAGCGATCCGGCAACCCGCGCTCGGCGAGCGCGGCCAGAAGCTCGAGAGCAAGCGTCGTGTGCTCCTTCCCGTAGGTCCGGCGGACCTCGTCCCACGCGCGCTCATCTCCCTCGGCATCGCCGACTCCGGGCGGATCGAGGCGAACCGACGTCACTCCGCGCGCGGCCCAGCGCCGTGCGGTCTCGGCCCAAAGACGGTTTGGGCCGATTCGGCGATCCGATCCACCGCTGAAGAATGCGGCGGTCAGGTCCTGGCGGTCGGTTCCGAGTGGCTCGGTCAGGATTCCGCAGACAGTTCCGGACGGGAGGTCAATCGTGATCGGAGTCTCGCGGATTCGGACTCCGCCCTGCCAGAGCTCAATGGTGCTCAGTGAGCGGACAGGGCGTGCCGGCTTCCCGGTCGGGACAGGCGGTGGTGCCGGGCCCGAGAGCCAGGAGATCGACTGCGCGATCAGCGCGCGCGGAACTGCCGCGTCCTGGACGTATTGCATCAACGGCCCGTAGCTGTTGGCGTCGTCGATGGCCGTGATGTCAGCGCCGGATGACCGTAGATGGTCAGCGAGCGTAAGGTCAACCTTGACGCCCTGGCGCATGATCAGAAGGACGCGGCGCCGTTCGGCGTGGGGGAGTGGCGTCTTGGTGATGTCAACCAAGGCGAGCGCGGAGGCGGTGTCCGGGGTCGTGACCTGTCCGGACTCGTCCAAGAGCACATCATCGTTGCGCGCCGCCTCAGCCGCGGCAGGGTCGACGGCTCCGAGGTCGACGTTCGAGTCGATGCTCAACGCGGCCGCGGCGCGGATCTCGCGCATCAAGCGGCGGCCTCGCAGAGGGACCGCCCACAGCACGAAGTCCTCGATCGGCGCCTCCTGCGCGGCCGCCAGCCACGCCAGCATCCCCCCAAAGCCGATGCCGACCGCACAGATGCGGGAGCAGGAGAACTCCTCTCGCAGCCACTCCGCGGCGCCCGCCAGCGAACCCGTCCAGGCAGCGAGCTGGTCAGGCGAGCGTGGGGATCCCGCGCTGTCGCCTGTTCCCGGAAGATCGAGCCTGATCGTCGGCATTCCAGCTTCCGCCATGGCCTTGGCCCAAGTGCGTCGCACCCTGTGCGTGCAGACGTCCTCCCATCCGAACAGCGGGCACATCACGACTCCGGTCGACGAGCACTGCCCTCCGGCGGGCAGGTGGACAACGGCAAAGGTCGCGTCCGGCTCAGTGGTGAGAAAGAGCGGGCGCTCCAGCACCGCATGGGGCGGCGGCGCCGAATGATTCTGATTCGGCACGCTGTGGTCCGGGGCCGGACCGCCACGCCACTCTGGGCGCAGCTGGATGTGGTCAACGGTCGCTATGCCCCAACAACGGGGCCGGCGGGGAGAAACTCGCTCCGGACGGTCGCAGTCAGGCCGGTCGCGCTACATAGTGGAGGGAGTCGGTGTTGCCGCTACCTCCGGGTGCCACCGTGCGGCCGTTGGCCGCAATGCACTCGATCAGGTCGTACCCCAGCTCCTGGAGCTGCCGCTCCTGATCGTCTCGCCGGATGTAATAGTGCAGGAGGCTGTAGTTGTGAGGGAAGTCGTTGACGATCGCGTACGACTCATGGCGCTGCTGTAGCGGAGCGAGCCGCGCGCGGTTGCGGGCCTCCTCGCGGCGCCGGCGGACAGCGCCCACCATCTCGGCCGGGGAGCGGTCGGCGAACTTGCGGAGGGTCTCACGCCTGGAGGGCTTCTCCCACTCCCGGGGTCCGGGATTGGAGTCGTGCCACGCCAGATCGTGGGTGGAGAAGATGAAGAGCCCGTCTGGCGCGAGCACGTCCTTGAGGTCTGCGATGACCTGGCGCCGCTCGGCGTCATCGAAGACGTCGATGAGGTTGTCAGGCGCTATCACCACGTCGAACGCTCCGTCCACGCTCTCTCTGACATTCGCAGCGTCTCCGACTCGCACGGTGGCCTCCGGAACTCGCCGGCGGCAGTAGTCGACCATGCTCGGCGCCAGGTCGATGCCCCAGGCGTCTGCACCAACCATGACCAAGTACGCGAGGACGCGCCCAGCGCCGCACCCCAGGTCCAGAACCCGCCCCTGAAGCTTCTCCCGGTAGCGGACGAAGATCTGGACCTCGGCCGGGATGAGAACGTCGTTGGCATAGATGTCGACGTACTTGCCGGCCGCCCACTCCGAGCTGTTGGACGCAGCCTGAGCCGACGGCAGTCCTGGCGTCACCCCTTGCCCTCGTTCGCTGGACACGCCCGTGAGTATAGGCGCGGTCTCCGACCTCGGATCGAGCCATTGCAGTGAATCACCTGAAGTTCCGACAGTCGGATCTTCGGCGGACCGCTCCCGGCGACACAAGCTGCGTTGATTGAGGTGCGTTTACTCGATCATGATCAGGAGCAGTGCTGTGCTGGTGAGGCCGGCCACAATCGACGAGCCCGCTCCCGAGGTAGTCGTGCTCGCGGCCGACGACGTGCTCTGGGCACGAATCGGTGCTGCGCTGGCGCACTCCGGCGCCGTCCTGCGGCGGGTCCATCCCGCCGAGGATCCCGCCGGAGCTGACCTGTTGCTCCTCGCGAGCGTGGACCTTGCCACGGGCGACGTGGCCCTGTTGCAGGAACTCCGTCGCGGCCGGGAGGAGATGCCGATCATTTCCGTCTGCCTGCGCGCAAGCGCTCGGACCGTGCGACGCGCGCTCGACGCCGGCGTCGCTGGCTTCGTTGCCGTCGACAACGTGGAGTCGGCCCTTCTCCCGACCATCGCCGCGGTGCTCGCCGGGCAGACGGTCGTGCCGGCTGAGTTCGGCGGTCTTCGTCGCGAGTCGCTGTCATTCCGGGAGAAGCAGATACTCGGCTTTGTCGTACTGGGGCTCACCAACAGTCAGATCGCGAGACGCCTGTTCCTGGCCGAGAGCACGGTCAAGAGCCACCTCTCATCATCGTTTGCCAAGCTCGGCGTCGCCTCACGAAGCGACGCCGCCGCGCTCATCCTGAATCCACATGAGGCGGTCGGGGCGAGCATCCTGAAGCTGACCGAGCAGTTGCCGGCCGCCGACAGGCTCCCGGTCGCCTGAGCTCCGGGCCGAGGGCCCCTCCTCGTACAGGCTCGACGACGCCTGTGCCCCGGGTGTGTCCCCGGGTCACTCCCATCCCAGGTGTGACTGTTACGCAGCCCGGGCGTGACTGTTACGCGGCCCGAACCTGAGCCGGCGTCAGCCGCCACCGCATGCTGCGAGACATATAGACCAGCGGCTCGCCGCTACCCAGCGCGCCACCCACCACGTCGCCGACGATGAGCGTGTGGTCGTAGTGGCGAAACGAGGTGCTGAGTCGGCAGCACAGAAACGACAGTGCGCCGGCCAGCCGCGGGACGCCGTCCTCGAAGTCCCACTCCACGCCGGCGAATTTGTCCTCGCTGAACCGGGCGAACTGGCGGCCCAGTTCCTCCTGCTCGGCGGCCAGGACGTTGACGCCGAAGCCACATCCGCTGGTCAGGGCGTCGTGAGACCGCGCAACATGGGAGATCGAGGCCATGACCGAAGGCGGACTGGAGCTGAACGACGAGACCGAGGTGGCCAGCAGGCCACACGGTCGTCCGTCAAGCTGGCGCCCGGTCACCACGGCCACGCCGGAGCAGAGTCCGGCCATCGCCTCTCGGAACAACCCGGCTACGTCGTCGGCTGGCATCAGATCCGACTCCTTCCCCCAACGCAGGTCCACGCGGATCTAACGTGCGGCGGTGGCCTGAGCTTGCGCTGCGCTCAGCTGAGCGTGACCGATGCGCTGCGCTCAGCTCAGCGTGACCGACGAGTTCGGCGGCAGCCGCAGGTGGATCCCCTGCGGCAGGTCGAAGCTGCGCACCACGCGCGACCGCTCGCCGATGATGCTGGCCTCGATCCGGGAGCCGGGGTGGCGGACCTGCGCGTCGGCGAGCACCATGGCGTTGTCGATCTCGGTGCCGCTCACGGTGGCGCCAGGCCCGATGGCGGTGTAGGGGCCGATGAAGGAGTCCTCCAGCACGGCGCGGTCGGCGATCGACACCGGACCGTAGAGGACGCAGTTGGAGATGAAGGCACTCGGGCTGACCGCGATCCGGCCGTGGAACTGGTTGTTCTCGCCGAAGCCCTCGGCCTCGGCGGTGTCCGGCAACTGGTCGAGCAGCATCCGGTTGGCCGCCAGGAGCGAGTCGGTGGAGCTGCTGTAGCGCCACTGGGCGCCCTGCTCGCACACCGCCAGCCGGCACTCGCTCTGCACCAGCGTGTCCACCAGGTCGTTGCCCGCGCCGGCGCGCGTGATCAGGTCCTCCAGCAGGGGGCGCGTCGCCGGCCCCAGCAGGACCGCGCTGTCGCTGGCCCGCCGTTGCGCCGGGCTGCGCAGCGGCTCGGCCGAGCCCTGTGCGGGCAGGACCGAGTCGACGTCGCCGCCCTGGAAGCGCTCCCACATCACCGCTATCTGGCTGCCGAACAGACAGTCGCCCGGGTGCATCAGCACCGGCCCCGCCGACAGAGCCTCCTCGACCTCGGACAGGAGGGCGATCCGGCCCTCGCCCTCCGGCGCATCGCGATAGGAGACGTCGATCCCGCGCGTCGTGCCGGCGTGAAGGAGCTGCTCCAGATCCCGGTGGACGCGGGCGCTGGTGACGATGCAGGCCCGCTCGATTCCGCTGGCGGCCAACTCGCCAAACACATGGCCGATCAGCGGGGCGTTGGCGATCGGCGTGGCGTAGCGAGTCGAATACCGGGCCGAGAGAGCGGGCCCGGCATCTGCGGCCGTTGCGTCGATGACGGCAAGGCTCACGGCGCCCTCAGGGGGTCTCGACGGTTCGTCCTGGGTAAGAGCAACAGACGATCCACGTAGGCTCGACCCTAGCGGAGCACCGCCGGCTCAGTGAGAGCCGGGCGTAGCCGAATCACCGCCGTCGAACAGGCCGGCCAGCGCGGCGCGGTTGGAGGGCACGCCCAGCTTGCGGTAGATGTGGCGCAGGTGAAACTCGACGGTCTTGGGCGTGACGTACAGCTCGCCCGCGATCTGGCGGGTGGTCAGACCGTCGGCCGCCAGCAGCGCGACTCGCCGTTCGCTGGGCGTCAGCGCCTCCGATCCGGTCTCCCGCGGGCGCCGCCGGCGTCCGGCCCCGGCCGTGATCTCCTCCTCGGCGCGGTGGGCCACGGCGGCTGCGCCCATCTCCCGGGCGAGCTCGAGCGCCTTGGTCAGGGGCTGGCGGGCGGCGGCCCGGTGGTTGGCTCGCCGGGTGGCGGCGCCGAGGTCGACCAGCGCGTGGAGGTACTCCAGGCGCACCGGCGCGTCGGCGCCGAACGCCACGGCCTCTTCGAGTACGTCGAGACGGGTTCGCCCCGTGGATGCCAGCCCCAGGACGCGGAGCGCTCGGAGGGTCACGCGGGTCACGCCGGCGCTGCGGGCCCGATCGTGTTCCTCCTCGACGAGCTCCCGGGCCCGCGCCGGCTCGTCCAACGCCAGGTGCGCCAGAGCAGCGGTCGATCGCCAGGCGACGAGACCGGGCGGTGACGTGCCGGAGAGCGCCTCTGCGCGGCGGCCGGCCTCCAGCGCGTCGGCCAGGGCGTCCTCCGCCCGGTTGCGGGCCAGCTGCAGCTGGGCGCGGACGTCGAACAGGAGAGCGAGATCCGGGTCGAGGATGCCCTCGGGCGTATCGAGCACCTGCAATCGGGCATCGGCCGATTCCAGCTCGCCGCGCTGGATCAGGCAGGCGGCCAGGACGGCGTGAAGGCCATGATGGGCGCCGTCGGCGGCGACCGCCGCCGTGTCCAGCGCGTTCTGCGCCGCGGTCATGGCGGCCAAGACCTCTCCGCGGTGGTACAGCATCCATGCGCGGCAGTAGGCGCTCGTCGCCGCCGCCTTGCCGTCCATGTCCGGCGCCGACAATCCGCTGTCGGCCAGGATCTCCAGCCCCAGTTCGAGCTCGTCGACCAGCAGCAGCGCCTGGGCCACGCCGGCTCCGATGAGGGGATCGGCGGGATCGGCCTCCGCGGTCGCTCCGTCCCCCCAGGCGAGCTCGCTCAGCTTCGTGACGCGCGTGCGATGCTCGCCCCGCAGTCCGCTCTCGATTGCCAGGTGGGCCAGCATGACCCGCTCATCCGGCGCGGGAGGAGTCTCGTCGAGCCCGGTCGTCCGCGCCTCGGCAGGGACCGCCTGATGCGCTTGCGACGGCGGGGGCTGCGGGTGTCCCAGCGGACCGCCGTCCGTCTCGGCTCGATGCTGAAGGGCGTCGCGCTCGAGTTGCGGAACCGATTGGAGCACAGCTCGCTCCACGATCTCGTTGGCGAAGACGATCGGAGCGCCCGCTCGCAGGATGCCGAGGGCGGCCAGCGCGTCGGCGGCGCGGGCGGCCTCCTCGGGGCCCAGGCCGGCGACGGACGCCGCACGGGGGAGGGCCGTCGGGCCGGCGAGCGCCGCCACGGCCGACGCGAGCGCGCTCGCGGCCGGGGGGAGCGCGGCCAGCTGGGACCGCACCCAGGCGACGACCGGGCCCGGCACGCACTCGGCGACCGTGGTGGCGGTGGGGCCGACCTGCGGGCCGAGGCGTCGCACCTCATCCAGCAGCGCGTGAAGCAGGAAGGGGTTGCCCCCGCTGGCGTCGGCGCAGGCTTCCCAGAGCGCCGGGTCGGCATCCGGGATTTCCGCCTCGGCGACGCCGGCGGCCGCGTCGGGGCTCAGCGCCCCGGGTTGGAGCACGACGGTGGCGGCGGCCCGCAGCGCGTTCACGGCGTCCGGGTCGGTCGCGGGCTCGCCGGTGCGGGCGGCGACGATCAGCGCGATGGGGAGATCGCCCACGCGCGCGCCCAGGTAGGCGAGAAACCCCAGCGATGGAGCATCCGCTCGGCGGACGTCGTCGACGATCAGGGCCAGCGGGCGCGTTCCGCCTTCGGTCATGTTCTTCGCGGTCCAGAAGAGCCCGCGGATGACGTCGAAGGTGTCGCCGGACGGCTCGTCGGCGGCCTCTGGCGGATGGCCCGCCACGAGGCGTCGCGCCCATCGGGCAGGGCCGGCGAACAATTCGGCGGCGTCCGCCTGAAACCAGCGGTCCTCGAACAGCTGGAGCGCGACCCCGAAGGCAAACTGGCGCTCGGTCTCACGACCGGATGCACGGAGCACGAGCATGTCCGCCTCTGCCGCCGCAGCGGCGGCCGCCAGCAGCCGCGACCGTCCGGTCCCGGGAGTGGATTCGACGAAGGTCACCGTCCCGCCGCCGTCGCTCGCGCGGCGGAGCGCGCCCCGCAGCCCGGTCAGCTCGGCGTCGCGTTCGACCAGCCGGTCAGATCGGGCGTATGACCCGCGCATGTCTGGCTGATTTCCTTTCGCCGACACATACATGTCCAGGGGAGGTTCCGACCGCCCACAAAACGCCTTTCGGCAGGTTTGCCCCCGAGCTTTAGCCCCAGTCGGATAAATCCTAGGGGGGTCGATCCCGGACTGCGCCGGCCGATGCGTCGCCGCCGGGCGGCCGCCAAAACCCCTTCATTTGCAGGGCCGCGGTAGCGCTCTTCCCTCCTCGGGCCCTTTTCTAAACCCCATTCCTCCAAATACTAGGGGGTCCCCCTAGTAGAACTTATGGTGGAGGTAGGTAGCTTTAACGCCGTCCGTCGGGCTTGGACGGATGTTTGGGGCAAACACAAAAACTGACGATCGGAAGCGTCAATTCAAAGGGGGTGGGCACCGCGGTGCCCGGCGCGCCATGGCGCGTTGGTCCGCGAGCCACGCAAATGCAGTCTGCAGCCATCGATAGATACTCCGCGGCGTCCGACGACGCCGCTACGGCCGGCTTTCGCGCCAACGCGTCGCTGAAGCCGGACGACCGCGACCGCCAGGTCGCCAACGCCGTCGCCCGGGCGCAGGCCGGGGACAACGGCGCCATCCGGTTCCTCTACATCCGATACAAGGACAACGTCTACGGATACGTGTTGAGTTTCGTGCGCGACCCGCACGAGGCCGAGGACGTCACCCAGCACGTCTTCCTCAAGCTCATGTCCGTCATCCACAAGTACCAGGCACGCGAGGTGCCGTTCACGTCGTGGCTGCTGCGGGTGGCGCGCAACGTCGCGCTCGATCATCTGCGTCAGCGCCGGATGCTCCCGTGCGAGGAGGTCTACGAGACCACCCGGGAGGCCGACGACTCGGGGCGCGATCGGCGCTGGGGACTCGAGCAGGCCCTCGAGGCTCTGCCCGAGGAGCAGCGCAACGTCGTCGTCCTGCGCCACCTGGTCGGCCTGACTCCCGGCGAGATCGCCGAGCGCATGGGCCGGACCGAGGCCTCGATCCACGGTCTGCACCATCGCGCCCGGAAGGCGATGCGTCGCGAGCTGATCGAGGTGGCCTGCGCGCCGACGGCGCGCGCGGGCGCCTGAGACCCGGGCCGGCGCTGCCGGCTACTGAAGTGCGACCTCCACGTCCTCACCGACGTGGAGGCGCATCGCCCGGGGCAGGCGGAAGTCGCGGAAGATGGTGGCGCGCCGGCCGATCGTGCTGCCCTCGATCCGGTTGCTGATGTGCTTGATCCGGGCGCCCTCGCAGATGATGGAGCGCACGATCTCGGCGCCCTCGATATCGGCCTCGGCCCCGATGGACGTGTAGGGCCCGATGTACGAGTTGCTCACGCGCGCGTTCGCGCCGATGATGCACGGGCCGAGGATGATGCTGGAGTCGATGATGGCGCTCGGGTCGATGACCACTCGCCCCTCGATCCGGTTATCGGCTCGGTGCAGCAGCTCGCCGTGGGGCAGCTGCTGGTCGAGCACCAGCCGGTTGAGCTCCAGCAGGTCGAGCGGATCGCCTCGGTAGCGCCGCCAGCTGCGCACCACCGCGGCCTCAAGCGCGTTCCCCTCGGCGGCGAGGTGCTCGGCGATCTCGAGGAGCTCGCTCTGAGCGTCGAGACCCTCGGCGGCGGCGGCGCGCTGGAGCATGCCGGGACCGAACACGCACACGCCGGCCAACGCGAGGCGGGTGGGCGAGCCGTTCAGCTCGGTGACCCCCAGCAGGCGCTGGGTCGCCGGGCCGAGCCCGTCGTGGCCGTTGTCGCTGCGGTGCACGAGCAGCAGCATCTCCGGCGCCGTCCTATCCGCCAGGTCGGTGATCTGATCCAGCGGCTGACCGAGGAGGCCGTCGGCGAGATGCACCACCGCCCGGTCGCCGCCGACGAAGTCGCCCGCGGCGCGTAGCGCGCCCAGCAGGTCGATCCGACCGGCCTGGGCCAGGTATGTGGGGGCGATGCCATCGGCCAGGTCGTGCTCGACGCAGTCGCGGACCTCGTCGATGGCCCGCGGCGGGGCCACCACGGCCAGGTCCTCGATGCCGGCCGCGGCCAGGCTCTCGACGGCGTGGCAGGCGATCGTCCGGTTGGCGATGCGCTGCATCGCCGGCGTTTCGCCGTTGCCGAGGGCCGCCGTTCCGGCCACCACCACAACACCCTTGAGTCGCACCCACATACAACGTGATCAAAACCGGCCCGCTCGCGGAGTAGTGCTTTCTTCCATCCACGGACATCCGCCGCGAATCCCGAGCCGGAGGCTTAAGCTGTGAATCCCGATTCATCGCCGACGACAGGGAGACCAGAGTGGACCTGAACGACACGCCGGAGCAGGCCGAATACCGAGCCCAGGCCCGAGCCTGGCTGGAGGCCCACCGGGAGGAGGCGCCGCCGCGCTCCGGGTCCTACGAGGACACGGCCTACGTGGATGCGCGGCGCGCCTGGCAGCGCAAGCTGGCCGAGGCCGGCCTGGCGGCGGTGACGTGGCCGACGGAGTTCGGCGGCCGGGGGCTCGGTCCCATCGAGCAGGTGACCGTCAACCAGGAGATCTCCCGCGCCCAGGTCCCGGGCATCATCGACGTGATCGGGATCGGCATGCTCGGCCCGTGCCTCATCGCCCACGGCTCGCCCGAGCAGAAGGCGCGGCATCTCGGTCCGATGCTGCACGGTGACGAGGTCTGGTGTCAGCTGTTCTCCGAGCCGAGTGCCGGCTCGGACCTGGCCGCGGTCCAGACGCGCGCGCGCCATAACGACGACGGCAGCTGGACGCTCAACGGCCAGAAGGTGTGGACGACGAACGCCCAATTTGCCTCGTTCGGGCTGCTGCTGGCCCGCACCGATGCCGACGTGCCCAAGCACAAGGGGCTCACGATGTTCATCGTGCCGATCGACGTGCCGGGCGTGACCGTGCGGGGGCTCCGCCAGATCTCCGGCGAGGCCGAGTTCAACGAGGTGTTCTTCGACGACGTGCGCCTGGAGCCCGACGCGGTGGTGGGCGGGGTGGGCAACGGATGGGGGACGGCCCTCACGGTCCTCATGTACGAGCGGCTGACGATCGGCTTCGGCTCGGAGAACTTCGGCTCGCCGAAACGGCTGGCCGAGACCCTGGCCGAGGACCAGGGCGCCCGTCGCGACGCCGACGCGCGGCAGCGTCTGGGCGGAGTCATCACCGACCTGCTGGCGGTCCGCTACAACGGCTACCGGGCGCTGACCGCGCTCTCCCGGGGACAGATCCCCGGCCCCGAGGCGGGGTTGGCCAAGGTCACCATGGTCAACGCGGCGATCGCTGCCACCGACCTGGCCGCCGACGTCGTCGGGCCCGAGTCGCTTGACGCCGACAGCGAGTGGAGCTACCTGATCTCGTTCCTGCCCGGCCTCAAGTCGGCCGGAGGCACGGAGCAGGTGCTGCGCAACACGATCGGCGAGCGCGTGCTGGGGCTGCCGCCCGAGCCGCGCCTGGACAAGGGAGTGCCGTTCTCCGAACTGCGCGCCATGGAGAAGCAGGCGGTGGCCAAATGAACTTCGCGCTCTCCGACGAACAGGAGTTCCTCCGCGAAGCCGCGCGCGGGGCGCTCGCCCGCGTCAAGACGATCGAGGCGGCGCGCAACGCCCTCGAGGACGCGGCCGCGCTGCCGGACCTGTGGCCGACCGTGGTGGAGGCCGGCTGGCCCGGCCTGCTGATCGGCGAGCAGTCCGGGGGCGCCGGTCTGGGCGGCTTCGACGCGCTGCTCGTCGCCGAGGAGTGCGGCCGCGTGCTGGCCGGGGTGCCGCTGCTCGGCCTGCTGCCGGCCAGCGCGATCCTCGACGCCGCCGGCGACGGATCGCTGGAGGATGTGGCCTCCGGCGCCCAGCGGCCGGCCTATGTGCCGGCCCGCCCGCCGAGCGAGCTCGTCCCCCAGTGGACGGTCGACCCGGCCTCCGGCTTCACCCGGCCGGCGGCTCCCCGGGGCCGGGTGGACGGCGACCAGGTCACCCTGGAGGGCGCCGCCGCCTTCGTCCCCGACGCGCCGGGCGCGGATCTGCTCGTCGTCGCCGCCGTCGACGCCGACGGCCAGCCGGTCGGCGTCGCCGTCGACACACGCAGCGACGGCGTCACGGTGGAGCCGGTCGTGCGGTACGACGCCACGCGGTCGCTCGGTCACGTGCGGTTCAGCGGCGCGCGCGGACGCCGGCTGGCCGTCGACTGCGGCGTCCTGGCCGACGCCTGGTACCTGGCCCACGCGCTGATCGCCGCCGAGTCGATCGGCGCGTCCGAGACCTGCCTGTACGTCAGCGTCGACTACGCCCGCGAACGGTTCACGTTCGGCCGGGCCATCGGCTCCTACCAGGCGATCAAGCACGAGCTGACCGAGGTGCTGCGCCGGCTGGAGAACGCGCGGGGCCTCCAGTACTACGCCGGCTGGTCGCGCGAGGCGCGGCCGGAGGAGTTCGCCCTGGCGGCGAGCGCCGCCCGGAGCGCCGCGGGCTCGGCGCTGGACTTCGCCGCGCGGGCCATGATCAACGTGCACGGCGGGATCGGCGCCACCTGGGAGCACAACGCGCCGCTGTTCTTCCGGCGCGCCCAGCTCTCGCGGCGGCTGCTCGGCGGCACCCATGACGCGACGGATCGCGTCGCCGAGCGGACGCTGGTCACGGCGCCGTGAATCGACGTTCACTACGCTTGTGAATCCAGATTCACAAGGAGGCGACATGACGACGATCGAGATCGGCGACCCGGCGCGGGAGGTTCTCAACCAGGCCCCGCCGCTCCAGCCGGCCAACCTGTTCGAGCTCGACCTCCCGCTGCAGGAGGCGCTGGAGCGGGAGGGCGGAGACTGGGGCGCCGATCTCGCCCGGGAGGCCGGCGGCACCGCAGGCAGTGTGGAGGCCGCCGAGCACGGCCGCCGCGCCGAGCGCAACGAGCCCCGGCTGACCACGCATGACCGCTTCGGAAACCGGATCGACGCCGTGGAGCTCGACCCGTCATGGCACTGGCTACTCGGCGGCGCGGTCACCCGGAGCATCCACAGCCTCCCGTGGCGGGAGCCGCGGTCGGGCGCGCATGCCGTCCGGGCGGCCATGTTCATGCTCTGGAGCAACGCCGACGCCGGGGTGATGTGCCCGGTCTCGATGACGTACGCCGCCGTCCCGGCGCTGCGCGACGCGGCGCCGGACCTGGCCGCCGAGTGGGAGCCCCGGCTGACGGCGCCCGACTACGCCCACGGCGCCCTGGCCGGGATGGCGATGACCGAGCGCCAGGGGGGTTCCGACGTCCGGGCCAACATCACCCGCGCCGAGCCCGCCGGCGACGCCTACGAGCTCCACGGCCACAAGTGGTTCTGCTCGTACCCGCCGTGCGCGGTGTTCCTCGTGCTGGCTCAGGCCCCGAGCGGGCTGTCCTGCTTCCTGGTCGAGCGCGGCCCGGGGATGGAGTTCCAGCGCCTCAAGGACAAGCTCGGCACCCGGTCGCTGCCCTCCTCGGAGGTCGAGTTCCGCGGGGCCCGGGCGCGACTTGTGGGCGAGGAGGGGCGCGGCGTCCCGGCGATCATCCGGATGGTCAACCACACCCGCCTGGACTGCCTGCTCGGCTCCACCACCTCGATCCGCCGCGGCACCCTGGAGGCGATCCACCATGCCCGCCATCGCGCCGCCTTCGGCGCGCTGCTCGCCGACCAGCCGGCCATGCGCAACGTGCTCGCCGATCTGGCGCTGGAGTCCGAGGCGGCGACGGCCGCCGCGCTGCGGGTCGCGCGCGCCTACGACGAGCCTGGCGACGGCGCCTTCCGCCGCTTTGCCACCGCGGTCATGAAGTACTGGGTGACCAAGCGCGCCGCGCCCCACGCCGCCGAGGCCCTGGAGTGCCTGGGCGGCAACGGCTTCGTCGAGGACTCCGGGATGCCGCTCCTGTTCAGAGACTCTCCGTTGAACTCGATCTGGGAGGGCTCCGGCAACGTGGCCGCCCTTGACGTCCTGCGGGCGATCGTCCGAGAGCCGGAGGGCCTGCCGGCATTCCTGGCCGAGTGCGAGCTCGCCGCCGGCGCCGAGCCCCGGCTGGACGCTCACATGGGGTCGGTCCGCGAACGGCTGGACGAGGCGTTCTCCGGCGGCCGCTCGCCGGACGAGCGGCTGTACGAGAGTCAGTTCGGGGCCCGGCGTGTCGTGGAGGACCTGGCCCTGGCGCTCCAGGCTTCGCTGCTCGTCCGCCACGCGCCCGCCCCGGTGGCCGACGCGTTCTGCGCCGGGCGCCTGGCCGGCGATCGCGGCCGGGTCTACGGAACGCTGCCGGCCGGGGTCGACGCGGCGGCGATCATCGACCGGGCGGTGCCGGCGTGAGCGACATCGAGTACGAGACGACCGGACCGGTCGCCCGCCTGACGCTCAACCGCCCTGAGCGTGGCAACGGGCTCACGCGGCAGGTGCTCGTCGATCTGGAGCGGTGCGTCGAGCGGGCCGATCTGGATCCGGCCGTCCACGTGCTGCTCCTGGCCGGCGCCGGCACCGGATTCTGCGGCGGGTATGACCTGGTGGAGAGCGCGGAGGGCCAGGGAGGGCTCGGCGATGATGCCGCGCCCGCCGGCTCGCCGCTTGATCCCGGGGTCATGCGGGCCAACCACGACCCGGAGGCCACCTGGGACCCGATGGTCGACCACGCGATGATGAGCCGCAACGTCCGGTCGTTCATGGCGCTGTTTCACTGCGGCAAGCCGGTCGTGTGCAAGGTTCATGGCTACTGCGTCGCCGGCGGGACCGACCTCGCCCTGTGCGCCGACCTCCTCGTCATCGCCGCCGATGCCCGCATCGGCTATCCGCCCGCCCGGGTCTGGGGGTCGCCGACGACGTCGATGTGGGCCTACCGGGTCGGCGCCCAGCGGGCCAAGCGCCTGCTGTTCACGGGCGACTCCCTGTCCGGTCGGCAGGCGGTCGAGTGGGGTCTGGCGATCGACGCGCCGCCGGCCGACGAGCTCGACGGGCGAACCGAGGCCCTGGTGGAGCGGATCGCCCGGCTGCCGGTCAACCAGCTGCGGATGATGAAGCTGCTCGTCAACCAATCGCTGTACGCGCAGGGTCTGCCCGCCACCCAGGCGCTCGGCACCGTGTTTGACGGGATCGCCCGGCACACCGCGGAGGGCTACGCGTTCCAGGCGCAGGCCGCGCGGGACGGGTTCCGCGCCGCCGTGCGCGCTCGCGACGAACCGTTCGGCGACTCGGCGTTCGAGGGCTGACCGTGGGGACCGTCGCCAACGACACGCGCGATCGCCTCCTGGCCGCCGCCCGCCAGCTGATCGAGGAGGGCGGCTACGGCGCCGCCTCGGTGGCGGCCATCGCCGACCGGGCCGGGGTCGCGGCCGGCACCCTGTACCGGCACTTCGCCTCCAAGGAGGACCTGTTCGTCGAGGTCTTCCGCTCCGTCTGCGAGCACGAGGAGCAGGCCATGCGGTCCGCCGCGGCCGCGCTGGGAAACTCGGCGCCCGCCATCGAGCGCCTGGAGGCGGTTCTGACCACGTTTGCCCGACGGGCGCTGCGCAACCCGCGCCTGGCCTGGGCGCTGATCGCCGAGCCGGTCGACCCGCGCGTCGACGCCGAGCGGATCGCCTACCGCGAGCGCTACGCCGAGCTGATCGCGACCGGGCTAGCGGCCGGCATCAGCGAGGGCCAGCTGCCCACCCAGGACGTGCGGCTGACGGCGGCGGCGCTGGTCGGCGGCTGCGGCGAGGCCCTGGTGGGCCCGCTCTCGCCGCCGGCGTCCGGCGCCCCGGACGCCGAGGAGATCGTGGAGGCGCTGCGGGCGTTCGTCGGCCGCGCGGTGGGGGCTCGATGACCGTCCGGGTGGAGCGAGACGGCCCGGTGACGACCGTGGTGCTGGCCCGGCCGGAACGCCGCAACGCGGTCGACGGCCCCACCGCCGCGGCGCTGGCGGCCGCGTTTCGCGCCTTCGACGCCGACCCCGAGGCCGCCGTCGCCGTCCTGCACGGCGAGGGAGGGGTGTTCTGCGCCGGGGCCGACCTCAAGGCGGCCGGTTCGGACACCGGCAACGTCGTCTCCGACGACGGGGACGGGCCGATGGGCCCGACGCGCCTGCGCCTGGGCAAGCCGGTCATCGCCGCCATCGCCGGCCACGCGGTGGCGGGCGGGCTGGAGCTCGCCCTGTGGTGCGACCTGCGTGTCGCCGAGGAGGATGCGGTGCTCGGCGTGTTCTGCCGCCGCTGGGGGGTCCCGCTGATCGACGGCGGCACCGTCCGCCTGCCCCGGCTGATCGGCGAGAGCCGGGCGATGGACCTGATCCTCACCGGCCGCCCGGTCGGCGCGGCCGAGGCCGAGCGGATCGGCCTGGTCAACCGCGTGGTGCCTCCGGGGCAGGCGCTGTCCGCGGCCCGGGAGCTGGCGGCGTCGCTGGCCGCCTTTCCCCAGACGTGCCTGCGCCAGGACCGGTTGTCGACGCTTAAGCAGGCCGGTCTGTCCGAGGAGGAGGCGATGGCCAACGAGCTCGCGCACGGGCGCCGCTCGCTGGCCGAGGTGCAGTCAGGGCTGGAGCGGTTCCGGGCCGGTGCCGGGCGGCACGGGTCCTTCGACTGACGGGAGGGCCCGGGCCCAGCACTGCAGCCGCGCGGCCTGCTCCGCGGTCAGGCCCACGGCGGGTTCGGTGCGGACGAGCTCGGTGGGGCCGGGCCGGCCGGCGGCCCAGCGGTGGCAGCTCTCGTCGAAGGCGTCGTCGATCCAGGCCAGCGGCCGGCGCGGGCCGGCGTAGCGCTCGATCGCCGTCAGCTTCCAGTGGCGGCCGCCGTCGGAGTCGTCGAAGGTGAGGTGGGGGAGACCGGCCGGCAGCCCCAGGGCCAGCGGCAGGTACTCGTCGGCCTTCTCCTCCCAGCCGCTGCACCACACCAGTTCGAAGTGTGCGGCCAGGCCGCGCAGGTGCGCGGCCACGGCAGAGGACAGAAAGTGCGGAATCCCGGCGACGAGCAGGAACTTTCCATCCGGCGGCGCGGCCGGATCGAAGCCGAACAGGGAGATCACGCCGTCGATGTCGATGAGAAGAATCGGTATCTGCATAGTTGGTACATAACGGGGCTTAAGGTGGCCTCGCCAGCGTTTAGCGCCCTGGGAGGCGTCGCATGAAGCGGCCATCCAGGTCGCCGCGAACGAGACGACAAAGTACTCAAGCTGGTTTCGGCAGATGCCGAATGTGAAAGAAAGCTTGAGGCGGAGTTTGGCCTCGTCCCCCTTTCCATCCAGAGTCCTGAATGAACCCCATCTTCGGCATCGTGCTCGCGCTGGCCTGCGCGCTCACGACCAACGTCGGCTTCCTGTTCAAGCACCGCGGGGCGTGCGCGGTACCGGCCGTCGATATGCGCCACCCGTGGCGATGCGCCAAGTCGCTGTTCGGCAACAAGGTCTTCGCGATCGGCTGGGGGATCGGCTCACTGGCCTGGCTCTTTCACGTGGCGGCGATGGCCGTCGCCCCGCTCTCGCTCGTCCAGGCGGTCCTCGCCGGCGGTGTCGTCTTGCTGGCGGTCATGGCCGAGCGGGCGTTCGGCCTGTGCATCTCCCGCCGGCAGTGGATGGGGATCTGCCTGACCGCGCTCGGCCTGATCCTGCTCGCCGTCAGCCTGCCCGCGGTCCGCGGCACGCACTCCCACTTCTCCACGCCCGCGATGGCCGCCTTCGAGGCCGGGCTGCTGGTCATGGGAACCCTGCTGATCATGGGGCCGCGGATCGGCGTCCCCAAGCAGCACCACGGGTTCATGCTCGGCGCCGCCGCCGGGATCCTGTTCGGCGTCTCCGACGTCGCCATCAAGGCGCTGTCCGGGATCGTCGGCGCCCACGGCGCGCTGGGGCTGGTCAGCCCGTGGATGTTCGTCGCCGTCGTCGCCTCCGTGCTCTCGTTCTACGTCTCGGCCAAGGGCCTTCAGGACGGCGACGCCGTCCCGGTGATCGCGGTCACCGGCACCGCCGCCAACGTCTCGGGCATCGTCGGCGGGATCCTGGTGTTCGGCGATCCGCTCTCCGGGCAGCCGGTGATGTTCGCCGCTGAGCTGTTCGCGTTCGCGCTCGTGCTGTTCGCCGCCTGGCTGACGCCGGCGCCGACCCGGGCCGTCCCGGCCGCGGCCCCGGCCCTGGCCGCTGCCTAGTCGCGCCTGACGCTGGCGACAAACTGGCCTGACAGGCCACATTTGTCGCCCACGTCGAGTACAAACCCGGGCGTGACCCTCGTCTCAGCGTCGAGTACAACCCGGGCGTGACCCTCGTCTCGGCCAGCGACCTCGCCGGCTCGGCAACCCTGCTTGACGTCCGCTGGGACCTGGCCACCGGTCCGGACCCCGACGCCTACGCGGCCGGCCACATCCCGCGCGCGGTGTTCGTCGATCTCGACCAGGACCTGGCGGCGCCGCCCGGGCCCGGCGGCCGCCATCCGCTCCCCGATGCCGCGGCGTTCACCGACTCGATGCGGCGCGCCGGGGTGAGCGCCGACCGCCCGGTGGTGCTGTACGACGCGAGCACCGGGATGGCCGCGGCCCGGGGGTGGTGGCTGCTGCGCTATTACGGCCATCCCGACGTGCGGGTGCTCGACGGCGGGCTCGCCGCCTGGGTCCAGGCCGGCGGCGTGCCGGTCGCCGGGCGGGAACCCGCCGCCGCGCTGGGCACCTTCACCGCTCGTCCCGGGAACATGCCACTGCTCGGCGCCGACGGCGCCCTTGCCCTGGCGCAGACCGGCGTTCTGCTCGATGCCCGCGCGCCCGAACGCTACCGCGGTGAGACCGAGCCCATCGATCCCGTGGCCGGCCACATCCCGGGCGCCCGCAACCGGCCGATGGCGGCCAACATCGACGCGTCGGGCCGGTTCCGGGACCCCGCCATCATCCGGGACGAGCTCGCCGTCAGCCCCGGTGTGCCGGTGGGGGTCTACTGCGGGTCCGGCGTGTCGGCCGCCCACGAGGTGCTGGCGCTCGAGCTGGCCGGGATCCCGGCGGCGCTGTATGCCGGGTCCTGGAGCGAGTGGATCACCGATCCGGCTCGCCCGGTGGCCACCGGCGAGGAAAGCTGAGACCGGCGCTGGCTACGCGCGTCCGGCGGTATCGAGGATGGCGCGCGCCACCTGCCCGGGGTCGTCGTAGGTGGGCACGTGGCCGCATCCGCGCAAGGTGACCATCCGCGCCTTGGGGATCTCGGTCGCCGCTCGCCGAGCCTGGCGCGGGAGGAGCAGCCGGTCATGCTCGCCCCAGGCGACGGTGACCGGCACCTGGATGTCGGACTCGTCGGAGAACTCGCCGGCCCGCAGTGAGGGCAGGGTCTCGTCGAACCACGGCGCGTGCGCCAGCCCGCGCAGGTCGGCGGCCGCCTCGGCCGGGGTCAGCCGCTCCGGATGCTCGACGAACTGGCGCAGGGCCAGCCGCCGGGTCCCCGGGCGGGCCAGCAGGCGGTCGGCGCTCGGCGCCACCAGGCGGGCCGCCCGGACGCCGAACCACAGCGAGCCGCGCGCGTACGCGGTCTCCGCCGGGCTGGCGAAGCCGGCCGGGGACAGGGCCGTGGCCGAACGGGCCACCCCGCGCTGCGCCATCTCCAGGGCGATCAGGCCGCCGAGCGAGTTGCCCGCCACGTGGGGCCAGTCGAATCCGACCTCGCGCAGGAACGCCTCCACCAGCGTCGTCAGCGACTCGGCCCCAGGCGGGGTGCCCGGCGGCGGCATCGGAGAGGCGCCGAACCCGGGGAGGTCGAGCGCCAGGACCTCATACTCCGCGGCCAACGCGTCGAGGACCGGCTCCCAGATCTGCCACCGGCTGCCGATCCCGTGGATGAGGACGAGGGGGTCGCCGCTCCCGGCGCGGTGGTGGTTGAGATCCATCGCGCCCGGAACGTAATCAGTCCAGGGCAGCCCC
This sequence comes from Solirubrobacteraceae bacterium, assembly GCA_051985625.1. Classification (GTDB taxonomy): domain Bacteria; phylum Actinomycetota; class Thermoleophilia; order Solirubrobacterales; family Solirubrobacteraceae; genus Palsa-465. The sequence goes on from JBPYFQ010000051.1 coordinate 52,905, forward strand.
GAGCGCCGCTCTGCGCCGTTTCGTACATTGTGCCGACCAGCGTTCGCCGCTGAGGACAATTGTGCTTGGTTGAGCCGATGGATACGTTTGTACGAAACGGCCTACGTGCGCCCCAGCAATTCGGAGGAGATTCATGGCTAGCACCGAGCAGGAAGTACGGACCGAGCGCAGCTCGCTACAGGATCTCGCGCGCCGTCACCTGTGGATGCACTTCACGCGGATGTCGGCCTACGACGACCATGAGGTGCCGATCATCGTCCGCGGCGAGGGCTGCTACGTCTACGACGAGCACGGCAACCGCTACCTCGACGGCCTCTCGGCCCTGTTCTGCGTGAACATCGGCCACGGGCGCGCCGACCTCGTCCAGGCCGGCGCCGACCAGGCCAAGGAGCTCGGCTTCTTCACCAACTGGACGTTCGCACACCCGCGCGCCATCGAGCTCGCCGCCCGGATCGCCGACCTGGCCCCCGGGGATCTCAACCGCGTGTTCTTCACCAGCGGCGGCTCCGAGGCCGTGGAGTCGGCGATCAAGCTCGCCCGCCAGTACCACAAGCTGACCGGCAACCCCAACAAGACGAAGGTCATCGCCCGAGAGATCGCCTACCACGGCACCAGCCTGGGCGCGCTGTCGGCGACCGGCATCACCAGCCTGCGCACGCCGTTCGAGCCGCTGACCCCGGGCGGCGTCCACGTGCCGAACACCAACACGTTCCGGATGCCCCACGGCCTCACGCCCGAGGAGCTGGCGGACGCCGTGGCCGAGAAGATCGAGTGGGAGGGGCCGGAGACCGTCGCTGCGGTCATCATGGAGCCCGTCCAGAACGCCGGCGGCTGCTTCACCCCGCCGGAGGGCTACTGGCAGCGCGTGCGGGAGATCTGTGACGAGTACAACGTGCTGCTCATCTCCGACGAGGTCATCTGTGCCTGGGGCCGGCTGGGTGAATGGTTCGGGGCGCAGCGCTACGACTACCTCCCAGACATCATCACCACGGCCAAGGGCCTGACGAGCGCGTATGCCCCGATGGGGGCGGTGATCGCCACCGACCGCGTGTTCGAGCCGTTTGAGCACGGCACGAACAGCTTCACCCATGGGTTCACGTTCGCCGGGCATCCGGTGTGCGCGGCGATCGCCCTGGCCAACCTTGACGCGTTCGAGCGCGAGGGCATCCTCGACAATGTGCGCAACAACGAGGGCGCGTTCCGGGCGATGCTGGAGTCGCTGCGGGACATCCCGATCGTGGGCGACGTCCGCGGGACCGGGTTCTTCCACGCCATCGAGTTGGTCAAGAGCCAGGACACCAACGAGCAGTGGACCGACGAAGAGGCCGAGATCCTGCTCCGCGGCTTCCTGTCGACCGAGCTGTACAAGCGCGGGCTGATCTGCCGCGCCGACGATCGCGGTGATCCGGTCATCCAGCTGTCGCCGCCGCTCATCGCCGGGCCCAAGCAGTTCGAGGAGATCGAGGCCGTCCTCCGTCCGGTGCTCACCGAGGCCGGGGACCGGATGAAGGGCCTGCACGTCGGAGAGCAGCACCCGGCCGGGCATCCGCCCGTTCGACCGCTGGTCTAGGCCGAGTCCCTGCCAGGCCGATGCTCACCGTCCGGGAACTGCTGCGCGGGCTCGACGTCCGCCTGCTCAGCGGGCAGGCGGCGATTGAGGTTCCCGTCCGGTGGGTGCACATCTCCGAGCTGCAGGATCCGACGCCGTGGCTGTCCGGCGGCGAGATCCTGCTGACCACCGGGATGGTGCTCGAGACCCCCGAGCAGCAGCGCGAGTTCCTGGCCCGCCTGGCCGACCACCAGTTGGCCGGGCTGGGCTTCGGCACCGGGTTCCGCCACCGGGAGGTCCCGCCGGCGCTGCTCGAGGCCGCTGCCGAGCGGGAGTTCCCGGTGTTCGAGGTGCCCTACGAGGTCCCGTTCATCGCCGTCACCGAGGCGGCGTTCACCCAGCTGGTCAACGAGCAGTACGCGGTGCTGCGCCGGGCGCTGGCCGCCCACGAGCGTCTGGAGCGGGTCGTGCTGTCCGAGCGCGGCCTGGAGGCGCTGGCCGGCACGCTCGCCACGCTCCTCGGGGCGGCGGTGCTGGTGTTCGACGGTCGCGGTGAGCCGCTCGTCCAGCGCGCGTTCCGCCGTACGCTGGAATCCGGCGAGGTCACCGCCCTGCAGACCGAGCTGGGCGAGCGCCGGCACGCCGGCCGGGCGTTCCTGCCCTCGCATGCCGGACTCGCCGACCGGGCGCTGGCCCTGCCGGTGACCGACGGCGGCGCGGGCGGGGGCCGGGTCAACGGCGGCGAGCGCGTTCCGGAGGCCTGGCTGGTAGCGATCAAGGACTCGGGTCCGCTGTCGGATTTTGATCGCCTGACGCTCCATCAGGCGGTCACGATCGTGGCCCTGGAGCTGTTGCGCGGCCGGGTCGCCGGGGACACCGAGCGGCGGCTGGCGGGCGACGTGCTGGCGGCGCTGGTCGGCGGGGAGCTGGCCGGCCCGGAGCTGACCCGCCGGCTGGAGCCATTCGGGCTGGCCCAGAGCGTGGCCGCCATCGTCGTTCCCCGATCCAGCCACGGTCGCGGCCCGGCCACCCAGATGGAGGACGCGCTCGCGCTGGCGCTGCGCGAGGAGGCCGCTCCCGGGCTCGTGGCATCGACCGGGGCGGGTGGGTCGTTTACCTGTGCGCTCATCCCGGCCCAGCCGGCCGGGGAGGATGAGCTGTTCGCGCTGGCCGGGCGGGTCGGGCGGCGGCTGTCGCTGGCGCTCGGCCGCGGCGCGAACCTGGGCGTGGGGCGACCGGTGCCCGGCGCCGATGCCCGCCGGACCTTCCACGAGGCCCGCTGCGCCGTCGAGGCGCTGGGCTTCGCCACCGAGCACGCCGAGCCGAACGGCTCGACGGCGTCGGCGACGGAGAACGGTGGGGCGGGCGGGGCCCGCGTTGCCACCTACAAGGACCTCGGCTCCTTCCAGCTGCTGCTATCGCTGCAGGAAGACGAGGCGCTGCGGTTGTTCTGTGACTCGATTCTGGGCCCGATAGAGGCCAGTGAAGGACATTACGGAGGTGAGCTGATGCGTTCGCTAGAAGCGTTCATAGAGGAGAACGGCCAGTGGGAGAAAGCCGCGCGGCGGTTGTACTGCCACCGGCACACGCTGCGCTACCGGATTCGGCGCGTGGAGGAGCTGACGGGACGCAACTTGAGCTCCGCTCGTGACCGGATCGAGTTCTGGCTGGCCCTGCGCGGCCGGGAGCTGGTGGCATGAAGGTCGGCGTCCCCACCGAGATCAAGACCGACGAGTACCGCGTCGCGCTGACGCCGGCCGGCGTCCGGGAGCTGGCCGACGCCGGACACCAGGCATTCGTCCAGAGCGGCGCCGGCGAGGGCTCGTCGATCTCCGACGAGGCCTATGCCGCCCAGGGCGCGACGATCCTCCCCGACGCCGACGCCGTGTTCGCCGAGGCGAACATGATCGTCAAGGTCAAGGAGCCCCAGCCGGTCGAGGTCGAGCGGCTGCGGCCAGACCACGTCCTGTTCACGTATCTGCACCTGGCCGCCGATGCCGAGCTGACCCGGGGGCTGATGGAGTCCGGGGCCACCTGCATCGCCTATGAGACGGTCGAGGACAGCCGCGGGCGGCTCCCACTGCTGGCGCCGATGTCCGAGGTGGCGGGCAAGATCGCCACCCAGGCGGGGGCGTTCATGCTGGAGAAGCCGCTCGGCGGCCGCGGGATCCTGCTGGGCGGCGTGCCCGGCGTGGCCGCCGCCAACGTGATGGTCATCGGCGGCGGCGTGGTCGGTATGAACGCGGCGTTCATCGCGCTGGGCATGGAGGCGACCGTGTACGTCTATGACCGCAACATCGACCGCCTGCGCGAGCTCGATATCGCCTTCAGCGGACGGGCCGACACGTGCTTTGCCTCAACGCTGTCGATCGAGGAGCGCCTGCCCGACGTCGACCTCGTGATCGGGGCCGTGCTGGTGCACGGGGCCAAGGCGCCGCACGTCGTCACGCGTGAGCAGCTGGGGCTCATGAAGCGCCATGCGGTGCTCGTCGACGTGTCGATCGACCAGGGCGGCTGCTTCGAGACGTCGCGTCCGACGACCCACACCGACCCCACCTACGAGGTCGACGGGATCACGCACTACTGCGTGGCCAACATGCCGGGCGCGGTGCCGATCACCTCCACCTACGCGCTGACCAACGCGACGATGCCCTACATCGTCCACCTGGCCACGGCCGGAGTCCACGGCGCGATGGCCGAGAACCCCGGCCTGAAGCTGGGCGTCAACGTGGCGGCGGGCGAGGTCACGTACGCGCCGGTGGCCGAGGCCGTCGGTGCCAAGCACGTCAACGTCGACGTGGCGCTTGCCGGGGTGCCGGCTTAGGCCGGCCCCCTGCTACCCTCTCTCGCCGCATGCCGACCACCAGCCAACTCGTGAACAAGGGCCGCAAGAAGCCGGCCAAGAAGCTTGCCACCCCGGGCCTGAAGTCCGGCAAGGGGCGCAAGAAGAAGGTCGCCGCCCCACAGCGGCGCGGCGTCTGCACCCGCGTGTACACGACCACGCCCAAGAAGCCGAACTCGGCGCTGCGCAAGGTGGCCCGCGTCCGGCTGACGAACGGCATGGAGGTCGGCGCCTACATCCCGGGCGAGGGCCACAACCTGCAGGAGCACTCCGTGGTGCTCGTCCGCGGCGGCCGGGTCAAGGATCTCCCGGGCTTCCGCTACAAGGTGATTCGCGGGGCCCTGGACGCCGCCGGCGTCGGCGACCGCAAGAAGGCCCGCTCCCAGTACGGCGTGAAGGCCAAGTAGTCCGATGCCCCGCCGCGCAGCCGCCCAGATCCGCCCCATCGAGCCGGATTCGGTTCACAGGAGCAAGCTCGTCCAGCAGGTCATCAACAAGGTGATGCTCGACGGCAAGAAGTCCGTCGCGGAGAAGATCGTCTACGACGCGCTGGCCATCCTGGGCGAGCGCAGCGGCAAGAACGCCGTGGAGCAGCTGGAGGCCGGGATCAAGGCGCTGACGCCGGTCCTGGAGGTCCGCTCCCGCCGCGTCGGCGGCGCCACCTACCAGGTGCCCGTCGAGGTGCCGGCCCGCCGGGCCCGCACGCTCGCCGTCCGCTGGCTCGTGCAGTTCGCCCGCCAGCGCCGCGAGAAGACGATGGCCCAGCGCCTCGCCCACGAGCTGCTCGACGCCGCCCAGCAGCAGGGCAACGCCTTCAAGCGCAAGGACGACATCTACCGTATGGCGCAGGCCAACAAGGCCTTCGCGCACTACCGCTGGTAGGACTCGCCCGCGGGGCACGCCCCCGCCGGCCCGGCGTCGCTCGCTCCCGCCCCGCCCGCCGGGCACTCCCCCGCCGGCGCTGAGCCACCCCCGTGCCGGCCCACCCGCAATGCGGGCCGGCCTTGTCAACGCCGCGCGAATTCCACGGTCGTCGGCGCGTTGATCAAATGTCTCACGCGACCCTCGACCCTCGGAGGGGCGCGGATCGGACAAGGAGTCGTCCAATGCGGACACGACCGCAGCATTGCTCTTGTTCCCGCGGGGCGCCACGTGCCGTCGGCGCTATCGCAGCCGTGCTCGGCGGTCTGGCTCTGGCCGCTCCGGCCGGGGCCCAGACGGCAGGCGGTTGGACCGCTGCGCGGTCGCAGCCGAGCGCCGCGGCGTGGTCGATGTCGGCCGTCCTGCCGGGCGGCAACGTGCTGGTCGCGGGCGGCCAGTTGACCGCGAGCCCCGGGGCGACTGCCGAGACCCAGATCTACCACCTGGCGACGAACACGTGGGCCGCCGGACCGTCGATGACCTCGGCCCGTACGCACGCGGCGTCCGTCGTGCTGGCCAACGGTGATGTGCTCATCGTTGGCGGTGTCGATGCGAACGGTGACTATCTGGGCACGGGTGAGATCTACCATCCCGGGACCAACACCTTCACGGCGATCCCAGGCCAGATGAGCACGCCGCGGGCCAACGGCGTCGCCGTCCTTCTGGAGAACGGCGAGGTGCTCATCGCCGGCGGCACTGCTGATGGGACGGGTGCTCTCGACACCGCCGATCTCTATGACCCGGCCACGAACAGCTTCTCGCCCGTGGCCAGCGTCATGAGTGCCGAGCGGGATTTCCCGGCCGCGACACGTCTGGCGAACGGGGACGTGCTCATCGCCGGTGGCATCGACTCGAGCCTCGCCGACGGCGCCACGGCCGACATCTACGATCCTGGCACCGGCAGCTTCTCGCCAGTCGCGAACAGCATGTCGGTCGGCCGGGCAGCCGAGGGCATCGCCGCTCTGAGCGGTGGCCGGGCCATCGTGTTCGGCGGTCTCTCCGGCCAGAACGCCACGAGCGCCACCAGCGACATCTACAACGCCACGTCGAACCGTTTCACCGCCGGCCCGGCGATGCCGGTGGGGCCCGCGCTGTTCGGCTCGGCGACGCTCTCCGACGGGCGGATCCTCGCCGCCGGCGGCGTCGTCGACCACGCTGGCTCGGGGGCCGTGACGAACGCCAGCGAGGTCTATGACCCATCCGCGAATACCTGGGAGTCGGCTGGGACCCTACCTGCGGCAACCGCCGAGGAGGCTCTTCAGCCGCTGGCGGGGGATCGCGCGTTCGAGGCCGGCGGAACGGTCGTCGGGGCGCTCGTCGGGACCTCCTCGCTGTGGGCGGCGGGCACGAGCGACTCGACGCCGCCCCAGTCGTCCCCACGTGGGACGGTCACCGGCCCCACGACGAACCTCATCGACCCCACAGGCGCGCCCGGCCCCGTGAACACGTCGGCGACGACGCACCCGGCGCTCAAGCTGACGCTCTCCGGGCTGGCCCGGCGGCTGACCCTGCGGCGCCTGCTCCGCGGCGTGACGTTCTCGGTTAGGCCGAGCGCGGCCGCCGCCCTCCACATCCGTCTGCTCGCCCTGGCCGGCCGTGCCCCCCGGAGCCGGTCGCGAACGACCGCTCTGGCCACGCGGAGCTACCGGCTCAGCCGGGCCCGGCGGTCCGTGCACCTGCTCCCGGCCCGGCGGCTCGTGCCCCGGCAGGCCCGGCGCCTGAAGGTGGAGGTCGTCATCCTCGCCGTCGACACGACTGGGGCCAAAGTGACCGTGACCCGCACGATCACCGTCGTCCGGTAGCCGACCCCCCCGGTGGGATGTTGACCCCAGCCGTCCCGGGCGAGCGAAAAGGCAGGCGCTACGGGGCGCTGCCGGAGCTGCTCACGGTGGCCGTCCCCGAGGCGCTCGCCGACGCACTCCCCGACGCACTCGCCGACGAGGCGCTGGATCCATACCCGTAGGAGGATCCGGACCCGCTCTGGGCGTAGGCCAGCGCCAGGGCAGCGATGCACTTGGGCGAGCGGCGCTGCCGGCACAGGCGCGTGACGTTGGCGCCCGTGTGGCCGGACACGACCTTGACCACGCGGCCGTCGGCGGCCCGCCAGGTCATCGCCGACACCGCGCCGTTTGGCGGCGCCGACATCACGTAGACGTTGTCGTGGGTCAGGGCGGTCATCGTGACGTGGTGGTGGCCCGGGGTGGCCCAGGTCACCGCCACCGTGGCCACGCCGTCGGGGACGATTCCGGCCTGCGTGAACTGCCCGCTGCCGCTCCCGCTCCCGCTTGCCTGGGGGAGCTGGCCGTTGCGCAGCTGCGCGGCGGTCTCGCCGCAGCTGGTGCTGCCGTAGTTGTGCCCCACGACCACGAAGCAGACCATGTCCTGGGCGGGCCGGGAGAACATCGACTGCTCGGCGGCGATCTGGTCGGCCTGGAGCTTCAGCGCTCCGGCGCGCATCGACGCCGGAATCCCGGGCAGCAGCCGGTGCAGCGCCGCCCGCCGGGCGGCCAGGCACGCCGGCCCGGGCTGCCCCGCCCTCGGGTCGCTCTTGGCCGGCACCAGGTAGTACGACGCCCCGCCCGTTCGGAGGGCCAGCCGCGCGGCGCCGATGTACATGCCCCCGATGCCCTGCAGCGAGCTGGCTGGGACGCGGTCGGCCGCGGTCGCCGGACGGCGCAGGATGGCCAGCTGCGACAGCAGGGAGCGGCTGGGCGTTCCGTGGATGTTGGGGAGAGCCTGGGGCCCCTGCTCGCTGCCGCGGCAGGCCGGCGCACGGAGGGCCGCGTTCTCGGCCTGGTTGAGGTAGCGCAGCTCCTGGCGCGGCGCGTGGGCCCAGGCCGCGATCAACGAGGCGTAGGGCGTCCAGCCGGCCGAGGGCGCCGGGTGTGAGGCAGGCGTCGGGCTGGCCGGACCCTTCCCGCGCCCCAGGAACACCAGCGCGGCGACCACGATGACCACCGTGGTGCCCACGGCAACGGCCACCGGCGCGCCGCGCAGGCCGGCGCGCAGCCACGACCAGCGGGAGCGCCGGGCCGGGGCGGCGGTGGGATCCGGGTCCGGGTCGGTGCCGGTGCGGGATCGGGCGGCGGCGCGCAGCTGCGCTTCCAGTTGGTCGAAGAACGAACTCATCACGGCTCCTTGATCTGGGCGCGAAGCGACTTCAGACCGCGGCTGACCCGCTGGCGCACCAACAGCTCCGAGCACTTCATCGAGGCGGCGATCTCCGAATACGACCGTTCCTCCACGACCCGGGCAAACACCGCGTCGCGCAGCGCGTCCGGCAGTTCCGACAGGGCCGCCTCGGCTGCGCCCCCGGAGGCCATCGCCTCGATCCGGGCCAGGTCGGCGTCGTCGACCGTCAGCGGCTCCAGCGCCAGCCGGCGCCGCGCCGCATCCTCCACCCGGCCCCGGCGGCGGCTGTCGGCGAGCTTATGGGCGGCGATCCCGTACAGCCAGGCCAGCGCCGGGCGCTCGCCGGGGCGGTAGCGCTCGGCGGCCAGCAGCGCCGCGGCGAACACCTCGGCGGTCAGGTCGGCGGTGAGCTCGGGATCACTGGTGCGCCGCAGGAAGAAGCCCAGCACCGGCGCCAGATGCCGCCGGTAGAACTCGACGAACGCATCGGCGTCGCCGGATGCGAAGCGGGTGAGGAGTTCGTCGTCCCCGGTGCTCGTCGCCACCATTCACCCCTATCTCGCCCGGGGCACCGAGACTGTGACAGGGACCCCGGGTTTAAAGAAAAACGCGAGGGCTGCCTACCGCACGGGACCGGGGGCTGCGGTAGGACAACCCTCGCGTCAGGTAAATGTATCGGTCGGGCTGGTTCTAAACCATTCCAGAGAGCATCGAGGTCAGGAAGCGGACCGTCCCCGGACGATTGTCCGATGCCGGAAGGAGGGTCGGGGCGCGTTTCCGGGCCCGGCCAGCAGCAGTCCCACCGCCCCGCAGGCGAGGAGCACCACGGCTCCGAGCGTCTCCAGGTAGAAGCCGATCGCGACGCTGGAACTCGCCGGGACGTACGTCCCGCCCGTGCGGATCAGGCCCGTGGCGTGGGCGTCCGGCAGGTCGCCGAGAAGCGCGATTCCCAGGGCGACCAGGCCGAGGACCCCGATCGACGCCAGCGCCAGGCGGTGACCTGTCGCTCGGGCCACGGCCGCCATGATGAGGGCGAGCACGGCCACCGGCAGCAGCGCATACGAGTGGTGCGAGCCGGCCGAGATCGTCTGGACCACGCCGGCGTGGTAGGCGCCGGAGTGCACCCGCAGCAGGGGCGCGAACTCGGCCACCACGAGGAGCACCGCGCCCACCACGACGGCCCCCACGAGGGGTGCCGGAGGCCGCGTTTCGGCCTCGCCGGTACGGCTCTCACGGCCCCGAGAGGGCTGGGGTCCTCTGCTATATTCGATGTCCGCCTCGGGTCGGGAAGCGTTCATCTGTGCTCGCACCCGGGCGCGGAGGATCCACGCGATGGAGACGCCGACTTCATAGACACCCGCCCGTGGCCGACATGCGCGTCGTGACCGGGCCCTATGGGCCCTTTTTCATGACTTCGATCGGTCATCCGCTTTCGTCCACCAACCTTTCAGATCCATGCCACGTACGTTCACGCTTGAGAAGACCCGAAACATAGGGATCATGGCGCACATCGACGCCGGTAAGACGACGACGACCGAGCGCATCCTTTATTACACCGGCCGCACCTACAAGATGGGTGAGGTTCACGAGGGCGCGGCCGTCATGGACTGGATGGCGCAGGAGCAGGAGCGCGGCATCACCATCACCTCGGCGGCGACGACGGCGACGTGGAAGGACCACCGGATCAACATCATCGACACGCCGGGCCACGTCGACTTCACCGTCGAGGTGGAGCGCGCGCTGCGCGTGCTCGACGGCGCGATCGCGCTGTTCGACTCGGTCGCCGGGGTCGAGCCCCAGTCCGAGACCGTCTGGCGCCAGGCCGACAAGTACCACGTCCCGCGCATCGCCTACATCAACAAGATGGATCGGATCGGGGCCAACTTCGCCCAGGGCGTGCAGACGATGATCGACCGCCTCGGCGCCAAGCCGGTGCCGATCCAGCTGCCGATCGGCGCTGAGTCCGAGTTCCAGGGGATCATCGACCTGGTCGAGAACCAGGCCATCATCTACAAGGACGAGCTGGGCAAGGAGTGGGAGATCACCGAGATCCCCGCCGACCAGATCGAGCGCGCCGCCGAGGCGCGGGAGTTCCTGCTGGAGGAGGTCTCCCAGTTCGACGACGAGCTGCTGGAGATGATCCTGGAGGACCAGGAGATCTCGGTGGCACGGCTCAAGCAGGCGATCCGCAAGGCGACGCTCGGCATCGAGCTGACGCCGGTCCTGTGCGGCTCCAGCTTCAAGAACAAGGGCGTGCAGCCGCTGCTCGACGCGGTCCTCGACTACCTCCCGAGCCCGCTCGACGTCAAGCCGGTGGAGGGCCTGGAGCCCGCCAAGGGCTCGAGCAACGGCGATGAGCAGCCGGCGGTCCGCCAGGCCTCCGACGAGGAGCCGTTCGCCGCTCTGGCGTTCAAGATCATGGCCGACCCCTACGTCGGCAAGCTCACGTACTTCCGCGTCTACTCCGGGCGCCTGGAGGCCGGCTCGCGCGTGCTCAACGTGAACACGAGCAAGACCGAGCGCATCGGCCGCATCCTGATGATGCACGCCAACGACCGCGAGGAGGTCAAGGAGGTCTACGCCGGCGACATCGCCGCCGCCGTGGGCATCAAGCAGGTCGTGACCGGCGACACGCTGGCCGCCCCGGACCGTCCGATCCGCCTGGAGACGATCGAGTTCCCCGAGCCGGTCATCAAGGTCGCGATCGAGCCCAAGACCAAGGCCGATCAGGAAAAGATGTCGGTCGCGCTCGGCCGCTTGGTCGAGGAGGACCCCACCTTCCAGGTCGCCACCAACGAGGAGACCGGGCAGACCGAGATCTCCGGCATGGGCGAGCTGCACCTCGAGGTGCTCGTCGACCGGATGCTGCGCGAGTACAAGGTGGAGGCGAACGTCGGCCGGCCCCAGGTCTCCTACCGCGAGACCATCCGAGGCACCGCCCAGAAGGTCGAAGGGCGCCTGGTCCGCCAGACCGGCGGCTCGGGCCAGTACGGCATCGTCTACATCGACGTCGAGCCGGCGCCGGGCGAGGGCTTTGACTTCGTCAACAAGATCAAGGGCGGCGCCGTCCCCACCGAGTTCATCCCGGCGGTCGAGAAGGGTGTCGAGGACGCGCTGGAGAACGGCCCGCGGGCCGGGTTCCCGGTCGTCGACGTCCGGGTGACGCTGACCGACGGCAAGTACCACGACACCGACTCGTCGGAGATCGCCTTCCGGGTGGCGGGCTCGCTGGCGCTCAAGGCGGCGCTGACCCGGGCCAAGCCGGTCCTGCTCGAGCCCCTGTTCGCCGTCGAGGTCGTCACGCCCGAGGAGTTCATGGGCGACGTCATCGGTGACCTCAACCGCCGGCGGGGCCAGGTGCAGGGCATGGAGCAGCGCGGGAACGCGCAGGTGGTCAACGCCTTCGTCCCGCTGGCCGAAATGTTCGGCTATGCCACCGACCTGCGCTCGACGACTCAGGGCCGGGCGACGTACACGATGCAGTTTGATCGGTACGAGGAGGTCCCCCCTAACATCGCCGAGAAGGTGGTGGGGGGCGAGCAGCAAGCCGCATAAGCGGGCGCCCCGAAATGCCGCAGTTTGCGTCTAGCAGCGGCGGCGGACGGAAAACTTATATCCTGATTGGGTTCGCCCTGAGCGGGCGAGCGAAATCTCTGAAAGAAGAAGGAGCAACACCAAGTGGCGAAGGCCAAGTTTGAGCGCGATAAGCCCCATGTCAACGTCGGGACCATCGGTCACATCGACCATGGCAAGACGACGCTGACCGCGGCCATCACCAAGGTGCTCCACGACAAGTTTGGCAGTGGCGAGATCCGGTCGTTCGACTCGATCGACAACGCCCCGGAGGAGAAGGCCCGCGGCATCACGATCGCGACCTCTCACGTCGAGTACGAGACCGCCAACCGGCATTACGCCCACGTGGACTGCCCTGGTCACGCCGACTACGTCAAGAACATGATCACGGGCGCGGCCCAGATGGACGGCGCCATCCTGGTCGTCTCGGCGGCCGACGGCGCCATGCCCCAGACGCGTGAGCACATCCTGCTCGCCCGCCAGGTCGGCGTTCCCTACATCGTCGTGTTCCTCAACAAGGCCGACATGGTCGACGACCCCGAGCTCCTCGAGCTCGTGGAGGTCGAGATCCGCGACCTGCTGTCCGAGTACGAGTTCCCCGGCGACGACATCCCGTTCGTCGTGGGCTCGGCCCTGAAGGCGCTCGAGGGTGACGCCGAGCACGAGCAGAAGATCCTCGATCTCGCCGAGGCCCTCGATACCTACATCCCGGAGCCGACGCGCGACCTGGACAAGCCGTTCCTGATGCCGGTCGAGGACGTCTTCTCGATCACCGGCCGCGGCACGGTGGCCACCGGGCGCGTCGAGCAGGGAGTCATCAAGACCGGCGAGACCGTGGAGATCGTGGGCATCAAGGCCACGACGACCACCGTCGTCACCGGCGTGGAGATGTTCAAGAAGATCCTCGACGAGGGTCGCGCGGGGGACAACGTCGGTTGTCTGCTCCGCGGCACCAAGCGCGAGGAGATCGAGCGCGGCCAGGTGCTGTGCAAGCCGGGCTCGATCACGCCGCACACCAAGTTCAAGGCCGAGGTGTACGTCCTCAAGAAGGAAGAGGGCGGGCGCCACACCCCGTTCTTCACCGGGTACCGGCCGCAGTTTTACTTCCGCACGACCGACGTCACCGGCGTGGCCAATCTGCCCGAGGGCACCGAGATGGTCATGCCCGGCGACAACGTCCAGATGGAGA
>JBPYFQ010000052.1:0-3849 GCA_051985625.1 Solirubrobacteraceae bacterium
ACGGTCACGAGATTCTGCTGCGGGAAGCGCTGGCCGCTCGCGGCGTTGCGGTGCTGGGCGCCCTTCGGCGTGACGACCGGCTGAGCTGGCGGGACCGCCATCTGGGCCTGGTGCCGGTCGTCGAGCAGCCGGCGGAGGTCGGCGCCTCCCTCGTCCGGCTGGCCGCGGCCGTGTCCGCCGGCGTCGACCTGAGCCGGGTCGAGCAGGCGGCATTGACCGCGCCGCCGAGCACGACGGCCCCGCTCCCGGCCGCCCAGCCGGTGGGACACTGCCGGCTGGCAGTCGCATCGGGCGCCCCTTTTTCCTTCACCTATCCCGACAACCTCGAGCGACTGCAAGAGGCGGGGGCAGAACTGGTGCCGTTCGATCCCATCAACGACGCCGCTCTTCCTCGGGCCGCGGACGGGATGGTCGCGGGGGGCGGTTTTCCCGAAGTCTTTGCCGCTGACCTGGCCGCCAATGAACCGATGCTGGCGGACGTCCGCACCAGGGTGTCGAGCGGGATGGTCACGTGGGCGGAGTGCGGTGGGCTGCTCTGGCTGGCCCGCCGGCTCGACCGACGCCCGATGTGCGGCGTGATCGATGCCGCCGCCCGGATGACCGACCACCTGACCCTCGGCTACCGCACGGCGGTGCTGCGGACGAACTCCCCGCTGGGCCGCGCCGGCCAGGAACTGCGGGGGCACGAGTTCCACTACTCCGCCCTGGAACCAGCTGGCGACGCCCTCGACCTGCGGGGTCATTTCGGCCGGGGCCTGGCGGGCTGGGCGTCGCCGACCATGCTCGCCTCCTATGTCCACCTCCACCTCGGCGCCGCGCCCCACCTGGCCGAACGGCTGGTGCGCGCCGCCTCGCCCGTCACGTGACCGGCCGAGGACTGGCGTCCACCTCGCGGTACTCACCGGTTTCCAGCAGCCGGCGCAGCCGGTCGCACCCATCCCAGACATCGACGAACCGGGTGTAGATCGGCACCGGTCCGAACCGAATGACGTCTGGCGGACGGAAGTCGGGCACCACCGCGGCCCGCTCGATCAAGGCCCGGCAGAGCTGCCAGGCGTCCCTGTGTCCGATCGAGACGTGACCACCCCGGCGCCCCGGATCGCGGGGCGAGGCCAGCCGGCAGCCGAGTGGAGCCAGCCACTGGTCGAACAGCTCAACGACCAGGGAGGTCAGCTTCTCACTCTTGCCCCACAACCGCTCGACGTCCGCCTCCGCCAGCAGCTCAACTCCTCCAGCCACCGCCGCGAGCCCGAGAATGGGGGGCGTGCCGGCGAGAAACCGCCGGATGTTCGGCTCCGGCTCATACCCCTGGCCCATGACGAACTGGTCGCGCTGGCCGAACCAGCCCCAGATGGGCTGACGCAACGCCGGCTGCAGCGGTTGGCGGACGTAGAGGAAGGCGGGCGCGCCCGGACCTCCGTTCAAGTACTTGTAGGTGCACCCAACCGCCAGGTCCACGCCGTCATCGTCGAGATGCAGGGGAACGGCCCCGGCGCTGTGGGACAGATCCCACAGCACGAGGGCGCCGCGCGCATGCGCCAAGCCGGTCAGCTCGGCCATGTCCGCACGGGCAGCCGAGCGGTAGTTGACGTGAGAGAGGCACAGCAGCGCGGTCGCGTTCGGCTCGATGGCAGCCTCGAGGCTCCGCCCGTCCGGGCCGTGGACCGGATCGGTGTCGATCAGCCGCAACTCGCCACCACGGGCTGCGGCCAAACCCTCGAGCACATACCGGTCGGTCGGGAAGTCATTGCGGTCGCCGACGATGACCCTCCGATCGGGACGAGCGTCGAGCGCGGCGCTAGCCAGCTTGTACAGATTGACGGTCGTCGAGTCCGTCACCGCCACCTGTCCAGGCGCCGCCCCGAGACCCGACCGGCCGAGCAGGTCGCCGACGTCCAGAGGAAAGTGCTCCCAGTCCTCCCAGCCGCCAATCAGCCGGTGGCCCCACTGTTCGACTACGGCCGCGAGGGAACGAGCCGTCACGCCGGCCAGCCGGCCAAGCGAGTTGCCGTCGAGGTAGATCACGTCTTCGCCGATCACGAAGCGGTCCCGAAAAGGGGCGAGAGGATCGGCGGCGTCCAGCGCCTCGGCCGTAGCCCGGGTCAGCACGCCCGGGACGGTAGCCCCGAGCCCGAACCCGATACGATCAATCCCGCTGCTCGAGCGGCCAACCCGGTGCGAGTCCGGGGCGCACGCCACTGTCAGCGAGACCCTCACCGGGTCTCGAGAGCCAGACGCCGGCCGGCAGCGAACAGAGCTTCGTCGGAAACGATCGCGGGCTTCACGCGTCTCACATGTCGGGCACGTTGATCGGAGTAGGCGTCGGCCCGGGCGACCCCGAACTGGTCACCCGCCAGGCCGTCCGCGTCCTCGGCGAAGCCGACCGGGTGGTCGCCCCCAGCCTGGCCGGCGATGCCGTCGGGCGGGCCGAGTCGATCGTGCGCCAGGTCGCGCCCGACGTCAGGGTCGAGCGCCTGGTGTTCAGCATGTCGGCAGCCGGCGACTCCCGGCAGGCGGCCCATCAGACCGCGGCCAACGGGTTGGTTCCCTACCTCGACGCAGGCGAGCGGGTCGCGTTCGTGACGCTCGGGGATCCCAACATCTACAGCACGTTTCCCGCCCTCGCCGCCGCCGTCCGCCGGGAGCGCCCCGCCACAATCGTCAGCACCGTCGCGGGGATCATGGCGTTTCAGGACCTGGCCGCCCGGACCGGCACCGTGCTCCTCGCCGGCACCGAATCCCTGCGGCTGGTGACCGCGCTCGAGGGCCCCGAAGCGGTCAAGCAGGCCCTGGCCGGCGGCGACGATGCCCTCGTCGTCTACAAGGGTGGCCGCCACCTGCCCGAGATCCAGAAGGTGCTGGCGGACGCCGGCCGGCTCGAAGGAGCGGTGGTGGGCGAGTTGCTCGGCCTGCCGGGACAGCGCATCGCTTCGGCGGCGGCCTCACCCTGGGCCGATCAGGGCGCGGCCTACCTGGCGACGCTGATCGTCCCCCCGGTTGACCGGGCCGGACCGTGATCTCCTTCGTCGGGGCCGGACCGGGCGCGCCCGACCTGATCACCCTCCGGGGTGCCAACCGGCTGGCTGGCGCCGACGTGGTCATCTGGGCGTCCTCACTCGTACCCGAGGCGGTCCTGGAGCACACCTCGAGCGGTGTCGAGATCCACGACTCCGCCACCATGACGCTCGAAGACGTTCTCGCCGTCTACGAGGCCCGCCCCGGCGCTGCCATCGTCAGGCTTCACTCGGGGGATCCGGCCGTTTTCGGCGCCATTCAGGAACAGATCGACTGGTGTGTCCTCCGCCAGCGCGATTTCGAGATCGTCCCGGGCGTGAGCTCGCTGGCCGCCGCCGCCGCAGCCGCCGGGCGGGAGCTCACCGTTCCCCGGCTGGCTCAGAGCGTGGTGCTGACGCGGCTGGCCGGCCGGACGGCAGCATCGATGCCCGAAGGCGAGTCGGTCGCCGCCTTCTCCGCCATTGGCGCCACGACGGCGATCTTCCTGAGCGCCGCCCGCCCCGGGGAACTCCAGTCCCAGTTGCTCGGACCGACCAGCGCCTATCACTCCGACACCCCGGCGGTAATCGCCGTCCGGGTCAGCTGGCCGGACGAACGGATCGTGGAGACGACCGTCGGCCGGCTGGCCGACGACCTGGCCGCGACCGGTGCGACCACCACCGCGCTGGTCCTGGTCGGCCCGGCGCTCGGCCCGGCGGGTGGCGCCGATGGCGCCGACCGCAGCCAGCTCTACTCACCTTCCTTCGCCCACAAGTACCGGCGCCGTTCGGCACCGGGCTCGACCGCCGGCCGCCCTGCCCATGGCTGAGAAGACGGGGCTGCGCACGGGATGGA
>JBPYFQ010000053.1:0-53836 GCA_051985625.1 Solirubrobacteraceae bacterium
CCGTGGACACGCTCAACCCGATCGTCCGCTACCTCGGCCCGTATCAGACGGTGTGCAACGACTGGAACTACATGTGGACGTTCCTGGCCGAACACATCTCCGAGGCCACCAGCTTCGGGTTCGCCCAGCGGGTGCTGCTCAACCAGGCCAATTCGCTCCAGCCTGACAACGTCAGCTCGCAGGGCGCGGTGGCCCCGGTCAACGGCGGCGGCAGCACCTCCACCATCAGCGGCGGCAACGCCTACCTCCACAGCCAGAACTACGGCGCGGCGGTCGGCAACTCGGGCGCCGCCGACTGCGAGACCGGCCAGCGCGGGTACCCGCTCAAGCTCAACCACCATGACCCGCAGGGCCGCGACCTGGGCCTCGACCCCCACACCCCCGGCAGCCAGGGCTCCACCTACTCGGGGCGGGCACGTGTTCCGGCCGGCGAGACGTTCTCCCGCAACCCCACCACCGGACCCCAGCTTGCGTCCACCCCGGGCAACCCGTAGGCCTCGAGGGACCTACGGGCCGCGGTGGGGTCGGGTCGTCTACAGACGGCCGATGGCCGTCGCGAACTTGGTCGCCATGACCGCGTAGCCGTTCTTGTTGGCGTGGATGTTCGGGCCGCTCGGCGGCGTCTGGCAGGCCCAGGTCCAACTGCACACCGTGGCGACGTTGACCGGGATCTGGTTGCCCTCCCACGTCACCGTGTGGGTGCTGTCGTAGCTGTGGAACGCGCCAGCCACGTCGGCGGTCTTGAAGCCGGCCTTGCCGAAGTCGCCGGTCAGCTTGGCGTTGACCTCCTTGAGCAGCAGCGGGGAGGCAGCGGCCAGGGCGCGGGTGTTGGCGTTGCTGGAGAAGTAGCCGGCCAGCACCGGGTCATACAGGGTCATCCCGGCGAACTTCGTGCCCTTGGGCGCGGCCTTCCGGAGGGCGTGCAGGATCTTGGGCACGTCGTCGCTGATGTTGGCGACGCCGGTCGTCACGCAGGCGCCCACGTTGGCCGCCGCGGCGCAGCCGTCGACATCGTTGGCACCGATGTCGAGTGTCACCAGCGGCACCTCGCCGGCCCGGTGGTGGGCCGTGAGGAAGCGGACCGCCGCCTTCAGCTGTGAGCCGCCGGCGTCGTGACAATGAAAGCGCCGGGCGTTGGCGGCGTTGCCCTTGCCGGTGAGCATGCTGCCCGTCGTCTCCCCGCCGCAGCCCAGCTTGACGAGCTGGAGGTTGTGGACATGGGCGCGCTCGGTGGCGAGCAGGTCGTCGGCATACCCCTGATTGGTGTCCTGCAGCACGCCGTTGAGGTTCGGCTGCATCCCCTGAGAGAGCGAATCGCCCAGCGCCAGGTAGTAATGCGAGCCACCCGCCCTCGCCGCGGAGGCGGTGGCCGGCCACACCGCCACAGCCGCGGCCATCACGGCCAGGGCAAGAATCCGTCGGTACATCAGGTCTCCTCTCCGGCAGATCCATCTGCCGTCCATGGTCAGAAGAGGGTTAGACAACTAAAGGCGCCGGACGGTGCGGGAGCACCGGGGAAGCGTCGTCAGCGGTCGTCGGCGGCGAGGAGGTCGCGCAGCTCGGCGGCGTTGCGCACCGAGTAGTCGCGGTAGCAGTTGTTCATCAGCAGGTGGCTCTCCCGCGCCTCTGCCGCGTGCTCGCGAATGGACGGGGTCAGCTCCTGCAGCTCCCCGCGGGAGTACTCGTAGCGAAACCGCTCGGCCGCGGTGGGCGCCCCGGCCCAGCTGTCGTCGGCCCGGCCGTGGAACCGCACGATGAACAGCTCCGGGTTGGTGACGGCGAACAGGCGGGGCAGCCCCGAGGCCGCCGGCGCGTCGACGCCGACATAGATGAGACCGTGCTCCTCCAGGAGTGCCAGCGTGCGCTCCCGGTCGCGCTCTTCGGCCAGCCAGCGCGGCGAGCGGAACTCGACGCTGACGCGGTAGTCCGGGAGCCGCTCGCGCAGTGACTCGAGCTCCGCCCGCGTCTCACGGCGAGGCCCGAACCACGGCGGGTACTGAAACAGGACGGCTCCCAGCCGGTCGGCCTCGTGCAGCGGTCGCAGGGCGGCCGCGAACCGCCGCCAGGCCTCGTCCAGCGCGTCTGGCGCGAGATGCGTGGCGTACACGTTGCGCTTCTCCTGGACCTCGGCCGGCAGTTCGTCGCGGATGTCGGCCCACAGGCTCTTCGGCCGGGTGGGATGGCCGGTCAGCAGCGAGTAGGCCTTGACGTCGAACCGGAAGCCGGGCGGCGTCCGCTCGGCCCACGCGCGGGCCTGCCGTTCACTGGGCGGCGCGTAGTACGTCGAGTCGATCTCGGTCAGGGGGAACCGGGCGGCGTAAAAGCGCAGTCGCTCCTCCGCGCTCATCGACTTGCGCGGATACCAGTCGGTCTCGGAGACGAGCGTGCGGTCCGTCCATGAGCAGCTGCCGGTCAGGACGCGATGACCATCGAGATCAACCGACGGTCCGAGCTCCGGCTCCGCGCCGGTGCGCTCATCGTGCGATGACGCCACGGGCAGAGATTCCCACACGGCGCCCCGGCAACATGAAAGACTCGAGGCTCTCAGCTCCAAACTCCACAGGGAGAGAGTCACATGGCGGACAGCGTTTATCGCGTCACCGAGGTCGTAGGCGTGAGCAGCGAGTCGTGGGAGGCGGCCGCGCGTGTGGCGGTCGAGACGGCCGGCAAGAGCGTGCGCGAGCTGCGCATCGCCGAGGTCATCCGCCAGGATCTGACGATCCAGGACGGAAACGTCCTGAACTACCGGATCCGCCTGGGGATCTCGTTCAAGTACGACCCGGAGTAGTCCGCGTCCGCGAGACGCGCGCGGGGCGCGAGTGTCCCCGCGCCGTCTCCGGAGCGGGGACATCCGGAGGTGGAGAGCTGGCGGACGGTGAGGCGCCGAATCTCACCCGCCGAGCGGCCCTTCCAGCCTGGACGCCCGCCTACGACTCATCCACCCTGGTTGTCGGCAGCACACGCGCCGAGCCTTAGGAGAAATTCGGCGGGCGCTGCCGAGGTCCTGCCGTGGCTGCCGCGGTGGGTCAGTTCCTGCGGCCGGTGAGGGCGATCGTCAGCCCCACGCCGATCATGGCCAGGCCGCCCGCGCCGCCGACCCACTCCAGGCGTCGCGGCGAGCGGGCAAACCAGCTGCGGACGGCGCTGGCGGTCACCGCCCAGATGCTGTCCGAGCACAGGCCGATGGCGATCGACACCAGCGCCAGCAGCAGCATCTGGATCTGCACGTGGCCGCCGGTGCGATCCACGAACTGGGGCAGGATCGCCCCGAACAGAATCAACGCCTTGGGGTTGGTGACGCCGACGAGAAAGCCCTCCCGGGCGGCCGAGCGGTCCGGGCGCGGAGCGGCCGCCGCGCCGAACGCGGCGCGCAATCCGTTCCGGTGGCGGATCGCCGCCACCCCCAGCCAGATCAGGTACAGCGCGCCGATCAGCTTGAGCACCGTGAACACCGTCTCCGAGCGCTGGACGATCGCGCCCACGCCGATGGCGACGCAGATGGCCACCACGTAGTTGCCCGCCGCGTTCCCGCACACCGTCGACAGCGCCGTCCGGCGACCGTAGGCGAGGGCCCGGCCGATCACGAACAGGACGCTCGGCCCCGGGATCACGATCACCACCAACGACGCCGCTGCGTACCCCACCAGGTGCCCGGTTGAGATCACACCCTGAATAGTTGCAGGGTGTGCGACGCCGCTCCGGGCTGGCGCGTTGATCGCCCCGGAGCCCGGGAGTAGGCTGGCCACACCGTCAGACGGAGGTACCCATGTATGCCAGGGTGACGACGTTCCCCGGCTTGGCGCCGGAGCGCATCAAGGCCACGCTCAAGGAGTTCACCGAGGATCACCTCCCCAAACTCCAGCAAGAGGCCGGGTACGCCGGTGTCTGGGTCGGCGTCGACTTCATCGGTGGCCGGGCCATCGCGGTGACGTACTGGGACTCCGTCGACGCGTTGCACGGCAGTGACATCCTGGCCGGCGAGGTGCGGGCGGCCGCGGTCTCACGCGCGGGACTGGACCGCAACCGGCCGCCGATCATCGATCGCTACGAGGTGGTCCTCGACCAGTACCCGGTCACCGCTCACTGAGTGACGAGCAGGACGACGGCCGCCAGCGCGGGCGCCCCCACCGACACGAACAGCATCAGCCAGATGAGCCACCTGACCAGCGGGTCCTGAGGGAGGATCCTCCGCCTCCGGCGGCGCGGCGTCTCCGGCGCCTGCGCCTCATGTCCTCCCCGCGCGGTCAAGAAAGTGGACGATAACGCGCCCGCGCCCGCGCCGCGGAGGGTTCGCGTCGCCCTCGCCGCAGAGGGTTCGCGCCGCCCTCGCCGCAGAGGGTTCGCGCCGCCCTCGCCGTGGGCGGCTCGCCGGGGCGGGCCGACTACGGAAGCCGGATGTCCCGCGTCGCGCCTGCCGTGCGCGTCTCGTCCTCGGTCAGATCGGACCGCGGCACCGGAGTGACGAGCGACCAGTGCCCGCCGACCGGGCATCGCTGAAACCGCCACGGGCCGAGCCGCAGGGACTTGACGGACACCCCGGGCAGCCACAGCGTGGTGAACACATGGCCGTCACGGCAGCGGACGACGACGTTGCCGCCCACGCCGTAGCCACGCCGCCACAGCGGCACCACATCCGCCAGCAGGGCGGCGAGAATCAGTAGGAGCCGGCGGGGGTGTCGTGGCTTCATTCTCATGAGCAATAACGGTATCAATAATGATAGCGTTGACCAGGCCTCATGACAAGCGCCGACCTCCTCCTCCACCCCGTCCGGCTTCGCATCGTCCAGGCGTTCCTGGGCGATCGCGCACTGACCACCGGGGATCTGCGCGCCGAGCTGCCCGACGTCGCCCCGGCCACGCTCTACCGGCACGTGGCTCGGCTCGTTGACGCCGGCGTGCTCGCCGTGGTGGCCGAGCGCCGCGTCCGGGCCGCCACCGAGCGCACCTTCGTCCTGCGCGTGTCGGCGGCGACGATCGGGCTCGACGAGCTCGAGCACATGAGCGCCGACGACCACCGCCAGGCGTTCATGGCGTTCGTGGCCGGGCTGCTGGCCGACTTCGACCGCTACCTGCAGCGCGACGACATCGACCTGCTCCGCGA
This sequence comes from Solirubrobacteraceae bacterium, assembly GCA_051985625.1. Lineage (GTDB taxonomy): Bacteria > Actinomycetota > Thermoleophilia > Solirubrobacterales > Solirubrobacteraceae > Palsa-465. Next base: position 5,102 of record JBPYFQ010000053.1, read on the forward strand.
CGGCGTCACGTACCGGATGGCCGGACTATGGCTGGATGACGACGAGTTCCGGGAGCTGTTGCGCGAGCTGGCCCGCGTGCTCCAGCCCCGCCTCGCCAACCCCCCCACGCCGGGGCGCCGCCGCCGGATCATCGGCTCGGTTCTGCTCCCCGGCGACGACGCCGACGGGCCCGCAGACGATCGTGCATCATGAGGCTTCGCTAACGAGCTGACGCTCGATCTGGGCTCCCGCCCGCCCCCCGCCCGCCTCCCGCCCGCTCCACACCGGATTCTGGCTCAACTTTCCATCTAGTGGGTTCGGCGCGGTGCCCGGCGCATACCCCGCCCTCACTCGCCCTGTTCGCACGCCGGATGGACTTGCTCGGCCCCCGGGGGGCCTACGTTTCCAATGGCCTGCCCCGGGTACGAGTTACACACCAGCGAATTCGATTCCGGAGGTAGTGGGATGGCACGAGACGTTCAAGATACGGTGCGCCACGTCTTACACGCCCTCGACGGGGCCGGTGGGAATAGTCGTGGCAAATCGAATAACGGACTTTCGGGCGCCAAGGGCGTCGCGGCCGGCGCGGGTGCTGCCGCGCTCGTGCCACTGGCCGTCAAGGGCGCCGGCCGACTGGTGAAGGGGATCAGTGCCGACGGTCTCGGCGACGTCGTCCACGCGCCGCAGCACGCGTTGCACGGTGCCACGTCCAAACTGGGCGACAGCGTCGGGGGCAAACTGAGCGACAAGGTCAGCCAGAAGGTCGACGAGGCAGGCGGCGCCAAGGGCATCGCCAAGGACACGTTGAAGGACGCGCTCCCGTTCGGCGGTGGCGGCGGCGGCAAGAGCGGCGGCAAGGGCGGCGCCCCCGGCGTCGGTAAGGGTCGCCGGATGCCGGTGCAGCAGAGTGTCGATATCGGCGTGGACATCGAGACGGTCTACAACCAGTTCACGCAGTTCGAGGAGTGGCCGAACTTCATGCACCGGGTCACCCGTGTCACCCAGGACGAGCCCACCACCGTCAAGTTCGCCGCCAAGATCTGGGCCAAGACGAAGGAGTTCACGGCTGAGATCGAGACCCAACGGCCGGACGAGCGGATCAAGTGGAGCGTGACCGAGGGACTCACCCATACGGGTGTCGTCACCTTCCACGAGCTCGGCCCTCACCTCACCCGCATCCTGTTGACCATGGACGTGGAGCCCGGCGGTCTGCTGGAGAAGGCGGCGCGCGGTATGCGACACATCAAGCGCGCGGCCCGGGCCGACCTGCACCGGTTCAAGGCGTTCATCGAGATGACCGAGCAGGAGACCGGTGCCTGGCGCGGTGTGATCGAGGACGGTGAGGTCGTCGAGGAGCACGACCCCAAGTACGACCGCACCCGTGATTACGCCGACCTCGACGAGCTGCTCGGCGATCAGCAGGACGACGACAACAAGGACGACGAGAAGGACGAGGAGAAGCCCGCGCAGCGCGGCCGCAGCGGATCGCGAAGCAGCGGATCCCGCGGTGGCTCGGGCTCGCGGAGTACGAGTGCGCGCAGCACGAGCTCGCGGAGCACCAGCTCGCGGAGCAGCGGCTCGCGTAGCAGCGGCTCGCGGAGCAGCGGCTCGCGGAGCGGCGGCTCGGGCAGCGGCGGCTCGCGCACCCGCAACCACTCCGGTAGCTCGTCTCGCAGCCAGGCCACGGCCTCCCGCGGCCAGACCCGCCGGCGCCAGAGCGGCTCGCGGAACGGCCACAGCGAGTAACGGAGGATCTGGAATGGCAATCGACATGCAACGGCCGCTGGTGGCGGCCCTCCAGGCCGCGTTGGACGAGATCCAGGCCGAGCCGCCCAAGAAGCGCCACAAGGTGGGAGCCGGCCGGGCACTGCTTCTCGGCGCCGGGCTCTACACCGCCGGGCGCGTGGTGGCCAAGGGCCGCGGCAGCGGCATGCTGGACGCGATCCAGGAGCGACTGCCCCATCGCGATGGCCAAGGTGACGACGGCGACGTCGTGGACGAGGACTTCGACGAGGAGTTCGACCAGGACGAGCCGGAGGACGAGGCCGACGACGACCAGCCCGAGGGCGAGGCCGACGAGGACCAGCCTGAAGGCGAGGCCGACGACGACGAGGCCGAAGCCGACGCCGGCGAAGACGAACCGGCGCCGGATGAGGAGGACGCCGAGGATGAAGCTCCCGCTCCGAAGCGCACGCGCGGCCGCAGCAAGGCGCAGAGCCGGCGCTGATCTCAGCGGCCGACGAGCAGGCAGTCAGATCCGGGGTAACTGATGAGTGGCGCCCAGTGGGCCGCGCCATCCGCGATCCCGCGTACGCAACCAACCGGAAGTAGGTAGAAATGTCCACCAGCAGTCCACGCGGAAATTCCAGTCGTTCCAAATCATCCCGGTCGTCGTCCGGCGGCTCCAACGCAGCGAGCAGTCGGTCCCGAGCGTCGCGTAGCGGCAGCTCAGGCTCGGCGGCCAACCGCAGCGGGAGCAGCGGCAGCTCGGGCAGCGGCAGCAGCTCGGGCGCTAGCCGGAGCTCAGGCGCCAGCCGCAGCTCGGGTGCAAGCCGTAGCTCAGGCAGCGGCCGCAGCTCAGGCGGCAGCAGCCGCGCCTCCGGCGCCAGCCGCAGCTCAGGCGCGAGCCGCAGCGCCGGCGGCACCAGCCGCAGCTCCGGCGGCAGCAGCCGCAGCTCAGGCGGCAGCCGCAGCTCAGGCGCCAGCCGCAGCTCAGGCGCCACCCGTGGTCGCAGCGCCGCGTCGAACCGCAGCCGTTCCGCCTCGGCCGACAAGGCCTCGGCGGGCAAGGACACCGCGGCCTCGACGGCGCGTCAGGCGGCCGCGCAGGCGGAGAGCCGCGCCAGCCGCAACGGCAGCGGCGACGCTGACTCGGGCGGCACCGTGCTTGCCACGATCACCCATGTCGTGCTGCCGATGGCCAGCGCGGCGGCCGGCGTCGCCGGCGGAGTCGTGCTCGGTCGCACGGCGCTGCAGCGTCACCGCAAGTTCCTGGGCATACCGCTGCCCGGCACGAAGATCGATCTCAGCGACATGAGCAAGCAGATCGGTGAGGCCGGCCGGCAGTTCGCCAGGCTCGCCAGCGAGGTCCAGGCCGCCCGCCAGAAGGCCGAGAAGATCGGTCAGGCGATCAGCTAAGGGATTGGCGATGGCGCAGACGGCGACACGTAAACAGAAGGGCAAGTCCGGCGGCGGCCCGTCGCCGGTGAGGCGACGGCGCGCGGCAGCGTCCAGTGGCAACGGGGGCGCGCCGCGCACGCCGACCGCCAAGGCCAAGAAAGCGGCCGGGCCTGCGAAGACGGTGGCCACCAAGGCCGCGACGAAGACGGCCAAGAAGGCGCTCGTCCCGAAAGGCGGGACCAGCCACCTGGCGCGCCGCCTGGCGGCGAAGGGGCTGAAGAAGCTCGCCGCCCGCATGCTCCAGACCGGCGCCGCCGCCGCGCGGGCGGCGGCGGTCCGGGTCACCGAGAACGGGCGCGACGTCATCCAACGAGCGATGGTGCCGAGCGTCCCGGTTCAGCGGTCGATCGACGTCGCCGTGCCGCTCAACGTCGCGTGGCAGGAGTGGATGAAGCTCGAGTCGCTTCCGGAGGGCGCGCACCGCGTCGACGAGATCGAGCGCGACGGCGACGAGCTGTACGGGCGGATCGACGCGGCGGGCCGGCCGGACTGGCACGCCGAGGTGATCGACGAGCGCGAGGAGGACAGCTTCGCGTGGCGCTCGGTGGAGGGATCGGACTGTGCCGGACTGATCACGTTCCACCGGCTGAGCGACAGACTCACGCGCCTCGAACTCGAGCTCGATGTGATTCCCACATCCGCATCCGAGGTAATTGCCCTGAACACCCCCCTAGCACAGCGGCGCGCCGAAATCGAACTGCGCCGCTTCAAGGCTCACGTCGAGTTCACCAGTCCTGACGCCTACGAGCCGGACAACACCGACGAGTAGACCACAACAGGAAGGCACGGAATCCAAATGGCATCCATGGCAATGCAACGAAGCACCGGAAGCGGGTACGTGCAGCGGTCCAACTCCGCTGGACTCTACGAGATCCTGGATCTGATCCTGGACAAGGGCCTGGTCGTCGACGTATTCCTTCGGGTCTCACTCGTCGGCATCGAGCTGCTCACCGTTGACGCCCGCATCGTGATCGCCAGCGTCGACACGTACCTGCGGTTCGCCGAGGCGGTCAACCGGCTGGACCTCGGCAACTCCAGCGGCGAGGGGCTGCCGGAGATCATGGAGAACGTCACCTCGGGTGGCGCCTCCAGCAAGACGAAGGGCGTCCTGGAGGGAGCCAAGGAGTCGCTGTTCGGCTCCGACGACGACGAGGATCAGGACACGGACGAGGAGAGCGGCAGCAGCGGAAGCTCGCGGTCGAGCTCTGGCTCTCGGTCGCGGTCGCGTTCCCGGTCGACATCGCGCGGGCGCTCCAGCTAACCGGAGGCTCGAACGACGATGACCTCTACACCGGCTACATACGTCTACGGCGTCATCGCCTCGACGGCGCGCGCGCCGTCGGCCAAGGGCATCGGCGGGGCTGCGGTCCGGTCGATCCCGGCCGGGGAGCTCGCCGCGGTCGCCAGCGACATCGACCCGGGCAGCCTGCAGCTGGGGCGCGACGCGATGACCGCCCACGCCAAGGTGCTGGAGGACGCGGTGGCCCTGACCACGGTGCTCCCCATGCGGTTCGGCGTGGTCATGGCCGACGAGGACACCGTGCGCCGCGACCTGCTCGAGGCGCACGGTCCGGAACTGCGGGCCCAGCTGGACGAGCTGGCCGGGAAGGCCGAGCTCCGGCTGCGCGCGACCTACGACGAGGAGCAGCTGATGCGCGAGGCGGCTGCGCAGGATCCGGAGATCCTGCGGCTGCGGGATTCGCTGCGCGGCGTCCCGGAGGACGCCACGTACTACGGGCGAATCCAGCTCGGCGAGCTCGTCGCCGCCGCTGTGCAGCGCACCCGACAGGCGGATGCGGAGGCGATCCTTCGGGAGCTGACGCCGCTGGCCGTGGCCGTCGAGGCCGGCGACAGCGGGCTGGAGCGGGTCGCGCTCAACGCGTCGTTCCTGGTCGAGCGCGATCGCATCCCGCAGTTCGACGAGCGCGTGGACCAGATCGGACGGGCCCAGGCCGGGCGCCTGCGTTTCAAGTACACCGGCCCCCTGCCGCCCCACTCGTTCGTCCATATGGCGACGGCGGAGGCGTGACCGCATGGGTCTGTTCACTGGTCTGCTGACGCTGCCGCTGGCCCCGGTCCGCGGAGTGACCTGGGTGGCCCAGCAGGTCGCCGACGAGGTCGAACGGGAGCTCTACGACGAGGGGCGCATTCGCAGCGAGCTCCTGCAACTGGAGCTGGAGGCCGAGGACGGGCTAATCGGCGACGAGGAGCGAGCTCGCCGCGAGGACGAGCTCCTGGACCGCCTCGCAGCCGCCCAGCAGCGACGACAGGCGCTGGAGACCAATGCCTGGGAGGAACCACCAGATGGCTGATCAAAAACGCAGCAGAGGCAGGAGCGCGAACGGACGCCGAAGTGAGAACGGAAGCGGGAGCGACGGCTCGGGCGGGAGCCGGGCCCAGCGTCGTGACGGCAATCGGCGGACCTCCGCGCGTGACGCGGTCGAGCGGGTGCGGGAGGATTTCCCCGCCTTGCTCGGGCGGCCCGTGGAGTCGGTGCTCGGCGTCCAACCCGACGACGACGGCGGCTGGCACGTGACCGTCCAGATCATCGAACTGGCCCGCGTCCCCAACTCCACCGACGTCCTCGGCGCCTACCTGGTCACCCTGGACGACGAGGCCGAGATACAGGGCTATCAACGCCAGCGCCGGTACGTCCGCAGCCAGGCCGACGAGGATTAGCCATGGCGGATATGGAACGCACCCCTCTTCGTCCGGGTCTGGCGCCCCCGGCCTACAGCCGGAACCCGCCCGGATCCGGCAGCGGCCCCTCGAACCTGGCCGACATCCTGGAGCGCGTCCTGGACAAGGGCATCGTCATCGCCGGCGACATCGAGATCAATCTGCTCGAGATCGAGCTGTTGACGATCAAGCTCCGGCTGCTCGTCGCCTCCGTCGACCGAGCCCGGGAGATGGGGATCAACTGGTGGGAGTCGGACCCCAAGCTGTCGCGGAGTGCCGAGGACCTGGAGAACGAGAACAAGGAGCTGCGCGAGCGGCTGGACCGCTTGGAGCGGGCCATCGGCCCCGGCGACGGCAACGGCGACTCCGCCAAGCAGGTCGAGACCGGCTCCGGCAAGCGCGCCGGGGAGAAGACGCGCGGTGGCCGACGCTGACGATCTGCGGCACCTGTTCGCCGATGGCGGCGACGACGCGGCCGCGCGGCTGATCGCCGAGGCGCGCGCCGAGGCCGAGGCCCGCGTCCGGTCGATGCTCGCCGAGGCCTACACCGACCTCCTGCTGGAGCGGGCCCGAGCCGCGCTCGGGCCCGAGCGGGCCGAGCGGGCCGCGCCCGCCGCGGAGCCGCGGGAGCCCGGGGCCCAGCGCACGCCGGAGGCGGGGCGCACGCCGGAGTCGCGCCGCACGCCGAAGCGGGAGCGCGAGCCGGAGCCGCAGCGTGCCCCGATGCGGGAGCGCCCGCCGGAGACGGCCGCTCCCGCCGGCTCGCCCGAGCTTGGCTGGTACGTCTACTGCGTCGTCTCCGGCGACCACGACCCGCTGCCGGGCGACCTGGAGGGCATCGCCCCCGGGCATCCGGTTCGCGCGCTGGAGAACGGCGGCCTGGCCGCCATCGTCAGCCGCGTGCCGCTGGACGAGTTCGGCGAGGAGCCGCTGCGCGAGCACCTGTCCGACATGGACTGGCTGGAGCGAACCGCCCGGGGCCACGAGCGGGTGCAGGAGGTCGTGGCGCGGGCCGGCACGCCGGTCCCGATGCGGCTGTGCACCATATACCGGGACGAGTCCGGCGTCCGCGCCATGCTGGCCCGGGAGGGCGAGGCGCTGGGGCGGGCCCTAAACCATCTGCGCGGCAAGGCGGAATGGGGCGTCAAGGCGTTCGCCGCCGACGACGCCGTCGAGCCCGCGCCGCCGGTGTCAGAGCCCGGGCCCCGAGCCGGAGACGGCGCGGCCTACATGCAGGGCCGCCTCGAGCACCGCCAGCGGCGCGAGGACGCCGCGGCCCGGCTCGACGAGGCCTGCGAGTCGGCGCACGCCGCGCTCTGCAGCATGGCGGTCGATGGGGTTGTGCTGTCGCCGCACCGACCGGAGATGAGCGGCCGGGATGTGCCGATGATCCTGAACGCCTCCTATCTGGTGGTGGACGCGGATGCCGATGCGTTCCATGCCGAGTTTGACCGGCTGAGACGCGAGCTTGCCCCGCTCGGCATCGAGCTCGAGCGAACCGGCCCGTGGCCCCCGTATAACTTCGTTCCCGGCGCGATCGGAGCGGCGTGGTGACTTCCGGCACCGAGCTGGCGCCGCGCCGAGAGGCTCGCCGCGCTTCGGCGCGGAGCGCCGGCAGCCGTGACGTCGCGCTGGTCGACGTCCTCGACCGACTTTTGGCCGGGGGCGTCACCATCCACGGCGAGATCACGCTGTCGGTCGCCGGGATCGATCTCGTCGGGCTCGACCTGCGACTCCTCGTGGCATCCGTCGACACGGTGGCCGGCCGGTGACCCTGCTCCTCTACGCCATCGCCGACCGCGAGCACGCGCCGCCGGCCGGCCTGGCCGGTCTGGGCGGGCACCCGCTGCGCTCCGTGTCCGCCGGCGAGCTCGTGGCGGTCGTCAGCGACTGTCCCTCCCCTCCGGAGCCAACGTCTGAGGCGCTGCTGCGGTTCGCGGAGATCGTGGAGTCGCTCATGAGCGAGCGGACGGTGCTTCCCGCTCGGTTCGCGACCGTCCTGGCCGACGAGCATGCCGCCGTGCAGCTGCTCACGGACCGCCACCGCAAGCTCGCCGATGCCCTGCGGCGCGTCGGGGGAGCGGTGGAGATGGGCGTGCGGGCGGGCTGGTCCGATGACGAGAGCGGCGACCGTCCGTCCGGCGCCGACTACCTGCTGGGGCGCCTGGAGCACCGGCAGCGAGCGCAACGAATCGCCGCCGAGCTCGACGCCGCCCTGACCCCCCTGTCCCGCGGCCGGGCCTGCCGGATCCTCGCTCGGCCGGAGGGTCAGGTGACCGCCTCCTATCTCATCGCCCGCCCCCGGATCGAGGAGTTCCGCGCCGCCTGCGACGGCCTGACACAGACCGTCACCGAGGCGAGCGTGACCTGCACCGGGCCGTGGCCACCGTACAGCTTCGTCGACTCGGAGGAGACATGACGACACGCATCGAAGCCGACCCGGAGAACGTCGAGAAGGGCCTGGTCCAGCTCGTGCTGACGATCGTCGAGTTGCTCCGCCAGCTCATGGAGCGCCAGGCGCTCCGTCGCATCGAAGGCGGCAGCCTCACCCCGGACGAGGTGGAGCGGCTGGGCCAGACGTTCATGGCCCTGTCGGAACGGATGGACGAGCTCAGAGAGCACTTCGGGCTCGACGAGAAGGACCTGAACCTGAACCTGGGCCCCCTGGGGGACCTGCTCTAGAGAAAGGAGGCCGCCCATGGCGGCAACAGAACAGGCACCGACACAGCAGCGCTACCTCGATTTCCTGATGGAGCGCATCCGAAGCGACCGCTATCCCAGTCCCCAGCTGCTGGACCGCGTGGAGATGGCAATGTGGACGCCCCAGCAGGTGAGCGACTACGTCGACATGCTCCTGGAGAAGCTTGACGAGACCTGGTATCCGAGCGGGCAGCTCCTGAACCGCGTGCAGCGGATGCTGGCCATGGTCGCGGCGTCCGCAGGCTGATGGCCGGCGGAACCGCACTGCGCACCGTCGGCAAGGCGGCCAGCGACCGCATCCGGGGAGATCGCCCGGGGCCGTTCCGCGCGTTCGCGGCGGCGGCCGTGGTCGGCGTCGTCAGCGCCGTCGCCACCTATCGCCTGCTGCGCTCCGGCGACTGAGCCCTGGAGCGGCTTCAGCCAGCCTCTTCGTCGCGAAACGGGGCGGCCGCCGCCACCTGCGGCGCCAACCCGGGTGGTGGGGTCAGCCGCGCCGGCGACGGGTCGGCGGCCGCCGCGGCGGCGATTCGCCTCAGGTCCAGAACGTCGACGCTCCCGGCGACGATCGTGTTGCCTGACCGCCCGCCGAGCGACCACACGCGCGGGTAGGCCTCGGCCAGCCCCGAGGCGACCCGCCGCACCACCTGGCCGGCCCGGTTGTCGACCACATTCACCACCGCCAGCCCCGCCACGCGCCGGACATCGGCCAGCGCCTCGGCGGTCACCAGGCGCCGGGGCACTTTCGCGCCGACGTAGGCGTCGATAACGACGGCGTCCCAGCCCCCGTCGCGCCGGGCGGCGATGAACGCACGCCCGTCGGCCTGCCGCACCCGCAGGCCGGGCGCCCGCCGTAGCCCCAGGTGCTCCCGGGCGATGGCCAGCACTTCGGGGTCGATCTCGCAGACCTCCTGGCGCCCCGCGGGGTCGGCCGCGGCGAGGGCGCGCGCCAGCGTGCACGCCCCGCCCCCCACGTGCAGGACCCGGCGGGCACGGGCAGCGCGCAGGACGATCCTCGTCCACCGCAGGTAGTCGAACTCCAGGTGCGACGGGTCGGCCAGGTCGACGTAGGAGGCGTCCATGCCGCTGTCGCGGAGCAGGCGCCCGGACGGCCGCGCCGGGTCGCGCTCCACGATCAACTCGCCGCGCCGGGCGATGACAGTGGGCATTGAGCGCAGGCGGGACACGGCTCAGGCGTCGATCGAGGACTGCAGCCGTCGCCGTGCGCGCCGGCGCAGGAAGTTGAACGACACCACCATCCAGGCCAGGCCGGCGCAGATGAGAACCACCTGAAGCCACGTCGACGCCCCGGCGAGCGCATCGCCGAAGAAGTAGTACTCCAGAGCGTTCGTCGCCGCCCAGACCAGCGCCGCGGCGGCGCTGACCGCCAGGAAGCGGCTGAGCCGCATACCGCTGGCGCCGGCCAGCAGCCCGGTCACGTTGCGCACCCCGGTGATGAAGCGCCCGACGAACAGCCAGGCGGCGCCGTGCTGGGCGAACTCGCGCCGGAGGCGGTGGACCCGCTCCGGGCCCTGACGCAGGCGCCGCCCCACCCACAGCAGCACGGGCTCGCCCCGCCAGTGACCCAGCGCATAGCCGGCGGTGGTCCCGGCCAGCGCGCCGAGCGCCCCGGCGGCGATCACACCGCCGATCGGCAGCCCGTGGCTCGTGCCCGCGTAGAGGGCGGCCGCCACCAACACCGTCGTGCCGGGGACGGGAAACCCCACCGCCTGCGCGGCGGCGGCCAGGAACACGACGGCGAGCCCGTACTCGTGCAGGAGATGGTGGATCTCATGGCCGCTCACCGGCCAGAGTTTCGCGTAACGCGACCCGACGTCGCCAGCGGCGCCAGCGCCACCGCCGTCCGGCGGCCGGGACCGGGTCTCCGCGCAGTTGACGTGCCCGCGCCACGGCGAGCGCGGCGATCTCGCCGGACCATTCGAACGGGTCGGCGATGTGGTCCAGGTTGACCAGCGAGACCGCCACCCACAGCCGTCCGCCGACCTCGCCGACGAGCACCGGCTGGGGCGGGACCGGAGCCTCGTCGAGCGCCGCCAGCCGTGTCAGCGCGACCGCATCGTCCGGTGAGGCGCGCCGGATGACAAGTGTGGGATCGCCAGGCCGCGCACTCATGACGCCACCGGTGAGCGGGGATCGGGCAGCGCCGCGCCGGCGCCGGGCGAGCCGGCCGGCAGCGGCCCGGGCAGCGGGAGACGATGGAGGCGCAGCCGCCCGGAGGAGCCGACGGCCACCAGCAGCCGCAGCCTCCGCAGATCGCCCTCCGCCCAGACATGGAGCGCGGTGGTCTGGCCGGGCGGGACGGTTCCCAGCATCTGCTCGCCGAGGCTCAGCCGCTGCGGGCGCCGCGGGGTGTGGCGCCGCGTCGTCGTGCCCCAACCCGGATGGGCGCGCCGCAGGCTCACCGCCACCAGCGCGGTGGCGGCCGACGGGTTGGTGAGGGTGACCTCCACCCACCGACCGGTCGCGCCGGGCCTGGCCGGGGCGCTGGCCCCGGTCGCGCCGGGCCCGGCCGGGGCCAGCGTCCGCGCCCGCACGCGCACATCGTGCTCGCGGTCGCCGTTGCGAAACCCCTCGCCAACGAGCAACACGATGACCACGGCGGCCGCCGCCGCAGCGGCCAGAACGGTCCAGAGGAAGAGCATGGCTGACACTGTCGGATAGATGACGTTGAAGCACAAGCAAACCTTCCTCGACAGCTATTAAGTCTCGCTGTAAGGTGGGACGCGATGCTCAACGTGCACCGCCTCACCGTGCTGCACGCCGTTGTGACCGAGGGATCGATCACCGCGGCGGCGGCGGAGCTCAACTACACCCCCTCGGCGGTCAGCCAGCACATCGCCGCGCTGGAGCGCGAGACCGGCACGCGCCTGCTGGAGCGGATCGGGCGCCGCGTCAGGCCCACCCCGGCCGGGGCCCTGCTGGCCGGATATGCCGGCGAGATCATCAGCCGCGTGGCCGACGCCGAGGCCGCGCTCGACGCACTGACCGACGGCCGCACCGGGCGGCTGCGCGTGGCCAGCTTCGGCAGCGCGGGGACCGGGCTCGTCCCTCCGGCGGTGGCCCGCTTTCGCGGCCGCCATCCGGACGTCGACCTGCAGCTGACGCTGGCCGAGCAGCCCGAGGCCCTGGCGGCGGTCCGCGACGATCAGGCCGACCTGGCCGTCGTCATCCTCGACCTGGAGGAGAGCGGCGCCGTGCCCCAGGCGGTGCCGGCGGGCAAGGGCCTGGACTGGCGGCCGCTGCTCCTGGACCCCTACTTCGTCGCCCTCCCCACCTCCCACCCGCTGGCCCAACTGCCCGAGGTGCCGCTCCGGCGGCTGGCCGAGGAGCGGCTGGTGTCGGGCGATCGCAGCCGCTCGTGTCCGTGCGGCCAGATGTTCCTGCAGGCGTGCGCGGCGGCCGGCTTCCAGCCCCGGTTCGCGATCGACGTCGACGATTACCCCACCGTGCAGAGCCTCGTCGCGGCCGGCCTGGGCGCCGCGGCCATCCCCCTGCTTGGCCTGTCCCCGGCGGTCCATGACGGACTGACCATCCGCCCCCTGGTCGACCCCAGCCTGACCCGCCGGATCTTCGCGGTGTCCCGGTCCGGCCGGGCCGACGACCCGCTCATCGCCGCCATGATCGACAGCCTGGGGACGGCCGCCGACGAGCTTCTCGTCCCGGACGCGGTGCCGGCGGCTCCGGCAGCGCGCATCAAGGCGGCGTAGCCGCTGGTCGCGTAGCCTGGGCCCGGCATGCCCTACCGCGCGATCACCCCGGACGAGCACGAGTGGATCACCCGGCCTCACGAGCCGGGCGAGCCCGCTCGCCATGTCGCCGAGCTGAGCGACATCGCCGGCTTCGCCCACACGCGGGCCAACCTGTGGCGGTACGAGCCGGGCGCCCGCGGCCGGCGTCACCGCCACCCGCTGCAAGAGGAGACGTTCGTCGTCGTCTCCGGCACGCTCACCATGTACCTGGGCGAGCCCCCCGAGCGCCACGAGGTCCCGGTCGGCGGGCTCATCCACGTCCATCCGGGCACGCCGCTGCAGACGGTCAACCACGGCGACGAGGACCTCCTCGTCTACGTGCACGGCACGCCGCCGGAGCCCGAGCACGCCGAGCTGCTGCCCTCGGCGGTGTAGACCCCCGGGCCCGGCTGAGCCCCCGGGCCCGGCTGAGCCCCCGGGCCGGGCTGAGCCCCGGGCCGGGCTCAGACCCTCCGCGCCCGGCCGATGGCGTGCGGCGCGGTCGGCGGCGGGATCCTCCGCGGCCCCAGCCACAGCGCGCGGTTGTGCTCGATGGCAAAGCCGGCTGCGGCGATCGCCGCCGGGGTGTCGCGCGCCGTATGGCAGCCGCCGAAGGCCCGGGGCCAGAACAGCCGATCGACGGTCCGCTGGACCCGCGCCAGCCCGGGCCGGTCGGCCCGAATGTGCTCGTAGAAGCGCAGCTCGCCGCCGGACCGCACCACGCGGTGCAGCTCGGCCAATGCTCGGGCCGGGTCCGGCACGCTGCACAGCACCAGGCTGACCACCGCGGCGTCGCACGAGCCATCCGCCGCCGGGAGCCGGTCGGCATCTCCGTCGACGACCTTGATCGGGACCGCCGACCGCGCCGCCGCCGCCTCGGCCCGGCGGCGCAGATAGGGCTCGGGCTCGACGGCCACCACCTCGTCGACCGCCGGCGGATAACGAGCGAAGTTGCTCCCCGCCCCCGCGCCCAGCTCCAGCACCCGCCCGCTGAGGCCGTCGAGCAGCTCGTCGCGGTGACGCTGGATCTCCTTCGGCTCACACCGGCTCATCACCGTCCACAGCCGCGCGAACATGGGGTGGCGGACATCTGCCGGCGCCGTCATCCCGGCAGATTCTGGCGCATGCGGTCAGTAGTGGCTGTGGCCGTCGGTGATGGCGTTGAGCCTGTCGATCAGCCGTCGCGCGCGACGCGGAACGCGGCGCTGCTCCAGCCGCCAGGTGTGACCGCCGACGCTGATCCAGTACAGGTAGTAGTTCGGGTCGTTGCAGCACGCGGTGTCCGACAGGCGGCTGCGAGCGATCAGCCCCCGCAGGGCGTGCAGCCGCGGCCCCGTGATGGTGAAATCGTCGCGTTTCTGGCCGCTGACACCGCCCAGGGTGACCGTCGCCGCCGCGCTGCCGTCGGTGTCGATCACGAGCTGGCTCGACAGCGGATCAACCCCGATGGCGCGCTTGAAGAGGATGAGGAGTGGAGCGGGTCCGCCGTAGACCGCCGCCCGCGGCCTCGCGGCCGACGCGTTCTGGGTTCCGCCGTCGCTTCGCTTGCCGGCGGGCGGCGCGGTGCGCGCAGCCCCGCCGGTGGCGCCGCACCCGGCAACGCCGGCGGCCAGGACCGCCGCCAGGACGGCGGCGGTACCCGGACGCCAGTGTGACGTACCTCTTCGCATCACTAACCTGTAGAATGGTATTTACCGGTTAGGCAGCCGTCAACCCGGAGGCACGATTCCCGCCCCCTTCACCGTTATCGACGGACTCGAGATCCCAGTCCTGGTCGCCGGCCATGCCGGGCTGGAGCTGTGCAACACGTTTGCCGGCTGGAACGGCGCCCCGGAACACGACTACCTCGGCTCCTACGATCATCTGGCGGTCTGGGCCGGCGCCGCCGGGCTCATCGGGCCGGCCGACGTCTCCCGACTGCGGGCCGCCGCCCGGCGCCGCTCGGACGAGGCCGCGACGACCCTCGACGAGGCCCGCCGGGTCCGCGCCCGCGTCCACGACGTCCTGCTCGGCCGTGCCGACCCGGACGCGTTCGCCGGGTTCGAGGCCGACGTGCGACGGGCAGCGGCGAGCCTCCGCCTCACCCCCGGCACTCCGGTCCGCCGCCAGGTCTCGATCGATGCCGGGCTGGCCGCCCCGGTGTACGCAGCGGCCTGGGCCGCCAGCGAACTGCTGATCTCTCCCGCTTACGAGCGGGTTCGCTCCTGTCCCGGAGGCGGCTGTGGCTGGCTGTTTCTGGACCGGACCGGCCGCCGCCGGTGGTGCACGATGTCGACCTGCGGGAACCGCTCCAAGGCCCGGCGCTTCGCCGCCCGCCACCGCAGGGTGTAGTCTGGCCAATCCGGAAGTCATGGCCTTCGATCTCGTCATCGACGTCGAGAACACGCCGGGGGCGCTGGCAGCCGTCGCTGCGGCGGTCAGCGATGCGGGCGTCAACCTCGCCGCCGCCACCTGCATGGGCGCCGGCAGCCGGGCCGAGCTGCACATCCTGGTCCCCCATCCCGAGGCGGCCAAGCATTCGCTGGCGATCTCCCACCTCGCCGTCACCCGCGAGCGCGAGGTGGTGGTCATCGACGTCGAGGACCGGCCCGGGGTGCTGGCCGACCTGACGCGCAAGATCGCGCGGGCGGGCGTGAACCTCGACCTCGTCTACGTCGCCACTCGCAACCGAGTGGTGTTCGGCGCCGAGGATGTCGACGCGCTGCGCGCCGCTCTGGGCCTCACAGCGTCGGTCGCTCCGGGCGCAGCAGCGCGCTGACGTCGGCCAGCGGCCCCAGGTGGGCCAGCTTGTCGGGGTTGACGACCGAGTTGATGGCGCGGATCTCGCCTCCGGCCATGTCCAGCGTCCACACGGCGATGAGCCTCCCCTCGCCGTCGAGGAGGAGCGCGCCCGGGGAGGCGTTGACCTGGGCCGGCTGCAACGAGGCGCCGGGGATCCGCGCGCCGACCCGGAGCCAGTTGATCAGGGTACGGGCGACCCGGTTGCGTCCCTCCAGGCGGCGGGCCAGCGCCGGCACCCGGCCGCCGCCGTCGCCGGTCAGCACCACGTCGGATGCCAGCAGCGTCTCCAGGCCGGCCAGGTCCCCGTCCTGCGCGGCGGCGAAGAACCGCCGCGCCAGCTCGTCCCGCTGCTCCTGTGACGACTGGAAGCGGGGCCGCTGGTCCTGCAGGTGCCGGCGCGCACGCGCGGCCAGCTGGCGGACGTTGCTCTCGCTCTTGCCGATGATCCCCGCCACCTCGCCGTAGCGGTAGTCGAACACGTCGTGCAGGAGCAGGGCCGCCCGCTGCTCGGGCGACAGGCGCTCCAGCAGCAGCAGCATCGCCATCGACAGCGAGTCGGCCATCTCGGCGTGCGCCGCCGGATCGTCGGTCCCGTCCGTCAGGATCGGCTCAGGCAGCCATTCGCCGACATAGCGCTCGCGACGCGCCCGGGCGGAGCGGAGCTCGTCGATCGCCAGGCGCGTCGTGGCGGTGGCCACGAACGCGCGCGGAGACTGGATCACCTCCCCGGATCCAAGCGCCCGGCTGAGCCGCAGGAGCGCCTCCTGCACCACGTCCTCGGCCTCCGCCACGCTGCCGAGCATCCGGTAGGCAATGGCAAATGAGACCGGACGCAGCTCGGCGAGCAGTTCCTCGTGCGCGGTCACGGTGCGAACCCGGGCCGCCAGGTGGGGTGCTGCGGCCGCCACCCCAGCGCCCGCTTGGCCTTGCCGTTCGACGCGCCGCGGACCTCGGTCATCATCACCGCCCCGGCCTCGCCGGCCGCCAGCCGGCCGACGAACCGCGGCACCCGCCACGGCTTGGGCGCGCCGAGCGCCGCCGCCAGCGTGGGCAGCCAGTCCGACACCGGCGCCGGGTCGTCGTCGACGATGTTGTAGATCCCACGGCCTCCCTGCTCGACCGCCAGCACGGTGGCGTCAGCCGCGTCGGCGATGTGCACGAACGACCACACGCCGGCGCCGCTGCCGATGACCGGATACTTGCGCTTGCGGACCATCTCGTACTGCTCGCCGCCCGGGGCCAGCGAGGTACCGGGACCATAGAACGCCCCGTAGCGCAGCACGATCCCCTCGGTCCAGTCGGTCCCCAGCACGGCGTCCTCCAGATGCCGGATCGCGGCCAGCGACTCACGCATCTCCCGGGCGGGCGCCGGATCAAGCGGGTCGTCCTCGCTCTTGACGGGCGCGCCGGTGCGCGCGTACGGCCAGCCGGTGTAGCTCTGGGCCACGAACCGCCTCGCCCCCACCAGCCGCCCGGCGGCGAGCAGGTTGTCGGTCCCCTCGCGCCTCAGCCGGTTCGTCTGGGCGAAGTCGCGGTCGAAATGGCGCATGTCCAGGCCGGTGATGGCGGTCAGCTGGTGGACGATCACGTCCGGTTGCGCCGCCGCGACGACCTCCGTCACCTGACCCGGGTTCAGGGCGTCGGCGACGACCGGCTCGGCGCCGAGCGCCACGACCGCCTCCCGCTTGCCCGCCGACCGCGTCATGCCGACCACCTCATGCCCAGCCGCTACCAGCCTCGGCACCAGCTGGTGACCCATCGCGCCGCCGGCGCCGGCTACAAACACCTTCATCATCGGCTCCTTTCGTCGTGTCACCAGCTATGACGAGAGAGCCCGGACGGCTGTGACAGCTCGTCAGCCGCCGAGCCGCGCCAGGGTCTCGGCGATGTCGGCCTCGGTCGTGCGAGGGTTGATCGTGCACAGGCGCAGGGCCGGGCGGCCCCGCAGGGTGGTGCTCGTGACGGCGGCGAACCCGTCGTCGGTCAGCGCGGCGACGCGCGCCGCGTGGTCGGCGGCGCTCCAGCCCGGACGCGTGAACGTGACGATGCCGAGCTGGGCCGGCGTCACGCACTCCCACTCCGGGGCAGCGTCGATCATCGCCTGGGCGCGCTCGGCGAGCCGGATCCCCTCCTCCACCGCGGCGCCGACCCGCGCCGCCCCGTAGGTGCGGAACATCATCCACAGCTTGAACGCGCGTGAGCGCCGCGAGAGCTCCAGGCTGCGGTCCCCGAAGCTGACCTCGCCGGAGTCCGAGCGCACGTCGGCCAGGTACTCCGGCCGCATGCTGAACGCGCGCTCCAGCGCACCCGGGTGGCGGACGAGCAGGACGCCGGCGTCGTAGGGCGCAAACAGCCACTTGTGAGGGTCGAGCGTGATCGAATCGGCCCGCTCCATGCCGGTCAGGACGGCCCGGCCGGCGTCGCACAGCGCAGCGGGCGCCCCGTAGGCCCCGTCGATGTGGAGCCACAGCTGCTCGGCGGCGCACACGTCGGCGATGGCGTCGAGCTCGTCGACGGCGCCGGTGTTCGTCGTCCCGGCGGTGGCGACGACGAACACCGGCCGGCCGCCGCCGGCGCGGTCCCCGGCCACGGCATCGGCCAGCGCGTCGGCTCTCAGGACGAAGCCCTCGTCGGTGGGCAGCGTCCGGATCTCGTCGGGGCCGAAGCCGATCGCCTCCAGGCCGCGGCGCACCGAGGCGTGGGTCTGATCCGACAGGTACGCCAGCCCCGGGCCCCGCGCCTCACGCGCCACGGCCAGGGCGGTGAGGTTGGACAGCGAGCCGCCGCTGAGGATCACCCCTTCGGTTCCGTCGGGCATCCCGAGCAGGGCCCGGATCCAGTCGAGCACCACCAGCTCGACGGTGGCCGGGCCGGAGCCTCCGCCCCAGCTGCTGGCCAGGGCGTTGAAGCCGGTGCCCAGCCAATCCCCCAGAACCCCGGCGAACGACGAGGGGCCCGGCACCCGGGCGAAGTAGCGCGGGTGATCGCCGTACTGCATGTGGGTCAGGGCGACCTCCACCAGCCCTTCCAGCGCCGCCAGCGGATCGCCTGGCTCCCACGGGACCGGCCCGCCCAGCAGGCTCTGCAGCTCGGCGGCATCGCCGCCGCGGATGGCCGGCCCGTCGGGCCCATGCTCGTAGTGCTCGACGACGCGATCGACGACCCAGTAGCCGAGCCGGCGCATGTCGGCGGTGGGCATGCCCAGCGCGTCGGTGCGCTCGTCTGGCATGCCCACCATCCAAGCAGAGGCTGCCGGGCGTCGTCACGATCTGCGTATGAGCGAATCGGCGCTGGACGCCTACTACGACCTGGGACACGGGATCTACGGAAGCGGGGCCGGCGGGGTGATCGAACCGGTCATCGACATCCTGCTCGCCGCCGGCAGCGGCCTGGCACTCCGCTGGGCCTGGGTGCAGCGCCACGCGCTTCTCGCCGGCCGCGCACCCCGTGGCTGACTCCGGATGGCAGGATGTGCCGGTGGGGTCCGATGCGATCATCAGGTCGATTCGCCTCGCCGCCGCGTCCGCGGTCATGGACGCGCTGGAGCGGTTCTACGTCGGCTGCCTGGGTTTCACCGCCGATGTCGACGGTGACCGGCTGACACTGGGGACCGGCGGCGGCAGCCACGTCACGTTCGAACCCGCCCCGGGCGACGCAGGGCCGTTCTACCACTTCGCGCTCCTGGTTCCCGGCGATCGCTACGCGGCGGCCCGCTCGTGGCTGGAGCCGTGCGCCGGGCTGCTGACCCGGCCCGGGCAGCCCTCGACGACGTTCCGCTTCGACGCCTGGGACGCCGACGCGTGCTACTTCCATGATCCCGCCGGCAACATCGTGGAGTTGATCGCCCATCGCGGCGTTGGCGAGATGCACGCGGATGGCGCCGGGTTCACCGCCGGCGAACTGCTGGGCATCTCGGAGATCGGCCTGGTGGTGGCCGATCCGCCGGCGGCCGCGGACACGCTGGCGTCGGCGGGGGTGGACCTCTGGTCCGGCGGCGTGGAGGGCCGCGATGCCCTGGCCTTCATCGGGCGCCAGGCCCACACGCTCATCCTGTGCGCGCCCGGCCGCCCCTGGCTGCCGACCCAGCGCCCGGCGGAGTGTCACCCGGTGACGGCGTCGCTGAACGGCGTCACCGTCGACGTGGCAGGGGGCGTGCTGTCGGCTGCAGCAGCGTGAGATGCATCTGGTGGTTGCTCAGCAACCACCCAGATGACACCCGCGGTGGCTAGCGCAGGTTCGTGACCTCGACGTGGAGCGTGGTGCGCCGACCGGCGGCGTAGCGCACCGACACAGCGAGCGGCACGCGCTTGACGCGGTGTCCCCGGACCCGCCGGCGTAGCGCCGCCGTCTCCGACAATGCCCGGGGGCCGATCCTCACCGTAACCGCGTTGACCGCGCGCCGGAGGTTGATGACCAACCGTCCGTGCACGAGCGAGAGCGAGGCGATCCGCGCCCCGCCGAGGCTGACGCTTCCCCGGGCCGGGTGGCGGCGGAAGCGCAGGCCGGCGGGCAGCGCGATCGTCAGCGTCTTGAGCCTGGTCGCGGCGACGCGGAAGCTGAGCGACGGATGGCCGGATCCCAGCCCGGCGAACCGGCCGCGGCTGAACGTCACTCCGGCGCGCTTCACGCCCCGGCTCGTCGAGCCGTTGGGCCCGCCGGCGACAGCGCTCGGCAGGCTGCCGCCCGTAGCCGCCCCGCCGCCGGACCGGCACCCCGATACGGTGAACCGCGCGGGCACCCGCCTCGTCCGGTCGCCGTTCTGATCGGTCAGAGTGGCGGTCGCGGTGCCGGTCGGCGCCTGGCAGGTCGACAGGAACAGGCCCTGAGCGCCGCCGTCCAGCGTCACCGCCAGATCGGTCAGCGGGATGTCCGGCAGCCCGGTGAACGTCGCCGCGTTGCGCACCAGGTCGACCGCACCGGTGAGCGTGAGCGGGAACGGCGACGGGAACACCAGCGTCAGCGCCAGCCCGCTCATCGAACCGGTCAGATACGCCTGCCCGGTCAGCGGCTTGGGATACAGGGGCGAGGTGGCCGTCACCGAGCCGACGGTGTGACACGTCCCGGACGCCAGGTTGAGGCACAGCGCCTTGATCGAGGCCAGGTTGGGCGCCAGCGTGGCGGTCGGGAAGGCCAGGGACACGCTCCGCGACGGCGCCTCGCTCGCCCCCTGGGTGATCGTGGTCGCCAGCTTCACCTGGTGGTCGCCGGCGTCACGGGCGGCGCTCGCCCGGAACGCCGGCGAATAGCTCAGGCCCGAGCAGCCGGTGACCGTCAGCGGCGCCGACACGGTGTGGAGCATCGAGGCGCTGTAGGAGTCGACCGTAGCGGTGAGCCGCGCCGGCGTGGATGGGCAGGTGGTCGGATAGCGCAGGCCGTCGAACGTGCTGTTGATCTGGGTCACCGAGATCTGGCCCGCGTTGATGACCGGGATCGTGTTCGGCAGCACGAGCGCGATCGTCACCCCGACGCCGTCCGGGTCGCCGCTGGGCCGGACGCGGATGCCGCCAGTGGAGCCGATCTGCTGACCCAGCCCCTCAACGGCGAGCCCGGCCAGGTCCCCCGGGGCGGGCGGCGGCACGAGGTAGAAGCTGACCGAGACCGGCAGCGGCACGCCCAGGTTAATCCCCAACAGGTCCGCCGTCGCGGTGACGGTGCCCGTCCCGACCTGGCAGGTCGTCCCGGAGGTGTTCGCCTTCTTCAGGCAGGCGCCGCCGTCGATGGAGGCGTTGGCCAGCAGCCCGGGCGGGAGGTTGATCGTCAGATGCTTGGGCGAGTCGGTGCCGCTGTTGGTGAACTTCAGGTCGAGACCGAGGTTCGCCGCCGAGCCGGCGGTGCGTCCCGCACTCTGGTTGAGGGTCATCGACGGCGACGTCGACGCGCCCGCTGTCGGCGCCAGCACCGCGACGCCGGCCACAACAGCGGAAGCGGTGACGGCGAATCGGCGCAGCGCCCGGATCATGGTCAGCCTCCCACGTTCTTCGTCTGGGCCCGCAGCGTGATGCGCCGCCCGCTCGTGGTCCTCACGACGACCGCCAGTCCCAGGCGCTTGAGCCGGTGGGCCCGCGCCCGCCGGCGCAGCCCGGCGCTCTCGCGCAGCACGGTCGGCTTGATCGTGACCGTCGTGGCCGTGACGGCACGGCGGAACGCGACAACCGCGTCGCCGTGGCTGATGGACACCGACCGGACGCCCGCGGCGGACACCCGGACGCCGCGGCGCACCGCGTGGTTGCCGGCCAGGCGCAGCCCGCGCGGCAGGTCCACGGTCACCCCGGACAGCCGGCTGCCGCTGATCCGGAAGCGGAGGGACGGATGGCCGGTCCGCAACCCGGAGAAGCGAACCGCCGACAGCCGTGTGGCGACCGAGGGGCGGCGGGTGCCCGGGGCGCATCCTGTCAGCGTGAGCCGGGCCGGGACCCGGGCCGTCTTGTCGCCGTTCTGGTCGGTCAGCGCGGCGGTCGCGGGGCCGGAGGGCGTCGCGCAGCTGCCCTGGAACAGGCCGTACTTCCCGCCGTTCAGCGTGACCGCCAGGCTGGTGAGCGGAATGTCCGGCAGGCCGCTGAAGCTCGTCGTGTTCGTCGGCAGGTCGACCGTCCCGGTGAGCGTGAGCGGAAACGGTGACGGGAAGATCAGCGTGAGCGTGAGCCCGGCAAACGATCCGGTCAGGTAGGCCTGTCCGGTCAGCGGCTTGGGATACAGGGGCGAGCCGGCCGTGACCGAGCCCACCGGGATGCACGTGCCGCTCGCCACGCTGGCGCACAGCAGCCTGACCGCCGCGATGTTCTGGGTCAGCACCGAGACCGGCAGCGACAGCGCCACCGATCGGCTCGGCGCCTCGGTCGCGGCCTGGGTGATGTCCGTGGTGACCGCCACCTGCTTGTCGCCGTGGTCGAGCGTCCCGGTGACCCGGAACGCCGGCGAGAACGTCAGCGCCGAGCACCGGGTGACCGACAGCGGCGCCGACGCGCTATGGACCGCTGACGCGCCGTACGAGTTGACGGCGATGCTCAGGCGCTGCGGCGTGGCCGGACACGTCGTCGGATAGCGCAGGCCGTCGAACGTGCTGGCGATCTCATGGATTGAGATGGGCGTCCCGTACAGGCTGTTCGGCAGCACGAACGTGATCGTCGCCCCCACTCCGTTTGGATCGCCCGACGGACGGATCCGCACGTCGGCGGTGGAGCCGATCTGAGTGCCGCTGCTGTTGACGGCCAGCCCGGCCAGGTCGCCGGGCGACGGCGGCGGGACCAGGTCGAACGTCACCGGGGTGGAGATCGGTATGTAGCCGTAGGCATACGCGGTCACGACGCCGGAGCCGACCTGACAGGCGCTGTCAGTCAGATCGGTGGTCCTCAGACACGCCCCGCCGTCGATCGAGGCGTTGGCCAGCAGACCGGGCGGGAGGTTGAGCGTCAGGTGGTCCGGGGAATCCGTCCCGGTCGGCGCGAACTTGAGGTCGACGCCCAGGTTCGCCAGGGCGGCGGCGGTGGTGCCGGCGCTCTGATCGAGGCTGACCGTCGGAGTGATCGATGCGCCGGCGGCCGGGGCGAGCACGGCCATCGCGGCGGCGACGAGCCCACCCATCAGGGCACGTCGAATCGGTCCTTGCCTCATCCTCGCTCCTCCTGGCCCGCGCCGGGCGACGGCGGCTGCCGCCCGACGACGCTCAATGATCCGCGGTGAGAATACTTCAATTTCGGTGCAGTGCGGCGCACTTTGAGTTGCGCCACGCGGACGGGCTCCGAGGCGACAGCGCCGGCCCGACGCGGTCAGTCGCTCACGCGCTCAACCAGTTCCGGGGTGAGCTCGTCCAGGGTCTCGATCCTGGCCGCGGCGAGCCCCAGCGCGTCATCGCTCGGCGGGTAGTGCGGGTTGGGGACGGCGATGACCGGCAGGCCGGCGGCGGCGGCCGCCCGCAGGCCGTTGCTGGAGTCCTCGATCGCGACACATCGCCCCGGCGCCGCCCCGAGGCGCCGGGCCGCCTCCAGGTAGACGTCGGGCGCGGGCTTGCCCCGGGCCACCTCCTCCGAGGAGACGGTGACCGCAAACGCGGCGGCCAGGCCCGCCAGGTCCAGGGCCAGGTCGATGATCTCCCGGTTCGAGGAGGAGGCCAGGCCCAGCGGCCACCGGTCGTGCAGCCGCCGCACCGCTTCCACGGCGCCCGGCAGCAGCGGCAGGCGCTCGCGGTACAGGTCCTCCATCCGGCGGACGACCTCCCGGTTGATCTCGGACAGGTCGCGGTCGACCCCCAGTTCGTCCCGGAGGTAGGCCGCCCATTCGGGCGAGCTCATGCCCATCATCGCCCGCGGGGCATCCTCACGCCAGCGGCCGCCCGTGTCGCGCACCAGCGACTCCTTGGCCCGGTTCCACAGCTGCTCGGAGTCCAGTAGGACCCCATCGAGGTCGAAGACGACGGCCTCGGGCACCGGCGCCCTCAGGCCTGCTCGGCGCCGAAGAAGGCGGCCTCGGCCTCACCCAGCGGGGTGGCCGGCGCCTCGCCGTGCAGGTACTGGGCGGCGATCGCGCCCCAGTCGGCGCCGGCGCGCAACTGGGTCAGGACGACCGAGACCACCCCGTGCATGCGGCGGATCAGAATGGAGTCGGGCGGGACCGTGAACTGGTGGATCTGCTCGCGGACCGCCGCCCGCTCGTCCGTGCTCTCCGGCGGGCGGTCACGTCCCCGCCGGGGCCGCCCGGGCTCAAACCGGCGGTACCCGGGCACCGCGTACCAGCGGGTCGCGTGGCGCATCATCCGCAGGGCCAGGTCGGCGTCGACGATGTCGGCCCGCTCGGCCGGCAGATATCCGCCGGCGACCAGCGCCGCCTTGACCCCCGCCGCATCCCGGTCCCGCACCGCCCAGGCGATGGCGCGCTCGGCGTCGACCCGTTCGGCGCTGACGTCGCGCATCAAGCCGTAGTCGACGAACGCCACCCGGCCGTCCGGCCGGAGCAGATAGTTGCCCGGATGCGGGTCGCCGAGCGCGATCCGGTCGCGGTAGGCGAGGCCGAAGAAGAACCGGAACACGATCTCGCCGTAGCGGTCGCGCTCCGCCTCCCCCATCCGGCGCACCGTATCGAACCGCTCTCCCTCCACGTACTCGGAGACGAGCACCCGGCGGGTCGACAGCGCGGTGTCGACCCGCGGCACGAAGATGAACGGGTGTCCGCGCAGCCGCCGCTGCACCCGGCGCTGGTTCTGGGCCTCCAACTCGTAGTCGAGCTCCTCGCCGACCCGCTCACGCAGCTCCGTGAACAGCGCTCGGGCATCGACGCCGGGCGCCAGGCGGCGGACCAGCGGCACCAGCAGCATCGCGTTGCGCAGGTCGGTCTCCACCGCCTCGGCCACGCCCGGGTACTGGACTTTGACGACCACCTCGTCTCCGGAGACGGTCACCGCCCGGTGGACCTGCCCAATCGAGGCCGCCGCCAGCGCGCGCTCGTCGAACTCGGCGAACGACTGGCGCAGCGGACCGCCGAGCTCCTGGCGCATCATCCGCTCGAGCTCGCTGAACCGGACCGGCGGAACGTCGTCGCGCAGCGAGGCCAGCCGCGCCTCGAGCGCCGCCCGCTGCTCCGCGGGCAGGTCGTCGAACTCGATCAGGGACAGCATCTGACCGACCTTCATCGCCGCGCCCCGCATCCGGCCGAGTTGCTCGACGAGCTCGTTGACCAGCGCGGCGGTCCGGTCGTTCTGGGCCGCCTCGGCCTGCTCGGGAGTGCGCAGCCGGTTGGCGGTTCGCATCCCCGCCCAGCGCAGGCCCTGCCCCGTGACCAGCCCGCCCATCCGCGCGGTCCGGCCCAGCCGCCCGGACGGGAGCTTGCCCGCCTCCGGCGCAGGGTCGTCGGTTGAGCGGGCCATCGATTCAGCGTACCGAGGCGCCCGGGCCGCCTGTCTGACGGGCGCTAAGAGGTCGTCTGAGCCTCTAAAACCAGGTGGCGTTCCAGGGGGCCTGCGGCGTGGAGAACATGAGGTTCAGGCGCGCCAGCGCACCTGGGGTGCGCTCGCGGGCGGCGCCGGACAGGCGCAGCTCGGAGACCCGAAACCCGCCGAGGTAGATCGAGGCCAGCGCCGGCTGGGTGATCTCCACGTCGGGGTCGGCGGTCGTCGGCGCGCACTCCGCGCCGCCGTCGCCGGCGGTCAGCCGGTATCGACCGGCCGCGAAGCCCCCGGCGCTCTCGTCGATGACCTCCAGGACGAGGTCGCCGGGCACGGCGTACCGGCGCGCGGCCAGGGCCGCCGGCACGTCGAGCAGGCGCAGCCACAGGAAGTCCACCTGCTGGGTCATCACCAGGGTCCGGCCGTCGTCCAGCAGCCACCGCACCGGCTCGTCCACCGGCCGGTTGGCGACGCGGATCTCGTCGACCACGTCGATGCCACTCAGATACGCCCACAGGTCCCGGTAGGCGGCGTCCGTCGCCGCGGTCAGGTTCCACACCTGCGCGGTGCCGAGCGGAGGGATGAGACCCCAGTCGCCGGTCGCCTTCCAGGCGAGCAGCCCGTCCGGGCCGCCATCGCCCTCGTGGACGAGCCAGTTGTGCGGCAGTCCGTCCGACGGCGGGTAGCCGTCGCGGCCGAGCACGCGGTTCCACCAGTGCGCGTCCCGGTCGATCTGCCCGGCCCGCCGTCGGCGGGCGGCCGCGAACACTGCCGGGGCCGCCTCTCCGAACTCGTCGCGCTCCACCTGCCGAACCCGGGTCGGGTCGCCCGCGCACCGCGCCCCCGGACGCCCGCTGCGCAGCACGTAGTCCGCGGCCAGCGTGGCCGGCGCATAGCCAAAGCGGCCGTAGATCGGCCACTCCGCCGCGATCAGGATGCTCACCGCATCGCCCCGGCCGCGAGCCGCCCGGAGTGACTCCTCCAGCATGCGGCGCATCAGTCCCCGCCGGCGGTGCGTAGCTGACACCGTCACGTTGGTCAGCGCGTCGACGGGCAGGTCGACGGTCCCGCCGTCGCCGCCGGGCAGGGACAGTGCGCGCACGTCCGTGCGCAGTGTCGCCACCCACCGGCCCCGGTCACGCACCCCCCAGCTCCGGTCCGGATCCCACTGGCGCGTCAGCAGGTCGACGTGCCGCTGGGTTTCGGCGGCCTCCGGATCGCCAAGGAACGTCGTCGCCATGGCCCGCGTCCAGGGTCCCACCTGGTCGGCGGGGACCGGGTGAATGAGTTCGGGAGCAGAGGTGTTCACGGCACTCATCCTGTCATTTACACCCATTCACCAGGGACGCGACCCTTGCGTTCCGCGCCCGGGCCACCTAGTGTCGGCTCCAGATGTCCGCTCCGTGGCCGGCTTGCAACTACGAGGAGTGGAGTGAGACGTGTGACACCCTCCACGCTCACACCCAGGTCCTGGGGAAGCTGGCGGTGGTGCTGGCCCCGCCGGAGCCGCAGCTTCAACACACGGCGCTCAGACTGACCGCGCGCGGTTGGGAGACGGCGCCGCTGCCGGCGCCGAACGGCTCCGGAGCGATCGTGGTGGCGCTTGACCTGCGTCGCCACCGGGCCCTGGTGGAGCACAGCGACGGAAGCGGCGGCGAGGTGTCGCTCACGCCCGACCGTCCCGTGGGCGAGGTCACCCGCGAGGTGCTGGCTGAGGTCCGCCGGTGCGCGGGCGAGGTGGAGATCAACCCGGCGCCCCAGGAGGTCCCCTGGAGCGTTCCGCTCTACCTGGATGAAGAGCACCGGCGGTATGACCCGGCTCAGGTGGAGAACTACTTCGCCGCGGCCACCCGCGCCGCGCTCATTCTCGCCGCCCTGCGGGCGCCCTACCGCGGCCGGTCGACGGCGGTCCACGCCTGGTGGGGCTCCTTCGACCTGGCGGTGAACCTGTTCTCCGGCCGCCCGGCCGACCCGCCGGCCGACGACTTCATCATGCGCAACGCCATGAACGCCCAGGAGGTGGCGGTGGGCTGGTGGCCCGGCGATCCCCGCTACGGCCGCGCCGCGTTCTACTCGTACGCCTTCCCGCCCATGGAGGGCGTTGCGGGCGCGACACTCGCTCCGCCGGCGGCGCGGTGGGACGAGGCCCTCGGCGAGTACATTCTGGACTGGGACGACGTCCGCGCGGCCGACGACCCGCGCGCAGCGGCGCTGACGTTCGGACGCTCCGCCGTCGGTCACGCCTGCGAGGTGTGCGGCTGGGACCCGGTGCTGGCGGACAGCGCTCAGGGCACCCCACCGCCCATCACCTGAGCCGGCGATGTTGGACGGCGTTCGCGCGCTGCTGATCGATCTCGACGGCGTGCTCTACGTCGAGGAAGAGCCGATCGCCGGCGCGGTGCAGGCCGTGCAGCGGCTAGCGGCGTCGCCGGCGGCGCTGCGCTTCGTGACGAACACCACGGCGTACTCGCGGGAGCGCACGCTGGCGAAGCTGGCCCGCCTCGGCTTCGCCGTGGACGATCGTCAGCTCATCACGCCGGCGGCGCTCGCCGTCCGCCACTGCCGAGAGGGCGGGATGCGCCGCGTGGCCCTGATCATGAACCAGGAGGTCAAGCGCGACTTCGCCGACCTGGAGGAGGTGGACCAGGGCTGCGACGCGGTGATCATCGGCGATCTGGGGTCCGCGTTCGGCTACGACGTGCTCAACCACGCGTTTCGCGAGGTGATGGACGGCGCCGAGTTGATCGCGCTGCAGAAGAACCGGTACTGGCTGCGCAGCGACGGCTTGTCCTTGGACGTGGGGCCGTTCGTGGCGGCGATCGAGTTCGCCAGCGGGCGCCAGGCCTACGTGGTCGGCAAGCCGGCCCGCGCGTTCTTCGACAACGCGCTCGCCGACCTCGACCTCGACCTCAACGCCGGCGGCGGCGGCGGCGCGGCAGGAGCGGCGGCGGCGGCCATGATCGGCGATGACATCGAGTCCGACATCGGTGGCGCGCTCAACGCCGGCCTGCGTGCCGTCCTGGTTCAGACCGGCAAGTACCGCGCCGACAGGGTCCGCCGCTCCGGGATCGAACCCACGGCGGTGGTGGCGTCGATCGCGGACGTCCCGGATCTGCTGGGCCTCGCCGGCTGACGCCGCCTGGTCCTGCCTCCCCTACCGCGGCGCGTCCGGGATCTCCCGCCCGATCCACCGCATGATCACGTCGACGACATACCGGCGCTCGTCCTCGGAGAGCGCATGGCCGCGCCTGATCTGGTGGTTGCGCTCCAGACAGCTCCGGCAGCAGGTGGCCGTCGCGTGCTGGGCCACGAACACCGGGTGGTTGCCGTACGGCGTCTGCCGCCCATCCCGCGCGGGCTGCGCCGGGGCGAGCCGCGACGCGATCAGCTCCTCGGCGTGGCCGCGGACGGCCGTCGTGCCGCGCAGCTGCACCAGGGCCCGCTCACGACCCCGCAGGTGGAACTTGGCCCGAAACCGCTGCCTCGACAGGCGGTCCAGCCGCTCGTCGATCGCGTCGACGCTCACCATCCGACGGTCACCACCCAGCGGTCACCACCCGACGGCGGCACCGGCCGCCGGACGTGGATCGGAGGCCCCCCACAGCACGTCGCCCAGCACGTCGATCAGGTGGGCATGACCGAACCCGTCCGAGAACGCCGTGTCCTCGATGACGGCATGCCCCCGGGCCGCCAGCCCATCGGCCCATTCGCCGGGAACGTGGGCCTCCAGCCGCACGCTGACGCGGCCGTCGGCGCGCCAGGTGGAGAAGCCATCGTCTTCACCCGCCTCCACGTCGGCGGGCGGCGGGGCGAGGCGGAAGCGGCCGGCCTGCACGGCGTCGCCAGCCGACTGCCCGGCGCCCACCACGCGAGCCAGCAGCTGCAGGAGCACCTGCGGCTGGCTGTCTCCGCCCATCGTCCCGGCCACGGTCCGGAGCTCTCCTCCCGGCCGGGTCACCAGCGTCGGCGACAGCGTGTGGGGCGGCCGGCGCCCCGGCCCGTACTCGGCGGGATGGCCCGCCCGCAGGCTGAAGGCCCGCCCGCGGTTGTGCAGGAAGATGCCCAGTCCCGGCACGACCAGGCCGGAGCCCCAGCCGGTCGCGTTGGACTGGATCAGGCTGATGCCCTGCCGGTCGCCGTCGACCGCGCAGACGGCGACCGTGTCGCCGGTCACGGCGGGCTGCGGCAGGGCCGATGCCAGCGTCGGATCGATCTCCGCTCGTCGCGGCGCCAGTCGCGCCGGGTCGATCAGAGCCGCGCCGTCGGCGTCCTGGTGCAGGACGTCGAGGCGGTCATAACCGGCCTGGCGGGCCGCCTCGACGAGCAGGTGCGCCCACTGCGGACCGCCCGGCGGCCCCAGCTCCAGCCCAGCGGCGATCCACGCCGCCGACAGCGTGAGGTAGCCCTGAGAGTTGGGCGGCGCCGTCCATACCTGGTGGCCCCAGGCCTCGCTGGAGATGGGGCTGACCCAGTCGGCCTGCGATCGGGCCAGGTCGGCCTCGGTGAACTCGCCGCCCCCCATCTCGATCAGCCTGTCGCCGAACTCGCCGCCGTAGAACGCCTCGCGTCCGTGAGCGGCGATCGCCGCCAGGGCCCGCGCCACGCCGGCCCGGCGGAGCTTTGACCCCGTCCGGACGCCGCCGGCCGGCCGGTAGTCACCGGCCCCCTCCAGATGCGCCACGGTTCCGGTCGCCAGCGCCAGCCCTGGCGATGCGGGGAAGCCCTCGTCGGCGTAGCGCCGCGCGGTGTCCAGGACCTCGGAGAGCGGCAGCCGGCCGAAGCGGGCGTGCAGGGCCAGCCAGCCGTCGACGCAGCCGGGCACGGTGACGACCGGGATCTCCCCGTCCGGCATCGCGTCCAGCCCGCGGGCCCGCAGGCGCTCCGGGTTGGCGCCGGAGCCGGCCCGACCGGACGCGTTGAGCACCACCGGTGTCTCCGTCCCTCCCGGGTGGATGATCGCCCACAGATCGCCGCCCATCCCGCACATGTGCTGACTGGTGACCGCCAGCACGGCGCTGGCGGCGATGCCGGCGTCGACCGCCGACCCCCCGCGCTGCAGGAGAGCCGCTCCCGCCGTGGCCGCGAGGTGGTCGACGGCGCAGACCATGCCGTTGCCGGCCACCCGGACCGGCACCGGCGGCGGGACGCGGCGAGCGGAGTCTCCCTGCACGCCCTTGAGCCTATCGACGCGGCCCGCGGCCGCCGGTAGGGTCCCGGGTCGTGTCCGCCCTCCCGTCCCCCGCCGGCTGGACCGTCGTGTCCGCCCTCCCGTCCCCCACCGGCTGACCGTGGATCTCGGGATCCAGGGACGGGTCGCGCTGGTGGGCGGCGCCACGCAGGGCATCGGCCGGGCGATCGCCGAGGCGCTCGTGGCCGAGGGCGCCCGCGTTGTCATCACGGCGCGGGATCCGGGCCGGACCGCCCAGGTGGCGGCCGAGATCGGCGCCGTCGCCGGGCTGGGCTGGGACAGCGCCGATCTGGAGGGAGCTCCGGCCCTGGTGGCACGCGTGACCGACGAGGTCGGCCCGGTCGACATCCTGGTGACGAACACCGGGGGCCCGCCGGCCGATCCCGACCCGCTGGCGCTCAGCGCCGAACAATGGGAGCGGGCCCACCGCACGCTGGTGCTGGCGCCGATGACGCTCCTGCGCCTCGTCCTGCCCGGGATGCGCCGGCGGGGCTGGGGGCGCGTGGTGGGCGTCGCGTCCACATCGGTGCGCGAGCCGCTCGCCGCGCTCATCCTCTCCAACGCGGAGCGCTCCGCCCAGTTGGCCGCCTACAAGACGCTCGCCCGGGAAGCGGCGGGCGACGGCGTCACCGTCAACAGCCTGCTCACCGGCTGGATCGCCACCGACCGGGCGGCCGCCCTCGCGGGATCGATGGAGGCCGCCGAGGCGCAGGCCGCCGAGGCCGTGCCGGCCCGCCGGCTGGGCCGTCCCGAGGAGATGGCCTGGGCCGCGGCGTTCCTGTGCTCGGAGCGGGCGGCCTATATCACCGGGACCGCGCTGGCCGTCGACGGCGGGGCGCTTCAGAGCATCTGATCGCCGCCGGCCGCCGAGGGGCGCCAGGCGCTCGCCGGCGTTCCAGCACGCGGCCAGCGCCTGCGGGCTCACCCTGCCCCAGCCCCCGTCCCAGCGGCGTGAGCCGGGGCCTAGATGCGCCGATACAGGAGGTGCTCGGCCACCGCGTACCCCTCGGATTCGTAGAACTCCGCGGCGCGAGCGTTGCCGCTCATCACGGCGATGCGGACGACGTCGATCCCACGCCCCCGGGCGAACTCCTCGGCACCGTGCAGCAGGGCGCGGCCGATCCCGGCCCCGCGCCGGCCCTGGCTGACGACCAGCGTGACCACCTCGGCGATGCCGCCGTGAGCCGCGAACGTGTCGTCCGGGCCGGGGGTGAGCGTGATCATGGCGTAGCCGACCAGCCGCTCGTCGTCGAGCCCCACGATGTAGGCGGCTCCCTCGTCGAGCAGCCGCTGATACCAGGCCCGCCGTCGCCGCCACGAGGCGTCGTCGTCCTCCACCAGGTCCCGGTAGGCGGCGACCGCCCGGTGGTGGCGATGCAGTTCCGTCCAGAGCGGCCGCAGATCCTCCAACCCGGCCGGGTCGGTCCTGGGTTGGCTGAGCTGGACCGTCATCGCCGGGGCATTCAGCCGGCCGGGGCGGGCCGCGGCGGCCCGCCCCGGTCCGCTGATATTCAGCCGCCGATGCGGATCATCTTCTTGTTGACGAACTCGTCGGCGCCGAAGCGGCCCAGCTCGCGACCGAAGCCGGAGCGCTTGACCCCGCCGAACGGCAGCTCAGCGCCCTCGGCGCCGACCGCGTTGATGAACACCATGCCGGTGTCCAGCCCGTCGGCGACGCGCGTGGCCTGCTCGTCGTCGTCGGTCCAAACATAGGAGCCCAGCCCGTACGGTGTGTCGTTGGCCAGCCTGATGGCCTCCTCCTCGCCGGCGACGCGGTACACCTGGGCCACCGGGCCGAAGAACTCCTCGCGGTAGGCATCGTTGTCCGGCGTGATCCCGGTCAGGACCGTCGGCGAGAAGAAGTTGCCGTTGCGGTCTCCCCCGGCCACCAGCTTGGCGCCCCCCTCGACCGCACGACGGACCTGATCCTCCAGCCGGTCGGCAGCGATCTTCGACGACAGCGGGCCGATCGTCGTCTCGGCCGAGCTCGGATCGCCCGGCTTCACCGCCGTCAGCGCCGCAGTGAACTTCTCCAGGAACGGCTCGTACAGCGCATCGGTGACGATGAACCGCTTGCCGGCGTTGCAGGCCTGGCCGGTGTTCTCCAGACGGGCCGCCACCGCCTGCTCGACGGCGGTGTCAAGGTCCTTGGCGCCCAGGAGGATGAACGGGTCGGAACCGCCCAGCTCCAGCACCACCTTCTTCAGATTGCGCCCGGCGATCTCGGCCACCGCGGCGCCGGCCCGCTCGGACCCGGTGAGCGAGACCCCGCGCACGCGCGGGTCGGCGATCACCCACTCGATCTGCTCGTTGGACGCGTAGATGTTGATGTACGCGCCCTCCGGGAACCCGGCCTCGCGGAACAGCTCCTCCATCGCGGCCGCAGACTCCGGGCACTGGGGGGCGTGCTTGAGCAGGATCGTGTTGCCGATGACCAGGTTCGGTCCGGCGAACCGCGCCACCTGGTAGTAGGGATAGTTCCACGGCATGATCCCCAGCAGCACGCCGAGCGAGCTGCGGCGCACGAGCGCCGAGCCTTCCCCGTCGAGCAGTTTGATCGGCTCATCGGCCATCAGGGCCTCGGCGTTGTCGGCGTAGAACTCGTAGATGGCCGCCG
Organism: Solirubrobacteraceae bacterium; assembly: GCA_051985625.1. Classification (GTDB taxonomy): domain Bacteria; phylum Actinomycetota; class Thermoleophilia; order Solirubrobacterales; family Solirubrobacteraceae; genus Palsa-465. The sequence goes on from JBPYFQ010000053.1 coordinate 37,847, forward strand.
AGAAGTCAACCTCCCCGAGCGCCTGCTCGATCGGCTTGCCCATTTCGCGCACGATGATCTCGCCCAGCCGCTCGCGCTGCTCCGTGTAGAGCTCGGCGACCCGGCGGACGAGCGCGGCCCGCTCGGCGACGGTGGTGGAGGCGCTCCACTCCCGATGCGTCGCGTCGGCCTTGGCGATCGCGTCGCGCAGCGCGTCGTCGCTGATCGTGGGGTACTCCTTGACGGTCTCGCCCGTCGACGGGTCGACTACCGCGTATTGAGTCATCTCGCTCCCTTTGCTCGTGAAAAGTACAGCCTCCTCATGTACCACAACCGAGCAATCCTCGCCGGAGCAGATCTCGCCGGGCCGTGCGCCGCAGCGCAGCGGTCCGGTCGCTCCGGGTCAGCTCGTGACCCGCCGGCCGCGCCGTTTGGCCCGTCCCTTCCTGGTCCGGGCGGCTCCGCGCAGGCGCAGTGCCCTCCCCTTCGCCTGGTGCCGTTTGCGCCCGGTCAGCCTGCCGAACGTCTCCGTCACGCGGCCCCAACCGCGGTCGAGCACGCCCTCGGTCCGGTTTCGCCGTGAGCCCTTGGCCATTTCCCCTACCTCCTGGTTTTCAGCTTGTAGATGGGATTCGGCTTCCCGCAGCGATGCGGGTGGAAACCCGGGTTCGGAGAGCACGCCGAAGCCGCGAGCTGAACCGAACTAGTCGGCGACGCCCAGGCCCCAGCCGCCGTCGATGATGACCTCCTGGCCGGTGATGTACTCCGAGGCCGGCGAGGCCAGGAACAGGGCCAGCGGCTTGATGTCGTCCGGCTGCCCGACGCGGTGCATGGGGATGTCCCGGGCAATGGCCGCCTGGACCTCCGGTTTGTGGGCGTGGCCGCCGCCGATGTTCGTCACGAAGAACCCCGGCGCGATCGCGTTCACGGTGATCCCGTCCGCGGCCAGCTCCAGCGCCATCGAGTGGGCCAGGTGCCGGGCGCCGGCCTTGGCCGCCATGTAGGCGGCGCCGATGGCCGGCTCCACCTTGGTCGCGGCCAGCGATGTCGTCACGATGATGCGGCCGAATCCGCGGGGACGCATGTGACGCGCGGCGGCCCGGGCGGTGGCGAAGATCCCGTTGAGGTTGATCTCGATCACCCGGTCCCAGCGCTCGTCGGCGTAGCGCTCCAGCGCCCCCTCCGGCACCCGCGGCCGCTGTCCGCCCGCCCAAGCGCCGACAAAGCCGGCGCCCGGGTCGACGCCGGCATTGGCGAAGGCGACGTCGAGCCGGGCGTAGCCGGCCGCCGCCTCGTCGATGGCGCGGTCCAGCGCGGCGTGATCGGTGACGTCGGCGACGGCGCCGCGCACGTCAAGTCCCTCGTCGCGGAGCCGGGACGCCTGCGCGGCGACGCCGTCTGCGTCGACGTCGATGAGCGTGACCCGCGCCCCGTGGGCGGCGAGCACCTCGCCGTAGGCGAGTCCCAATCCGCTGGCGCCGCCGGTGACGACGACCCCGAAGCCGGCCACATCGAATCGCGCCGAGACGTTCACGCTCGCTGCCCCTCTCGGCCCCGGGCCACGTCTCTCAGAGCACGTGCAGGAGAGCCAGGACGACGATCGCGATCACCAGCAGCGCGCCCGCCGCCGCCGCGCGGGGCAGCATGAGAGTCAACGGGCGCGAGGCCGGGCGCTCCTGGGTCGCCCGGCGCATGACGAGCGCCGCCCCCCGGGCGGACATTTGCTCGGTGAGCTCGGACTGCAGCCGCTCGTTGGTTCGGAGCAGCGCGTCCCGCTGGGCGACGGCGTCGTCGTGCGAGGCCACTGCCGAGTCGCGCTCGGCCAGGGCATGGTCGCGCAGGGCCAGCGCGCCGTCACGCTCAGCGACCGCCTGATCCCGGGCGGCGATCGCCGCGTCCCGGTCGGACACCGCCGTGTTCTGCGCTGTCACCGCCGACCCCCGCTCCGCCAGCGCGCGCTCGCGCGCCTCGGCCGCGACCCGGGCGGCTTCAAGCGCCTCGTCACGCTCCTGACGGGCCGCCTCGCGCTGGGCCTCGGCCCGGTGGCGGTCTCGCACGACGGCGTCGCGCTCCTCAGCGATCTGGTCGCGCTCGCGCTCCAGCCCCTCGTGGGCGGCGCTCGACCGGGCGGCGGCCGCCTGGGCCTCGTCGAGCTCACGCGTTAGCTCGTCGCGCTCGCCCGTCAACTCGGTGATCCGCGCCGCCGTCTGGGCTCGCTCCGCCGTCAGCCGCTCCAGCTGACGCTCCGCGCGCTGCCGCGCGGCCCGCTCCTTGCCCAGCTCCTGGGTCAATTCGGCTAGCGCGTCGCCCGACGCGCGGCGGCTGCGGGTGCGCTCCCCCTCGGTCCGCGCTCGCGCCGGGGCGGTCGCTCGCCGCGCCGGCTCGCTGCCGCGCCGAGCGGGCTCCCCCCTGGGCCGGGCCGACCCGGCACCCGCCGACCCGGCACCTTCCGCGGACTGCTTCTTTCGCCGGCTCGGGCGGCGCCCCTCTGGCGCCGGGAGCGCGATCGTGACATCCGGAGCGACCGTCAGCTCGGCCTCGTCCATCTCGCCCCCGGGCAGCTGGCACGGGAACACCGCCTGCCAGGGCTCGCCGTCCTCGGCGGCCCACGGCTTGTGCGCCAGATCCGCCAGCAGGCGGGTCGACTGCCCGTCGACGACCATCGTCAGCGCGGGGCGCATGAACCGCCGGCCCCGCACGCCAAACCACCGGCCCTGCACCTCGCAGGCCTCACCGCCGATCAGTTCAAACCGATCCAGCTCAAAGCCAACGCGGCCGACCTCGGAGACGAGCGCCTTCGCCATGGGCACGACACCTTAGAGGTACACCGCCCACCGCGGATGCACCGCAAGGGAGATTGCGGCACCGCCACCGCAAGCGGGTCTGCCCCGGCGCCGGTTCCTAATCAGGTTCTCACGCGAGTCATATGCGAGTCATAGAACCGCTTCCGATGCTGGTATGAGCCCGCAAGGCGACCGAAGGTGATGCTCATGAAACCCCAGACCGCTTACGACCAACCGTCCCAGCTCAGGATCCCGGCCTGGATCGCCGTGCTGGCGATCGCCGTCGTCCTGGCCGTGTGGACGTTCGTATTCGCCCAGTTGATCGGCGATCACGTCGCCGCTCTCACCGGCAGCCACGCCGCGGCCACGCTGACGGGCCACGCATCGCCCGGCGGCCGGCTGGCCTGATCTGTCCGGGAGCGGCCGGCGGGGCGGCCGCTCCGATCTGAGCGGGGCGGTCCGCCCGGTCCTCCCGGCACCCGGCTATCGGCGCCGGGCCTCGGGTCTGGCCGCGACGGGGTGCGGGTGGCCGGGACGACGCAGCAGCCGGGCCGCGCGCCGACCCCGAGCGGCGCTCCGCGGCGTGCCGGGCTTCTTCGCGATGTGTGCGGCCGGCGGCGACGCTGCCGGCGCGAGCGCCGGCGTCGTGACCACCCCGGCCGCCGCCGGCGCCGGCGCCGGCGCCGTCGGCACGAGGCTCGGCGGCCGCGTTCCGTCCTCCGGGCGCTGAGTCGCGATCGCCCACACGCACAGGCCCAGCACGGCAGCCAGGCACGCCAGCCCCAGTGGGGCGCAGATGATCAGCGTCGCAGTCATGCGTCGTCGCGGCGTGCTCATTCACCGGGGAGGTACGCCGTCGAAACCAGGCATTCCCCGGGGAGATAAGACGTGTGTAGGAACCCTTTCCCGACGGGCCGGGCGCAAACACTCGAATGGGCTCGGGGACCGTTGACAGGCGATCGCCGCGAGGTAATATCTTCGTGATATCACTTGCCTCGAGGAGGGTTCGATGTCGGACTCGAGTGGCCACCCGCCCCCCAAGAAGCGCCCCGGGACCGGTCCCCGTTCGTTCTTCCAGGGGTTCCGAGAACAATGAGCTCGGCGCTTCCCAGTGACGTGAGCAGGCCCGGAACCACCCTCTCCCCCGCGCCCGACGCGCCCCGTCTGGCCCATGACCAGCGGCCGGCGTCCGCGTTCGCCTGCCCGCCCGTGGTGGCCGTGATGGCCGGCCTGGTGGCGCTCGCCGGGTTCGTGATCGCCGTGGGGGCCGGCGGGGCCGCATCGGGGCTGAGGATCGCCAGCGGCGGGGTGGCGGTGCTGATCGTGCTGGCCGGTCTCGGGTTCGTCGTCGTCCAGCCCAACGAGTCGCGGGTGCTGATCCTGTTCGGCCGCTACGTGGGGACGCTGACCGAGGCCCGGTTGTGGTGGGTGAACCCGTTCACGGTCCTGTGGCGCGAGCGCGTCTCCCTCCGGGTGCGCAACTTCCAGAGCGACCGGATCAAGGTCAACGACGCCAGCGGCAATCCGATCGAGATCGCCGCCGTCGTCGTCTGGCGGGTCGTCGATACCGCCAAGGCGGTGTTCGACGTCGAGGACTTCGAGCAGTTCGTCACCGTCCAGAGCGAGACGGCCCTGCGCCACCTCGCCAACCAGTACCCCTACGACGACTATTCGCAGACCACCCTCTCGTTGCGCGGCAACGCCGACGATGTCCGCAGCAGCCTTCAGGGGGAGCTGCAGACCCGGCTGCGGACCGCCGGCATCGACGTGCTGGAGACGCGCCTGACGCATCTCGCGTACGCGCCGGAGATCGCCGAGGTGATGCTCCGCCGCCAGCAGGCGGAAGCGATCGTGGCCGCCCGGAAGACGATGGTCCAGGGCGCCGTCGGGCTCGTGCACCTGGCGCTGGCGCAGTTGGCCGACAGCGACCTGGTGGAACTCGACCCGGAACGCAAGGCGGCGATGGTCGCCAACCTCATGATCGTGCTCTCCGGCGACCACTCCCCCACGCCGGTGATCAACACCGGCTCGCTCTACACCTGAGCGCCCGCGCGGGAATGCCCACCGCCAAGCGCTTTCTGCTCCGGCTCGATCCCGGCCTATTCGAGGCCCTGCGCCGCTGGGCCGACGACGATCTGCGGAGCATCAACGCCCAGATCGAATATCTCCTCACCGACCAGGCGCGCCGGGCCGGCCGGCTCCCTCATCCGCGCAGCCGGCCCCGGCCGGCGGACCCGGCCGAGCCGGAGGACGGCGACGGCGCGTCCGTCACTGGGCGATCGGAGGCGCCGCTCCGTACTCCTCGTCGGTGACGTGCTCGCCCCAGGTGACCGGGCTGCCCGTCTCGTCGGCCTCCTGGATGGCGATGTGCGTCATGAACCGGTCGGGAGCGGCGCCGTGCCAGTGGTCCTCCGCGGGCTCGAAGAAGACGCGATCGCCGGGCCGGATGACCTCGATCGGCCCGCCGCGGCGCTGGCACAGGCCGGCTCCCTCGGTGACGAAGATCGTCTGGCCGTAGGGGTGGGTGTGCCACGCGGTCCGGGCGCCGGGCGTGAAGTGGACGCTGGCCGCCGCGGTTCGGGAGGGCGCCGTCGGCGTGGCCACCGTGTCGATGTAGACGGCACCGGTGAACCACTCGGCGGGGCCGGCGTTGGTGGCAAGTGAGTTCCGGGTGATCTGCATGGTGGTTCTCCTTGGCTGCGAGCCGCGCGGGAGGAACACAGTTTGACGTCCGTGGACCTGCATGCTGTGCCGGGCTCAGAGACCGGGCTGCGCGGCCGACCGCAGCGCGGCGATGTGCCCGGGCCCGATGCCGCAGCAGCCGCCGATCATCGTCGCCCCGGCCGCGTGCCATTCGCGGGCCGCCTCCACGAACTGTCCGATCGGCAGGTCGGCGAACTCCCAGTGGGGCCGTAGCCAGACGCCGTAATGGGGATAGACGCCGATCGGCCCGCTCCAGCCGGTGCTGACGAAGGCCAGCGCGGCCGGGACGTCGGCCAGATCGGTGTGCATGACGCACACGGCGTCGAAACCATCCTCCTGCGCCAGACCGAGCACGGCGCGGTGGTCGTCGGTGACGGTCGCCATCCGGCCCGCCAGACGGTCGGAGCGATCGGCATGCACGCACAGGCCGAGCCAGAGGGGCACACCGGCGCCCGCGGCCGCCTCGACCGCGGGCTCGGTGAAGCGGGGATGGTCGGCCATCTCGATGACGATCATGTCGACGCCCTCGTCGACCAGGATCTCGACCTGGCGCAGATACCCCTCGTGGAGCCGCCGATGGAGCCGGGCGCCGGTGGCGCCGCGCGTCTCCGGGGCGCACAACTCGTTCGCCGAGACGCTGCCGGCGACCAGGATCCGCCGGTCAGCGGCCGCCTGCGCCGCCATCGTGGCGGCCCGGACGGCGGTGCGGTTGGCCTCCTCGAACCGGGCGGTCTCGCCGGCCCGCTCCAGGGGACCGCAGCCGGACATGAACGTGTTCGTGATCAGGACGTCCGCCCCGGCCCGGACATACTCGGCGTGGACACGCCGCACGAGCTCCGGGTCGCGCACGTTGACGAGCCCGCTCCAGGCCTCGTGGTCCATCTCGGCGCCCTGGCGCTCGAGCTCGGTGCCCATTCCACCGTCGATCACCACCACGTGTCCGTCGGCGCGAAGGCGCCGGAGGTGGTCAATGCCAGCGATCTGGCTCATCGCGGTCCGCATCTTCCCATGAAAGATGGCGGGTGGCCTGCGGCTCCAGGCCATCGACGGCCAGCATCAGCGACCAACGGCGGCCGACCGGGTCTTCCGCGTCGTAGAGCGGTCCTGCGCCGTCCCGCAACAGGACGCGGACCCGCGCTACCCCGAGAGCGTCGATGGGCTCTCGGCTCATGAGGTGATCAGCCACCTGCTCCAGCAGGTCGGCGTCGGCGATGGCGCACACGGCCGGCGCGACCGACCGATCCAGCGGCGAGCGCGGACGTTCGGCCTCGCGCAGCGCGCGGTCGATCTCCCGCGCCATCAGGCGCCGGGTGCGCCGCTTGATCAGCCTGCCGGCGCGCAGCGAGAGCACCGCACTGGCGTCGGGGGATGCTCCGGCCGCCAGCGCCACGTCCAGCTGCCATGCGCACAGCCGGGCGCGAACACGATCGCGCCACCGGATGCGTCGCCGAATGACACAGCCGGCGTCGTGGGCTTCGGTGAGAAGTAGGGTCGGCATAAAGCGAAGGTGATCCAGGCTGGTGTACCCGGAGGCGGCGGCTGGCGGCGAGTTGGCGACAGCCGCGCTGTCGAGCCGGCGCGACCGGCGCCCGCGCCGCCGGCATCGCGGTCCGCCTCCGTACGCCGTCAGAGGACGGCGGATTACGATCCGAGTTCGCCCTGGACCGAACCCCGCCTCGGTCGCTACGATCGGCCACCTTAACAGCGATGCTTGACCTCGAACGATCAGATCCGAGCGTGAGTACCGGACTGGCGGCCCTCGATTCGGTGCTGGGCGGCCTCTATCGCGGAGACAACGTCGTCTGGCACCTCGACTCAGCCCCGGTGGAGCTGTTCTATGGCGCGGTCGCCCGGCGAGTCGATGACTTCGACACCCGCACGTTCGTCACGATCGGCGGCGAGGTCCCGGAACTGGGCGCCAGCGGACTGAAGGTGATGCGGGCGGGGCCGGGCACACGGCTGACTCATCCGGCCGACCTGTTACGGGCCATCCACCGGGCGTGCACGCCCGGCGGACGCCAACTGCTCCTATTCGACTCGCTGGACCGGGTGGTCGAGGCCTGGGGAACGAGCAACGCGCGTGGGTTCTTCGCCCGGTGCTGCCCGATGCTGCTCGATCTCGGCGCCGTCGGCTACTGGTCGATGACCGTGCGCGATACGCCCCCAACCGTCCGAGACACGGTGGAGTCGGTGACGCAGCTCGTTCTGCGGGTCGACGATCGGAGCGTCCGCATCGCCAAGGCGGAGGCGCGTGACCCGGGGGTCCGCGGCACCGTCCTGCACTGGCACCACGAGAACGACCGCGCCGTGCTCTCGCCGGCCAACATCAACGGCCGCGTCGCCGCCTCGTTACGCGCCCTGCGGCGGGCGCGCGGCCTCAGCCAGCACGACCTGGCGCAACTGGGCGGCGTGACCGCGAGCGCCATCTCCCAGGCGGAGCGCGGCGAGCGTGGGCTGTCTCTGGGAACGCTGGCCCAGCTCAGCCTGTCGTTGGGCATCACGATCGACGACCTCCTCCACGGCGACGGGCCGGACATCTACCGGATCGGGCGCCGGCCGGACGACCTCACCCACCCCGGGGACCGCATCACGGCGCTGCTCGGGGACGATCGGGCCGAACTGAACGTCGACCTCGTGCATCTCCCGCCCCGGGAGACGGCGCGGCCGGCCGCGCGTCCGGACGGGACCGGCATCGTGGCGGTCGCCGCGGGGCTCGTGCAGGTGGAGGTGGCCGGCCAGACACCGGCGGTGCGGGCCGGCGAGGTCCTGGTGGCAGCCGCCAACCGGATCGAGGGATGGCGCAATATCGGCCAGACCGACGCCATGCTGTTCTGGCTCCTGCTGCCGGCCGTCGCCCCGGGCGGGCGGAGCTCGATCGTCTCGTGAGCCGTCGCTCCGGCAAGCGCTCCCGCCGCGCCGGCCGGCGGCCCGGTACGGACACATCAGTGTCCCGGCCGGCCGAGAGGATCGGTCACGAGGCGCCGGGCAGCGTCCTGCGCGGGCCGCCGGTCACCATCACCTGCGCCTGTGGCCAGAAGCATTCGGTGCCCTACGGCGAGGTGTGGACCTGCGAAGGGTGCGGTCGCACCTGGGACACGGGCCAGATCCCGCGCGCCGAGTATGAGGCGATCCGGCGGATCACCTGGAAGTTTCGCCTGCTGCCGATCGTCTTCGGCCTGCTGGTGGCGACAGCGGCGCTCTTCTTCATCCTGACCGGCAACGCCATCAGCGTGTTCGTGCTGCTCCCCCTGTCGTTGATGGTGTGGTTCACCTTCCTGCGCGGCGCGCATCGGCGCCGCTACCGCGCGGCGCTGGCCGATCGCCAGCGGTGGCGCCTGGACGGACGCTAGCCGCGGCGACACACCCCCGGCGCCGGCAACTCGACCGGCGCTCGCCGCGCCAACACACCCCCAACTGAAGCACTGCTCATTCGACCGCTCGCTCAGGGCGGGTTGATTGACAGCAGTGCTGTCGACGGGCGCGGTGGGGCGCCGACGGGCGATACGGTCCGGCCGCACTGAGCCAATTTGTACAAGACGGCTCGGCAACCCAGGAGAGGGGACCCGATGGACGACATGAGCACCGAAGCCGGCACGGCTCCCGCGCAGGCGATCGCAGAGGTCGACGACCGTTCCCTGATCAAGGCGATGTCCTGGTGGGACGGATTCATGATCGCGCTGGCCAATCCGGGGTTCCTGCTGGCCGCCCTGGGCGGTTCGATCGCCGCGCTGGGAACCCTGGGCGCCACGATCCTGTGGACGGTGTCGGTGCTCATCGGCGGACTGCAGAACAACATCTACGCCGAGATGGCGACGATGTTCCCGAACAAGTCCGGGGGTATCGCGGGGTACGCCCACGAGGCGTGGCGCAAGTACCTGGTGCTCGTCGGCCCGCTGGCCACGTTCGGCTATTGGTTCGCCTGGTCGACCGTGCTGTCGATCAGCGGCCTGATCGCCGGCACGCTGCTTCACGTGGAGTTCTTCTCCTCGGTCACCTACTACTGGAGCGGGGCCCACTTCCACATCGACTTCTCGGTGACCCTGGCGATCGTGTTCCTGCTGCTGGTCTACTTCACGAACGCCCGCGGCATCCGCGGCACGGTGCTGTTCAGCTACATCACCGGCGCGCTTCTCTTGATCCCGTGCCTGGCCCTGATGTTCCTGCCCTACATCACCGGTTCGTTCCACGCCTCCAACCTCCACTCCACCATCGCCGGCGGAGGCGGGGCCGCGCTCATCCTGACCTGGCTGTACTTCATGGGCTGGTCGTCGTACGGGTTCGAAGCCTGCGCCACCGTCGCGCCCGAGTACCGGGACACCGCCAAGGACACGCCGAAGGCGCTGCGCGCCTCGGCCCTGTTCTCGGTGCTCGTCTACGCGCTGCTCCCCCTCGGGCTCGGCGGGACACTGAGCACGTCCCAGGTGGCGTCGGATCCGACGGCGATCGCCTTCTACAAGACCGCGTTCGACGCCATCGGCGGACACGTGTTCGGCGGTGTCATGGTGGTGTGCCTGGTGTGCGGGATCGTGCTGACGATGAGCACGGCCACCATGGACGGCTCGCGCGCGTTGTACGGGATCTCCCGGGACGGGATGACGATCCGGCAACTGGGCACGCTGAACAAGTACAACGTGCCCGAGCGCGGCATGTTCGTCGATGCGGCCATGAACATCTTCCTCGCCGTGTTCTTCGGTACGGCCATCGAGATCCTTGCCGCCGGCAACCTCGGCTACATGATGGCCCACTTCTTCGCGCTGACCGGCTTCCTGCTGCTGCGCAAGGATCGGCCGGCCTGGCCACGCCCGATCAAGCTGGCCAGGATCTGGACTCCCGTCGCGGCGCTGTTGGCCCTGGCCAACCTCACGTTCGTGGTCTGCGGCGGGTTCGTGTTCGCCGACAAGTACGGGTACGGATTGAGCAAGACGTTCATCGGGGTCGGAGTGCTCCTCATCTCGCTCCTGCTCTACGTGTATCGCCGTCGCGTCCAGGACGGACTGCCGCTGCACCTGCGGGAGACGACCCCGGCCGTGCCTGACGAGGCCGCGCGCCAGTCGACTCCGGCGACCGTCCTCGCCTAGCGGCAGACACGATGGAGCCCGAGGTCACCACCTCCGTCCGCGAGGCCCCGGCCGGCTCGGTCGAGGCGGCCCCGGACGACTATCTGGCCTCACGCCGCCTGACCAACATGCGGCGGGACCTGAGCTGGCTCGGCGCCTTCTTCATCGCGGCCGGCGTTCCGGCGCTCGTCCTGTTCTCGATGGGCGGGATCTCGGCGCTGACCGGTCCGGTCGCCGTGCTCGTCTGGACCCTCTCGGTCCTCATCGGCTTCGTGGACGCGTTCATCTTCGCCGAGATCGCGGGGCTGCACCCCCGCAAGTCGGGCGGGACCGCGGTGCACGGCGCCACCGCGTGGATTCGGTACACGAAGGTCGCCGCCCCCATCTCGCTGTGGTGCAACTGGCTGGCCTGGACGCCGGTCCTGGCCATCGGCTCCGGCCTCGGCGCCGGCTACCTGCTGTCGGTGTTCTTCGCGCCCACGGCCCGCATCAACACCTGGCAGGTCACGCTGGTCAACCTCGGCTTCCTGAAGCCGGGACTGACCCTGCGCGTCAACGCGACGTTCATCATCGGAGCCCTGATCCTGCTGGTGGTGTGGAACATCCAGCACCGCGGGATCCTGCGCACCGCCCGCATCCAGACGATCCTCACCGTCGGCTCGCTGACGCCGCTGTTGATCGTCACTCTGATCCCCCTGTTCACGGGCGACGTGGCCACCAGGAACTTCACCCCGTTCACGCCGATCAACGGCCACTGGAACCTGAGCGGCTGGACCCTGTTCCTCGGCGCGCTGTTCATCGCCGCCTGGTCGGCCTACGCGTTCGAGACCACGGTCTGTTACATGAGCGAGTTCAAGAACCCGAGCCGTGACATGGTCCGAGCGATCCTGTGGGCGGGGACGTTCTGCATCGCCGCCTACTTCCTGGTCCCATTCGTCTTCCAGGGCGTGCTCGGAACCCAGGCCATGCTCGCCCCGGGGATCGCCTCCGGCGCCGGCGTGGGCAGCGCGCTGGCCGGCATGCTCCACACCGGTGAGTTCGTCACCAAGGTGTTCGTCGTACTCCTGTTCTTCACCTTGGTGCTGGCCATCATGACCGCCATGTCCGGGTCCTCGCGGACGCTGTTCCAGGGCGGCGAGGACGGCTGGTTTCCGAAGTACCTCTCGCACCTGAACGACCACAAGGTGCCGACCTACGCCATGTGGACCGACCTCGGCCTGAACCTGGTGCTGTTGCTGATGTCCGACTACACGTTCGTGCTGGCGGTCTCCAACTGCAACTACATGATCTTCAACTTCCTGAACCTCAATGCCGGATGGATCCATCGCATCGACAATCCGCGGGTTCCACGACCGTTCAAGGCGCCACGGCCGCTGTTCATCCTGGGGGTATGCTTCGCCTACCTCAACGTGTTCCTGCTCGGCGCCGGGGCCAACGCATGGGGCCAGGGGACGCTGATCACCGGCTGGGTCTGCGCGCTGATCGCGGTGCCCGTCTTCTATTACCGGCACCATGTCACCGACAAGGGCCGCTTTCCCGATCACATGTTCGCCGACCTGGTCCCGGCCGGGGAGCACCAGCTGGGACCCAAACGAGCTGGTCTCCTCCCCTACGCGGCGCTCACGGTCGGCCTGCTGGTGATGCTGACCGGATACTTCGTGTTCTGGGTCTGGAAGTAGGCCCGCCCGCCCGTGGCCCCGCCCGGGTGGCGCCGGCCGGTATCGTCGGGGTCACCGGTAGCTGCTGAGGGCCGACCCTGGAGGTTGTGGTGGTGTATCGCGAGCTCACTGACCCCGTTCCGCAGGTCGCCCCGCGCGCCACCGCGCCCGCCCCGACGACCGCGCTGGTCAGCCGCCGCGAAGCGTTCAACGCCGCCCACGTGCTCCGAAATCCAGAGCTGTCGGAGGCCGAGAACCGGCGTCTGTACGGCAAGTGCGCCAACCTCCACGGCCACAACTACGTGGTCGAGGTCGTGGTGGCGGGCGAGATCGATCCGGCCACCGGCTACGTGCTGGACCTCAAACGGCTCGCGAGCGTCGTCTCCCGGCGGATCATCGAGGACGTCGACCACTGCAACCTGAACACCGACGTTCCATGGCTGGAAGGGCTGATCCCGACCGCCGAGAACCTAGCCCGGGCGTTCTGGGAGAGAATTGCGCCGGAACTGCCGGAGCGGGCGCTCCGGACGGTCCGAGTGTGGGAGACCGAGAAGAACTGGGCCGAGGTCGGTGAACGAGGGTGACGCTCTGTCGCAGCGGGGGCCTGAGGTGCGCACGCGCTACACGGTCGCCGACCTCGACGCGCTGAGCGCCGACGAGGCCCGGCGGTTCCTGGCCGCCGGGCGAGGCGAGGGCGGCGGGCCCGATATCGACGTCGTCCTCGCCTGGGAGGTCCTGTACCGCCGGGAGCCGGAGCTCTATGACCGCCTGGCCAGCGCCGAACGGCTCCATCCGGCCGTGCTCGAGTGGCTCCCGGCCCACGTCGATCGGATCGTCGAGGTCGGAGCCGGGACGGGTCGCCTCACGCTTGCGCTGCTCGGACGCGCGCGGGAAATCGTCGCCGTCGAGCCCGCCCGGCCGCTGCGCGAGATCCTCACGCGCAAGCTCGGGGGCGCCGACCCGGGCGGGCGCGTGCGCGTGTCCCCGGGCTTCTTCGACGACCTGCCGCTGGCGGACGACTGGGCTGATCTGGTCGTCGCCTGCTCGGCGTTCACGCCGCACGCGGGGCACGGCGGGGACAGCGGCCTGGCCGAGATGGAGCGCGTCTGCCGGCCGGGTGGCTGCGTCGCGATCATCTGGCCCAACCACGTCGGCTGGCTCCAGGACCGCGGCTATCAGTACCTGAGCTTCGCCGGTGAGATGTTCGTGGAGTTCGCCAGCCCGCAGGAGGCCGCGGAGCTGACCGAGATCTTCTACCCCCGGGCGGCGGCGGAGGTCCGCCGCCGCGGCCAGCGACGTGTCTCGTTCGACGTCCTGGGGGTCAACCCCCCGCGCGACGTCGCCTTCAAGGTGATGGCCGCGTGAAGGTGGCGATCGTCGCCCCGCTCGTCAGCCCGATCCGGGAACCGCAGCGGGGGGGCTCCCAGGTGTTCCTGGCCGAGCTGGCGCGGGGGCTCGTGGCCAGAGGCCACGATGTGCACCTCTACGCCGCCTCCGGATCGGAGGTGCCGGGCGTGGCGGTGGTCGACACCGGAGTCGACCACGGTGAGCTCGAGGCCACGCTGTACCGCCCCTCCGGCGCCCCCACGGGTGGGTCTGCGGTCGCTGAGCGGGCCTTCGCCCAGGTCTATTCCCTGGTGCGCCAGAGCCGGTACGACGTCGTGCACAACCACGCGTTCGACGCCCCCGCGGTCAGGCTGGCGTCGGGCCTCGGCGCGCCCGTCGTGCACACGCTGCATCTACCGCCTGACCGGGAGGTGGCGGGCGCGCTGCGCCAGGCGGCCCGCCGCGACCCGGTACCCACGGTGGCGACCGTCTCCCGCCGGCAGGCGCGGGCGTGGCGCACCGTCGTTCCGGTCCGGGAGGTCCTGCCGCCGTACATCCCCACCCGCCGGATTCCGTTCTCGCCCGCCGCCGGTTCCGGCGCGCTGTTCGCCGGCCGGCTGAGTCCGGAGAAGGGCGCCGCCGAGGCGATCGCGATCGCACGCCTGGCGGGGGTCGCGATCGACGTCTTCGGCGATCGCTACGACGCCGCATACGCCCGGGAGCGGATCGACCCGCTCAGCGGGCAGCCGGGCGTGGCGGTCCATCCCGGCGTCCCCCAGCCCGTCCTGTGGGAGGCGATGGGGCGCGCCGCCGTGGTGCTCTGCCCGGCCCGGTGGGAGGAGCCGTTCGGCATGGTCGCGGCCGAGGCGCAGGCCTGCGGCACCCCGGTGGTTGCCTTCCGGCGGGGCGCGCTCGACGAGGTCGTCGTGGCCGGCGTGACCGGGTTCCTGGTCGCATCCGACGATCTGCCCGCCGCGGCCAAGGCCGTGAGCGCGTCGGCGGCAGTCTCCCGGACGGCTTGCCGCCGCCACGCGGAGGACCATCTCGACATCGACGGCAGCCTGGTCGCCCACGAACAGCTCTACGAGCGGCTCGCCGGCGCCGCTGTGGGAACCCGAGCCGGTGGCTGAGGCCGGACACTGGGTCCAGGGACGGCTCGCGCTCGTGACGGGCGCCAGCCGGGGGATCGGGGCGGCGACCGCGGAGGCGCTGGCGGCGGCCGGCGCACGCGTCGTCCTGGCGGCGCGCGACGGCGGCGCCCTTCAGGACGTCGCCCGGCGGATCGAACAGGCCGGCGGCCAGGCTCTCGCCGTGCCGGCCGACGTCGGCCGGCCTGGGGACGTCGAGGCGTTGTTCGCCGCCGTGGCCGGCGAGGGTCAGCTGGCGGCCCTCGTCTGCGCCGCCGCCGTGCTGACGCCCGCGCCGTTCGAGCAGACCACTCCGGAGATCTGGGACCGGACGCTGGCGGTCAACCTGACCGGCGCCTTCCAGTGCTGCCGCGCCGCCTTCAGCGAGATGCGGGCCGGCGGCGGAGGCCGGATCGTCACCATCGCCTCGCTGTCCGGCGTCTACGCCACCGAGAAGTTCCCGGGACTGGCCGCCTACAACGTGTCCAAGTACGGGGTGATCGGCCTGACCGAGGCGATCGCGGTGGAGGGCAAGCCGCTCGGGATCAGCGCGATCTGCATCAGCCCGGGGGCGGTGGACACCGAGATGCTCCGCCGGGCGAACCCTGACCTGCGCCCGGGCCTGGTGCCCGGCGATGTGGCGCGGCTGATCCTGGCGCTCCTCGACGGCCCGGTGGTGGCCGCCAGCGGCGCCAACGTGCCGCTGTTCTCGAACGAGTGACGCTCTACAGCGACCACAGGTCGACCGCCTCGTCGGCCAGCCGGGCCGAGCCCGGCGCGGCCCGCTCGGCCACGAGCCGGGCGCACGCGGCCATCTCCCCGTCCGTGTCCAGCTCGGGGTCTCCGCCCCGGTCCAGACCGACGGCGGCTCGGACCACGCCGTCCCGCACGTAGAACCCCACCAGCCTCCGTTCCGCCAGGCTCCCCCGCACCACGAACTCATCCCACTGCGTCGCGTGGCCGACGTACTCCAGCTTGTGCTCGTACTGATCGGACCAGAAGGTGTGAATGTAGTCGTACGGGTCGGATGAGCCGAGCATCGACCTGCCCGCCGCACGCCCTTGCTTTTCGGCGTTGTTGTAGTGCTCAACTCGAACGCGTCCGAACACCGGATGCAGCTGGTTTGCCACGTCCCCGGCGGCGTAGACGTCGGGTTGGCTGGCGCGTAACCGCTCGTCAACATCCACGCCGTTGGACTGCGCCACCGACGCGCCGACGAACGACGGCACTTCGGGCTGGATCCCCACGCCGGCGACCACGAAGTCGCACGCCACGCGATCGCCTTTGCCGGTCAGCGCAGCCTCCACGTGCTCTGAGCCCTCAAACGCCGCGACTTGCTCGTCGGCCAACAGCTCTA